>CAMOVR010000190.1 GCA_946627565.1 uncultured Clostridia bacterium
CTGCCACGGGCTCATATCCATCAAAGGCAAGCCGCTGGAACGTCTGGGGCTGGCCTTCCACGATGACTGCTGTCTGGGCCTGCAGCGGCGTTCCGTCCGCAAGCGCCCACCTGACCGTCACCTCGCGGCTGGCCGCCACATGGACAGGCTGGTAGAGGAAAGTCGGGTCCGCGGGCGTGACAGTGCCGTCGCCGGCCACGGATACCGTGATGCTCTCCGGCTGGCCTGCCACGGGCTCATATCCATCAAAGGCAAGCCGCTGGAACGTCTGGGGCTGGCCCTCCACAACAGTAACCGTCTGGTACTGAAGCAGATTCCCGTCCAGCAGCTGCCACTTGACGGTCACTTCCCGGCTGGCCGCCACATGGGCAGGCTGGTAGATGAACACCGGATCGGCCGGGAACACATTTCCGTCCATGCCAATGGATACCGTGATGCTCTCAGGCTGGCCATCCACCGGCGTATATCCGTCAATGGGAAGGCGCTGGAACGTCTGGGGCATATCCGACGAAACCGTCACGGTCTGGCTGCTGAGGACAGTGCCGTCCACGCTCTGGTATCTCACCGTCACGTCCCGGCTGACCGCCGCGGGAACAGCTGCCGGCGCTTCCTCCGGCACAGCCGGCACGCCTGCTTCTTCCGGCACAGGCACTTCAGCTGCTTCCGGCGGAACAGGATAGGCGGAAACATACAGGGAATACATATCCACGATCTGGCCCTGGGCATCAAACGCCTGGATCACAAAAGGCTCAACGCCATCCATGGAATCAAAGGCATTGATCGAAACATATGTATTATTCAGGTCAAATGTATAATCCGGATGATCTGCATGGAACACCTGCAGAGACAGTCCCTGGACATTTTCCGGCACAGTGGCCCAGAAATTCTGTCCTTCTCTCCAGGTAAGAGGCTCAGCCTGGACATATGCAGCCTCGTTTTCCGAGAGTGCATATGCAAGAAGCACGGTCAGTTTTGACCAGTCTTCCTGGGCCCGGGCAGGCACTGTCACAACGCCGGTCATAAGACAGACCGCCATCATGAGCGCCATGAGCTTTTTCCAGATTGTCCTTCCCGCATTTTGCATTGCGAGCTACCTCCTTGCTGCGGTATCATCCGCAATTGTACTTTGATTGGAATAGGGTGTCAATTTTGGAAAGCAGCGGAACTTCCATACGAAAGCGTCCGCATGCAGGAAACCGCCCGCCTGCGTTGAATTGAAAAAGCAGCACATCAGATCCGTCCGGCATCATGACATATTCCGTCATCCCGGGGTTTCAGGCATATGCCTTATACGGCATATGGAAAGGGCCTTCTGTCCATACATGGACGAACCTTCCCGGGTCTGATGCCTGCCCGGATGGATGCCGCAGGGCAAAGAAGCCGGCTGCATTCATGAAACGCCTGAAAAGCCTATTTTCATCCATACAGCATGTTTTCAGAAAAAAAACCGGGCATGCTCTCCCGGCGCACTCTGTATGCAGGCTTTTCCAGCGAAAAACCCTGTTTTTGAAAGGACCACAGTGCATGTCCTATTTTTCCTTCCTGAAATCCTGGCTTATGCCGGAGGATACACAGACGCCTGCCCCCAGGGAAATCCAGTCTGTCTTCTCCTCTCTGCCTGAACTGGAAACGGAACGCCTCATTCTCCGAAAAGCAAAATTCCGGGATGCCGCCCATATCTTTCAGTATGCCCGGGACCCGGAAGTAAGCCGGTACGTTCTCTGGGACACCCATGAAACCCTGGCAGACTCCCGGGCATATGTCCGGTACCTTCGCAGGCAGTATGCCCTGGGTGCTCCGTCCTCCTGGGTGATTGTCCACCGGGAAAGCATGCGCACCATAGGGACCATAGGGTACATGTCCTATGATGCGGAAAACGAAGTCCTGGAAGTGGGATACAGCCTGGCCAGGGAATTCTGGAACCAGGGGATCATGACGGAAGCGCTGAAAAAAGTGATCGCCTTCAGCTTTGAAACCCTGGCGGTGAACCGTCTGGAAGCCGTCCACGAAATCGGCAATCCCGCTTCCGGCCGTGTGCTCGTCAAATGCGGCATGAAGTATGAAGGCATTTTACGGGAACGCGTCAGGAAAAAAGGCCGTTATGTGGATGTGGCCATGTACGGCATCATCCGGAGAGATTACCTGTAGGACGCCATCCGCTTATGCAGCGTTTCCTTCCGGGCAACGGAAAAGCCGAAGAACCCCAGCACCTGCCCCAGTTCCTGATAAAGCCCGTGGCTGTATGCCACCAGACCTGCCCTCTCCAGATGGA
Organism: uncultured Clostridia bacterium; assembly: GCA_946627565.1. Classification (GTDB taxonomy): domain Bacteria; phylum Bacillota; class Clostridia; order Christensenellales; family Aristaeellaceae; genus UBA2943. The sequence goes on from CAMOVR010000190.1 coordinate 2,273, forward strand.
TCCCGCCGCGATCATCCACAAGATCCTCTCTCACCAGCACCTTCTGGATCTCCCCCAGGAACAGGTCATGGCTGCCCAGGGGGATCATGTCCTTCACCCTGCAGGGCAGGCACAGGGGCATATCTGCAATCCCCGGGGCATGCGCAAGACCCGCGTCCATCTTCTTAAGGCCCACTGCCTCAAACTTGTCCATATCCCTGCCGCTTTTGACGCCGCACAGATCCAGGGCACGGACATGGGCCCGGTCCGCCGGATGCAGGCAGAACTCACCGGTACTGACAATCATGTCATGGGAATACCGGGACGGCTTTACGGAAATACTGACCATGGGCGGATGCGTACAGACAATGCCTGTCCATGCCAGGGTAATCAGGTTCGCCTTCCCATCCTCCCCTGCACAGGAAAGCAGCACGCAGGGAAGCGGTGACAGCATGGTGGTGGCACCAATTTCAAGATAGTTCATATCGTTTTCCTTTCCCGCCCAAAGTGCGGAAAATACGTCAAAGGAGGGACCTTCTTGCCAAGACGCATGGGACGTCATGCAAAGCGCAGACGCTTCATATCCATTCTGCACGCTCTGCCTATTCTCCTGCTGGTCATACTTCTGTTGATTCCCTTCATCGAGCCCCATATCCTGACGGTGGACAGCAGAGTCATTGAGAGTACATCCATCCCCGCCGGCATGCGTCCGCTGCGGGTGGTCTTTGTCTCCGATCTGCACGTCAGGTCCTGGCCGTTTTACACCATGAACCAGCTTAGCGATCTGGTGAAGAAAATCAATTCGCAGAATCCGGACCTGGTACTGCTGGGCGGTGACTATGCTGAAAACCCGGAGGATACGGAAGCCTTTTTCCGTTCTCTGCCCACCATCCATTCCAATTACGGCATCTATGCGGTTCTCGGCGAGCATGACCGGCCGGAAAGCCAGCAGGACCTTTCCCGCCTGCGGGCAGCCATGGTGGCCAAAAACGTGACGCCGCTGATCAATGATGTGGTCACGGTACGTGTGGGAACAGATACGGAAGTCCAGATTGCGGGCCTGGATGACACCAGTCTTTCAGAATCCGTCCTGTCCAACCTGGTTCAGGTCTGCAAGCCTGAAAACTATGTGATCCTTATGTGCCATAACCCGAAAATCATCAAGCAGCTTCAGACCAGAACAGGCACGGGAGGCGCACGGAACTGGTATGACCTGGCCTTCTTCGGCCATACCCACGGCGGACAGATCGGCTTTGCCCGGAACCTCCTGAACATTACAGACGATGTGCCGGATGAATACATGCAGGGGACCATCAACGAAGGCCGCATGATTCATATCGTCTCCAACGGCATCGGCACCAGTGTCCTGCCTATTCGTATGATGTGCCCGCCCCAGATTCATCTGTGCATCATACGGTATCCTCAGTAATCCGCACAGGCCGGAACCCGCTATGGACTCCGGCCTGTGTTTTTCTGTCCCCATGAAGCCTCTTTTGTTCCCTCTGCGTAAAAGGTACGCATCTGCAGGCCGGTCCCATAAGCTGATGCCTTCTATACAGGCACATGGCGGAGGAAAAACGGAAACGCCTGTTAAGTTCTTAAACCATACAGGTCCTGCCTTGTGTCTGCACAGATGATTCCGGTCCTTGTTTACAGCTTCATGACCGCTATGATTTCTTCTCCATCCATTTCGCCTGTCTCTTCAAATCCAAAGGATCGATACAGCCGGCGGGCAGCATGGTTCTCCGGTTCATAGGAAAGCCAGCAGAACGCGGCCTCGCCGCATGGCAGTGTTCTGATGAATTCCAGTGCAAGTCTGACTGCTTCTCTGCCAAAGCCATTGCCCTGATAGTTCCTGTCAATCATCAGCCGCCAGAGATTATAATTGCCTTTTGCAATTTCCGGCGCATCTTCCCAGTCATCGTCAACATCAAAACCGATCATCAGAAAGCCAACAGGCGTATTGCCGTCGTATATGCCAAACGGAAATGCATGGCCGTTTCCGGTGATGGCAGTATATGCCTCAATGATACTGACTTCATTGGCTGCCACAAACGCCCTCTGCGTCTGTGCAACCTCCAGCTTCAGTATGTCCCACACATTTTTGCCTGTCACTTCTCCAAATGGATCATATTCTGTTACCTCGGCATGATCAGATTTACACAGGAAATCGTCATTCATGCATTCTGCCTGGCATCTCAGGCTTTGTCTGGAGATCTTTTCTCAAGCGCAGTCAAAGCCGGCACAGATATGCCGGAGCAGGTCTGATGTCAGCGTTCTGCCCTGCATCTGGCAAGTCAGATCCTGCCGGTCCTTCCCACACTCCCTGCTTAGCATATGGATCTCCGGTCATTTCTTAAGCAAGGGCAGCAAATATGCAATGTTTTTCTCAACGGGCAGTGTCCCGTCGATTCGTATGACAGGACAGTGTACAGTTTCCAGCCATGCCGTTACATAATCCTCCGGCCTGCTGTCCGTTACGGAAAACCATCTGTTTTCCTTTTCAAACAGGTCACCTCCAGGAAGGATTCTGTCTCCAAATTTCTGATAGGAACGGTTCCTCACGCGCTGACTCCTTACCTGTTTCGGAACATCTGCCAGAATGATGTGCTCCAAAGACTTTATGAAGGAGTCTCCATAATCGCCCTTCACTGCCGAAAAGACAAAATGGTCATTCTCCCTGATTCTTGCTTCCAGCAGCCGGATGACTTCATCCTTATTCCGTGCAGCAGAATATATGTAGGCCGGATCTGTCTTTGGGAAGAAGAGATCTTCGTTGTCAATGAATTCATATCCCATGTACTCGGCGAGAGCCCTGCCCAGCGTGCTTTTTCCCGCCCCGTTAAGCCCGCAGATCAGAATACCCATTCTGCTCCCTCCTCCTGCTTACTGCCTTCCATGTTGCCTGAAACATATTGGTGCAGCAAAGGATATGTCAGGTTTTCCGGGAAAGAGTCAAATGCCTGAATCCTGCCGACTGTTCACCGTTTCACCTGCAGGCAGCTTCACCATCCATAATACTGTGCCGTTCTTCGTACTGTTTCCTTGTCAGAATACAGGAATCAATTCTTTTGACCGCCCCGTCCCAGGGCCGTGTCATGTCATATGTCTGTTTATACTGAAAGCCAAAGGACGCAGCCAGTTTCTTTGATTTCTCATTATCCTGAAAATAGCTGTAGCAGAAGTCCTCCGCACCAAGCTGATCAAATGCAAACGACAGCAGCAGGGATACGATCTCTTTTCCGTAGCCCCGCCCCTGATAGTCTGTCCCAATGCAGATGCCGGATTCCTCAAAATGCCCCTTTCCGTTTTCCTTGATGGCGCACAGCCCAATGGCTTCATCTGTATCTTTCAGTGCCACAAACCAGGCAGGGTGATCCTTCTGATAGGCCATACTTCTGCTGCATCTTTCCCTGGCATCTTCTTCTGTCAGAGTCGGCTGATACAGCATCCAGCGGTACACAGCCTCATCGCTCCATACGTTTTTCAGCATGGATTTCCAGTCATTTTCCTTTGCCTGCCTGAGCCGGATATGCTCCCCTTCCAGTACGAAACCGCCTAACCAGAACCTCCAGATCATCACCTGCCGCTTGCCTTCGGCAAACATCTCATTGTCTTCCGGAATCGGTGCCGTTTCCACATATTGCCCGCCTGCCAGCTCACAGGTCCGGGCTGACGCATGATTGTCAGGGTCGCAGGTGATGATCACATAAGCCATCCGGTGCTTCTTTGCCTGTCTGAACAAAAGTGCACATGCCCTGGCGGCGTAGTGATGTCCGCGCCAGGCTTCATCTATGCCGTATCCGATGTTCCCGCCGATATACGTTTTATCATTGTGGCCGATGCGCAGATCGCAGTATCCGACTTTCGTACCGTCCAGCAGACAGATATTGAAATAATACGCCGGGAGCCAGCGCCTTTCCGGCTGCGCGTCACAGGTGTGATCCAACTGCAGAAGAATCACATCATCCTTCAGGTCATCCACCGGATAAAACACTGCCTTCGCCTCCGTATAATTCCACAATTCCTTTGTTCCTGAACGTTGCCGGCATTCCCGGCTTGTATGCCAGTCTTTTATGGATCCCGATCATGTACGGCTTTCTGCATCCTGTGTGAGAAGATGTTCCAGATCCGATTGTGTGTAAACCTTCCCGGCGCAGACCCTGCAGGTCTTCCCGTAAAAAGCAATGCCGTATGTGTAGACTTTCTCGTATTCTTCCCGAAGCAGATCTGTTGCATATTTCATTCGCTCAATCTGCCTGACTGCTTCCTCAGCCATTTTCGCCATTTCCGCAAGAGATGAGACAACCTTCGCTTCCAGCACAAACGCGTCA
>CAMOVR010000191.1 GCA_946627565.1 uncultured Clostridia bacterium
GTTCGAAACATTATTATTGAGCTGTCATCGATATAAGGAGGGAACCCCATGCTGCGTTACTTCACTGTCTTTCTTTCCCTTGTTCTTTTCCTTGCTCTTCCTGTATCTGCAGAGCAGGCCGGGACCCTGCCGACTCCGCCTGAAATGACGGATGCGGAAAACCCCGAAGACGCCCTCGAAGGGACCTTCACCGGTGCTGTTGTTGACAAATGGGAAGAGGAAGGTCTCCTTGAAGATATGACATACTATACCGACCTGGATCTTCTGGACTATTACGGGATCGACCTGACCATGTGTCAGGCGGGCACAGGCTTTGCCGACGCAGTGGGGTATACCAATGAAGCGGTGCTGATTGAGGCGGATGAGGATGTATGTGCTGAAATCCTTAAGCTGCTTGAAGCACATGTGGAACAGGTCAAAGCCACCTTCCGCTCCTATGACCCCGAAGCGCTGGCCCTGGCGGAAAAAGCCGTTCTGGTTTCTGAAAACGGCAGGGTGCTGCTCATCATCTCCCCCCAGGCTGAAACCATGCTGAAGCTGTATGAGGAAATGGAGGACGCATGGTCTTCTCATCGCTGACATTCCTCTTTGCTTTCCTGCCCGCGTCCCTGCTTGGGTATTATCTTCTTCCCGGGAAATACCGCATGGGCTTTCTCCTCTTTGCCAGCCTGGTGTTCTATGCCTGGGGCGAGCCTCTGTACGTTTTCCTGATGATCTTCTCCATCCTGCTCAACTGGGCCCTGGGGCTTGGCATGGAGCGCTTTGGCAGTTGGAAAAAGCTGCTTTTGGTGATTTCCGTCGCGGTAAACCTGGCGCTGCTTGTCACGTTCAAATACGCGGGACTTTTCCTGCGCTCTCTTCAGGTTTTCCTGCCGGATTCCATCTCATCCGCCCCTTTTTTCTCCTTCAGCCCCAGGCTGCCCATCGGGATCTCCTTTTTCACCTTCCAGATCATGTCCTATATCATCGACGTATACCGGGGCCGGGCGCAGGTGCAGCACAGTCCTGTGCTCTTCGGCACCTATGTGGCCATGTTTCCCCAGCTCATCGCCGGGCCCATCGTGCGCTATGTGGACATAGAAAAGCAGCTGCAGCATCCGGAGATTTCGCCCGAGGCTTTTTCGGAAGGCACAGGGCTGTTCATTCTGGGGCTTGCCAAAAAGGTGCTGCTGGCCAACAGCATGGGCACCTTCTCCGCACAGTTTTCCCAGAGCCCTGCAGACCTGAGCATTCTCGGGGCATGGATCACACTGATTGCCCTGGCCCTTCAGCTCTATTTTGACTTCAGCGGGTATTCCGACATGGCCTGCGGCCTAGGCCGCATGCTGGGCTTCCGTTTCGTCAGGAACTTTGATTACCCCTATATCTCCCAGAGCTTCACGGAATACTGGAGAAGATGGCATATTTCCCTGGGCACCTGGTTCAGGGAATATGTGTACTATCCTCTGGGCGGCAACCGCAGGGGAAAGGCAAGACAGATCCTGAACATCCTGATTGTCTGGAGCTTGACCGGCCTGTGGCACGGTGCGGAATGGAGCTTTCTCATCTGGGGGCTGTACCATGCCTTCCTTCTGGTGATGGAAAAGCTGTTCCTCCTGAAAGTTCTGAAGGCGGCCCCCCGCTTCCTGCGCCATGCCTATACCCTGTTTTTTCTGGTCATCAACAGCCTGATCTTCTCCGGTGGCACCCTTTCCTGGATGCTCACGTGGCTGTCCGTTATGTTTGTGCCGGGCACTGCGCCTCTTTTATCCCCGGTGGATACCGCATGGATCCTGGGGTATCTTCCTTGGTTCCTTGTCTGTTTTCTGGGTTCCACGCCCGGGCCCCGGAACCTGGCATTGAGATTTCAAAACCGTACCTGGTCGGGCCCCGTCCGGGAGATCTGTCTTTCCCTGCTCTTTCTTCTCTCCGTGGCAGCCCTGACAAGCCAGAGCTATAATCCCTTCATTTATTTCAGATTTTAGGAGGCAGAATTGACCATGCATCAGAAACGGTCCCCCTGGCCCGGCATCGCTGCCTTCTGCCTTATCCTCCTGCTGGTGCCCCTGTACTGGCTTTTCGGTCCTGAGAAGACCTTTTCCCCCTCCGAGCGCCGGTATCTTGCGGAGAGGCCGGATATCACAAAGCAGGATGTGCAAAGCTGGACCTTTGACCAGGATGCGGAAAGCTTTCTGGCGGACCATCTGCCCCTCAGGGACATGCTGGCAGGCATATACGCGTACTTCACCCTTCTGACGGGACGGCAGGTTTCCGGTGAAGTCTGGATGGACCGGGAAGGATATCTGCTCTCCGCACCGTTTGAAGCGGATCAGGCAGACCTTGACAAACGCATGACAAGGCTTAACCGCTTTGCGGATACCGTGCAGCTTCCCGTCACCATCCTGATCATCCCCGGGCACGGCTGGGTGCGGCGCGCCTTCCTGCCGCCTGAGCTGGGCAAACTGTATAAGGACCCGGAAATCACGGAAAAGATCCGGTCAGCGTTGCAAAGCCCCGGTCTTTCCATGCCGGACACCCTTGCCCTCTTTGACAGAGAAGGCCAGGGATGGTTTTACCGGACGGACCATCACTGGACCGCTGACGGAGCCCGGGCGGCAGCGGATCTGTTCCTTCTGCACCGGGGCATGTCTCCCCTTTCCGGCCATACCTTTATTCGCAGCGCATACAAAGGATACACGGGTTCCACCCGCTCCAGGTCCGCCCTGTGGCTGACCCCGGCGGACACCCTTGAGACAGACGACCCCGGCGTCCCCCTCAGCGTCACCTTTCAGGATAAGGAAGGGGTTTACGACAGCCTGTTCTTTAAGGAGCACCTTGCTTCATATGACTTTTACCCGCTTTTCCTTGACGGCAACCATTCCGTAACAGAAATTGACCGCCAGGGCGGTGAAAAAACCGGCCGGGTCCTTATGCTGGTCAAGGACTCCTTCGGCAATTCCCTGGCTCCCCTTCTGGTACCCTTCTTCGACCGGATCGTCATGGTGGATCCCAGATACTGCCGCAAAAGCATCTCCGGCCTGTGTGAGGAATACGGTGCCACAGAAGTCCTGTTCTGCTATTCCCTGGAAAGGTTCTGCACAGACCTGAATCTTCTGCTGCTCAAGTAAGGCAGGGCGCCTTACGGAAAACGCACAGATACCCGCGTGTATCCTGTGCGTTTTTGTATGCGCGCCCCCTTCTGCACACATTTCCCAGTGCCTTGCCCGTTTTGCGCGTCTGGAGTACCATTCACTCCACACCTGTTCCCACGGAAGAATCCGGACCTCGACACAGAAGACACCATATGGACAGCCCAAAAGGAGACACAGACCATGTTCAGAAACACGCCTCTGTATGACACCAGTCTCTCCATCCGTCAGCGGGCGGAGTACCTGGTCTCCCAGCTGACAGAGCAGGAGAAATGCACCTGCTTTACTCCCAGGATCCGTATACCGCGGCTTGGCCTTTTCCTGTCCACCTGTGCCGGGGAAGGCGCCCACGGCGTCCAGGCCCGGGCCGGACAGAAGGAACCCTATCCGCCCACCCCCACCACATCCTTTACCCAGCCCATAGGGATGGCTGCCACCTTTGACCGGGACCTGATCCGCCAGGCCGGCGACATCATGGGAAAAGAGTCCCGGGCCTTTGAAAACGCCGTGGGCAAAAGCGGCCACCTGAGGCTGTGCCCCACCGTGGACCTGTGCAGGGACCCCAGATGGGGCAGGACCGAGGAGGGCTACGGGGAGGATCCGTACCTGACGGGCAGGATGGCTTCCCAGTATATCCTGGGCATGCAGGATGAGCACAATTACGACGGCACACCCCTGAAGGAGGGGCAGCGGGGCGACAGGATCCGCACCGGCGCTGTGCTGAAGCATTTTTACGCCAACAACCAGGAATACCGCAGGACCATCGACAGCTTTGACGTCTCGGACAAGGTCAAGTATGACTATGAGCTGGAATCCTTCCGCTACTGCGCGCAGGAAGGGCATGCCGAGGGCGTCATGACGTCGTATAACGAGATCAACCACATCCCTGCCATGCTGAACCATGAGGTGCGGGACATTCTGAAAAAGCAGTGGGGCATCCGTTATGCCGTGACAGACGGCGGTGATTTTCTCCAGACCGTGAACTTCCATCACTATTACACCACCCACGCTGAATCCTTTGCGGAAAGCCTCCGGGCAGGTCTTGACACCATGCTGGACCGTCCGGATGAGGTGGCAAAGGCAGCCGAAGAGGCCTTAAGGAAAGGCCTGATTACGGAAGAAGAGCTGGATGAAGCCCTGATCAGCATCTTTTCCGAGCTCATCCGCCAGGGGCAGTTTGACCCGGAAGACCCCTACTGGGACCTTGACATGGCGGATGTGGGCACGGATGAAGCCAAGCGGGTTTCCCTGAAAATGAGCATGGCATCCAATGTGCTGCTGAAAAATGAAAACGGGTTCCTGCCCTTCTCCAGGGAGGACAACATCGTGCTCATCGGGCACGTGGCGGACAGATGGTACAGGGACTGGTACGGCGGAAAACCCCTGTACCAGGTGACCCTGAAAGCCGGGCTGGAAAAGCGGCTGCGCCGTCCCATTCCCTATGACAGCGGGCTGAACCGTTACATCTTCCGCATCGGGGATAAGTATGTGGGCGCTGACAGGCCCCCGGTCCTGCAGGCCGCCATGAAGGGAGAAAAGGATGCAGGGCTTGTGCTGACAGACAGGAAAGAGGATGCGGTGGTCTTTGAACAGACCGGCTGGGGCTCCGGCAGCCATTTCCTCTACGCCGTTGCCTACGGAAAGTACCTGAGCGCCGCCCTCGACGGCACCATCTCCCTGTCTTCCGGAGAGCCCTTCTCCTGGCATGTTTTTGAGAGCTTCACCATTGCCGCAGAGGATGCCCGCCGCATGCCCGATCCCAGGAATGCAAACTGCGCGGAGTTTTCCAGGTACTGGGAGGATGAGGAGACCGGCATCCGGCTGTACTGTTTCGGCAGCCGCAATGTGTATGTGGAGGACGGCCGGCTTGCAACGGATCCCCTGATCCGGAAAAAGGCGGAGAGCAACGCCAAGGAAGGCGGCAACGAAGCAGATGCCTGGGCAGGCTCATCCCGTGAAGCTGCCGTGCTGGTTCCGGAGATGGTCTCAAGCGGGATCCGGCGCGCCGCGGAACTTGCCCGGAAAGGAAAAAAAGTGATCGTCGCGGCGGGCTGCAATCCTGTGATCAATGCAAAGGAAGAAATCGACAGGAACACCATCGATATGATCCCCCTGCAGGAAAAACTGCTCCGGGCTGTATATGAGGCCAATCCCAGCACCGCTCTTGTCCTGATCACCAATTATCCCTATGCCATTGCCTGGGCAAACGAACATGTGCCGGCCATCCTGACAAACGCCACCGGCTCCCAGGATCTGGGCAACGGCATGGCCGCCGCCATATTCGGGGAAGCAAATCCCGCCGGGCGCCTGCCCATGACCTGGTACCTGAGTGATGCGGATCTGCCGCCCCTTCATGATTATGACATCATCCGCCATCCCAGAACCTACCGGTATTTTGACAAGCCGGTTCTGTACCCCTTCGGTTACGGGCTTTCCTACACCTCCTTCCGCCTGAGCAATCTCTGTATCCAAAAAGAAGCCGGCGGCCTTAACGTATCCGTGGATGTCCTAAACACCGGAAGCAGGACCGGGGACGAGGTGGTTCAGCTCTATATCCGGCGCCTGTCCCCCTCCGCCACTGTGCATCCCATCCGGCGGCTCATAGGGTTTGAAAGGCTGCACGATCTGACCCCAGGCAGCTGCCTGCAGGCTGCATTTACCGTTCACAGCAGCGACCTTGAGATCTACATGGAGTCAGAAGGGAAAAAAGTGCTGGAGGCCGGAAAATACCTGATCTGGGCCGGCGCTTCCTGTATGGATGAACAGGTGACCGCCGAAATCGAGCTGTAAGGCCTGTCTGGCTGCACTGCATCCCGGGCGTCAGGGGCATACAATACTTTTTCTGAAGCGGTATCCGGCCCGGATGGAGCAGATACCGCAACTGCAAAGGAGCTGTGAGCATATCTTATGACCAAACAGGAGACATACGATTACCTGACAGCACATGGCATTGAATATGAGGCAATTGAACATCCCGCCGTATTCAATATGGCTGAAGTTGCCCGGATCCGGCTCCCGCATCCGGAAGATGATGCCAAAAACCTGTTTGTCAGGGATGACAAGAAACTGAACTACTATATGATCACCGTGCGGGGCGACAAAAGAGTCGATCTGAAGCAGTTCCGGAAAGAGCACGGACTCAGGAATCTTTCCTTTGCATCGGGCGATGATCTCATGTCCGTCACGGGCCTGATCCCAGGCGCGGTTTCGCCACTGGGCCTGCTGAATGATACGGAAAGAAAGGCAGAACTGTACCTTGATGCCGCTTTCTCGGAACACATCGCTGTCCATCCCAATGACAATACCGCAACCGTCTGGATGAAGACAGAGGACCTGATCCGCATCATAACAGAACACGGAAACATAGTGCATGTTGCAGAAATATAATCTTCACCCTGTCCGGATTCACGGAATCGGACTGATGATTCTGTGCGTTCTTATGTACAGGA
>CAMOVR010000192.1 GCA_946627565.1 uncultured Clostridia bacterium
CTGCGAGATGCTGACCTATGAGCAGATTGAGGAGAACGTGCCCAGGGCGGACTATGTCGTGCTGTGCACGCCCCCGACGAAGCGTCTGGACTATGTGGAGATGGTGCTGAAGCATCACGTGCCCCTTTATATGGAAAAGCCCATCGCCACGAGCCTGGAAGACGCCCGGAAGATTAAGGAGATGGAACAGAAGTACGACGGTAAAATTATCGTCGGCTTTGCGCATTTCTACCGGCCGGCTTTCCAGAAGATGCTGGAGCTTGTGTCCAGCGGTGCCCTCGGCGATCCGATCAGTGTCTTTGACAACCGCGTTGGCCCGGGTTACGGCTTCCGGGGCACCTGGTTCCAGCCCTCCTGGCGTACCGACCCGCGCTTTGCCTGCGGTTTCACCATTGAGTCCATTTCCCATGAGTGGAATCTGCTGACGGCCCTCTGCGGTGAGTTTGAAACACTGTCGGCCAACACCTGGTGCACGATTGACAGTCTCCCGACCTATGACACCAACTTCTCCGCCACAATGAAAATCAAAAAGGGAGGCATTGCCACCATCAATGCCAGCTGGAGTTCGGACCTGGGCGGCAATTTTAAGGGGTACATCGGTACCAAGGGCACCTGCTTCCTGAAAGGCAGCGACATGTTCGAGTTTGACGAGGTGACCTGGAAAACCTCAGAGATGGCGCAGGCGGAGACGCTCCACTTTAACGATTCCTACAAGCATAACCAGGACGGCGTCATCTTTAACATCCACGAATACTTCCAGGACTGCCTGAAGAACAACAAACCCATCCGGACCCCGCTGGATGAGGGGATCAAGGTGCTGAAGCTTTCCACGCTGGCGCTGGAGTCTTCCCGCGAGCATACCGAAATCATACTGGACGAGAGGATGTGACCGCAGAATGGACCGCAAAGAACTGATTCAGCTGAAAAACAAGGCAACCGAACTTCGTATCCGCATTGTTGACATGATCTGGAAAGCTCAGTCCGGGCACCCGGGCGGGTCCCTGTCGGTGGCGGATTTTATGACGGCCTGCTACTTTAAATACATGAATGTGGACCCGGCCAACCCCCGCTGGGCGGACCGCGACCGTTTTGTACTTTCCAAGGGCCATGTGTGCCCGGCTCAGTATGCGGCGCTTGCGATGAAAGGCTTCTTCCCGTTGGAGGTTCTGGATACGCTGCGCAAGGAGGGGTCCCCTCTTCAGGGTCACCCCAGCATGAACAAATGCCCCGGTATCGATATCTCGACCGGCTCCCTGGGACAGGGCCTGGCCTGTGCGGTTGGCATGGCGCTGGCGGGTAAAATGGATAAAAAAGACTACCGTGTCTTTGCGGCCGTTGGCGACGGCGAATGCAACGAGGGAGAAATCTGGGAGGCCTGCGGCACCGCCCATAAGTACAAACTGGATAATCTGGTTGTCTTTGTCGACTGGAACAACCTGCAGCTGGACGGAACCTGTGAGGAGATCATGCCTCCCGTAAACCTGGCGCGGAAGTTCGAGGCTTTCGGCTTTGAAGTGTTTGAGTGCGATGGAAATGACATGGCTCAGCTGGTTGAAGTGATGGATAAGGCCCTCGCCTCAAAGAACGGCCTGCCCAAGTGCATTGTGGGCAAGACAGTCAAGGGGAAGGGCGTCAGCTACATGGAGAACGTCTGCGGCTGGCACGGCACTGCCCCCAATGACGCGCAGTATCAGCAGGCGATGGAAGAGCTCAACGCGCTCTACATAAAAGAGGAGGCCTGAACATGGAAACCAGAAAGATCGCAACCCGTGACGGTTTCGGCGAGGCAATTGTAGAAGCGGGAAAGAAGAACCCCAATGTCCTGGTTGTGGACATTGATATCGGCAAGAGCTGCAAGACGGCTGCTTTTCATAAAGAACTTCCGGATCAGTACCTGAACGTTGGCATCGCCGAGCAGAACGGCGCCGGAGTGGCGGCGGGCCTTGCCACCTGCGGGAAGATCCCGTTCGTAGTAACCTATGCGGCCTTCGGCAGCATGCGCATTTGTGAGATGATCCGGCAGGAGATCTGCTATCCCAACCTGAATGTGAAGATTGCCTGCTCTCACGGAGGTCTGACCCCGGCCAATGACGGGGCGAGCCATCAGGCGATTGAGGATATGGGCATTATGCGTACCCTCCCGAACATGACGGTTATCATGCCGGCGGACTACTATGCGGCCAAGGCACTGGTGAAGGCGGCAGCGGAGTTTGAAGGCCCGGTGTACCTGCGCTTTACCCGTGACGCCATTCCCGTTATCTATGATGAGAACGAGACCTTCGAGATTGGAAAAGCCAAGAAGCTTTCCGATGGAGACGATGTTGCCATCATTGCGAACGGAGACACGGTGCGTCTGGCCCTCGAGGCGGCCCAACAGCTCCGGGAAAAAGGGATCGGCGCCCGGGTGGTCGATATGCACACCATCAAGCCTCTGGACGTCAACTGCGTCAATACCTGCATCGAACAGGTTGGTAAAATCATCACCGTGGAGGATCACAACATCCTGAACGGCCTCGGCAGCGCCGTGGCCGAGGTGATTGCCGAAGCCGGCAAAGGGAAGCTGAAGCGCATCGGTGTTCAGGACCAGTTCGGACAGTCCGCTCCCTATGAGCGGCTGCTGGAGATGAACGGCATCACCGTAGAGAACATTGTTGCCCAGGCAGAAAAACTGCTGAAATAATCCGTAAAAACCCGGGAAACCCGGAAAAATAAAAAAATTGGAGGAAAAAAATGAAGAAACTGATCGCACTGTTGCTCGCCGTTGTCATGGTGTTTGCACTGGCGGCCTGCGGAGGGAGCAAGGCCAATGACAAGATCACCATTAATATCGGCCACAGCGACACCACGCAGAACCTGATCCACATCTCCCTCGAGCACTTCGCCGCCGCCGTCAAGGAGCGCACCAACGGCAAGGTAGAAGTCGTCATCCACGCTGCCGAAGAGCTTGGCAGCAACAAGGAAATGATCGAAATGGTCAAGATGGGCAACCTCGATGCCATGATGCTGCCCTCCGGCCAGCAGGCGGACTTCTGCCCGAAGTTCAAGGCTCTGAGCCTTCCTTTCCTGTTCTCGGACTATGACCATGTGTACAAGGTCCTGGACGGCGAGCTGGGCCAGGAGCTGCTGGAAGGTCTGGAAGAGAACAACCTCATCCAGCTGGCCTACTGGGAGAACGGCCTGCGCCAGTTCACCAACAACAAGCGCCCCATTGAGAAGCCCGAAGATCTGCAGGGCCTGAAGTTCCGTACTCCGGAAGATCAGCTGACCATGGCCATCTTCTCCGCCTATGGCGCCAGCGCCGCCCCCTTCGCCTTCTCTGAGCTGTATCTTGCTCTGCAGCAGGGCACCTTTGACGGCCAGGAGAACCCGGTCTCCAATATCTACGCCAACAACTTCCAGGATGTTCAGAAGTATCTGACCATGGTGAACTATCAGTATCAGCCGAAGGACATGATCTTCTCCCTGAAGGTTTGGAACAGCTATCCCGAAGATGTCCAGAAGGTCCTGCTGGAGTGCGCAAAGGAATTCGGCGCCGAGCACCGTCAGGCCATCCGCGACAATGAGGCCACCTATCTGGCTGAGCTTGAGGCTGCCGGCATGCAGGTCGGCTATCCCGATGTCCAGCCCTTCATTGACAAGGCCCAGAGCGTGTACCAGGACTTCTATGCTCAGTATGACTGGGCGGAGGATCTTGTTGCCCGCATTAATGCTCTGAAGTAATCATTCTGTTAATCGCCGGGGAGGCGCCGGTTTCCGCGCGCTTCCCCTTTCCTTACGTGACCGTAAGGAATCTGCCAAGGAACCTTCCTGAAAAAAGAGAGGTGGAGTACAGCCCCATGAAAGCGTTTATCCACAAGCTGAGCCGGACTCTGGACAGGATTTCCGGTGTGATCTGCGCGGCCATTCTTGCCGGTCTCTGCATCATTATCGTATACTCCGTCATTATGCGCTTTATCTTCAACAACCCGGTGCAGTGGCAGTACGAGCTGACCCTGGTGGGCCTCTGCTGGGCCATCTTCATCGGAATGCCGATGACCTTCCATAAACAGGAACATCTTCGCTTGACCTTTGTGACCGACAAACTGCCTCCGAAGACCTGGAAAGTCTATATGGATGTCATTGATCTTTTGCTCATCGCCTTCCTGGCGGCGGGCATTGTTTGCAGTGTTTCGATCATTTCGTCGACCTGGTCGACCTATTATAAAACCATCGCCATTCGAAACGGGGTCTATTACCTGGCCTTCCCGGTGGGCTGCGCGTTTTCCATTGTTCACCTGGTTGACCTGATCCTGAACCGCAAACCGGAAGACGCTCCGGTGGCGAAGAAAGCGAAGGAGGTTGCCGTTCAATGAGTTTTGCAGGGTATGTTCTTTTGCTGGTGGGCGGTTTCCTGCTTTTGATGATACTGGGAGTTCCCATCGCCTTTTCTCTCTCCATTTCCGCCATCTTCACGGTCCTCGTCACCGGGAACTTTACCGTAACGGCGATCTTCCACCGCATGGTGGGTAATGCCAGCGGTTATACGCTGCTTGCCATTCCCTTCTTTATTCTGGCAGCGAAGCTGATGAACACCGGCGGCGTCACTCGAAAGATTTTCCGGGCCTGCTCGGCATGGGTGGGTTCTGTCCCGGGAGGTCTCGGCCATGCGAACATCGTGGCTTCGATCGTCTTCTCCGGTATGAGCGGCTCGGCGGTTGCTGACGCCGGCGGTCTGGGGCAGATTGAGGTTGACGCCATGATCAAAGACGGCTTTGACCCGGACTTCTCCGCGGCTGTGACGGCAGCATCCGCCACCATCGGCCCCATCATCCCGCCCAGCATCCCCATGGTGGTCTACGGCATGATGACAGAGGTCTCGGTCGGCGCGCTGTTCATCGGAGGCATCGTTCCCGGCCTCTGCCTGGCCCTTGCCTGCGGCGTTCTGGTTTTTGTGATGGCCAAGAAGCGCAACTATCCCGTAAAAAAGTTCAGCTGGAAAGAGGTCGGTCAGGCGACGAAGGAAGCGCTGCTCTCTCTCCTGACGCCGGTCATCATCATCGGCGGCATCTGGACAGGCGTCTTCAGCCCCACCGAGGCGGCCTGCATCGCGGCGCTCTACGCCTTCATCCTGGCTGTGCCCGTGTATCATGAGCTGGGCTGGAAGGATGTTTATCAGGCTCTTATTGAGACAGCCCGTGACAGTGCCGGTATCCTGTGCCTGATTTGCGGCGCCGCGGCCTTCTCCTGGCTGGTTACCATGCTGGGTATGACCCGTGCCCTCAGTACGGCACTGGTGTCCCTGACAGACAACAAGTATGTGATGCTCTTCATCGTGAACATCGCCTTCCTCATTATCGGCATGTTCATGGAGGCTCTTGCCGCGATGACCATTACGCTTCCCTTCCTGGTGCCATTGATGGCTGCATACGGTATTGACCCCCTGCATCTCGGTGTGGTGCTGGTGCTGAACCTGATGATCGGGCTCTGCACGCCGCCGGTGGGCACCAGCCTCTTCATCTGTGCGAAGACCGCGAAGATCAGCATCGAGAAGATGTACAAGGCAATTCTCCCCTTCCTGATTCCGCTGATTATCGTGCTGTTCCTGATTACCTATATCCCGGGTCTGGTGACCTGGCTGCCGGGCACACTCGGCTGATCGGAAAACGGACAGTGGAAACGCATGAAGAGACACGCAAAACCTGCGTGTCTGTTCGTGTTGACAAACATGGCAGGAGAATGATAGAACCTGCGGATAAAAACGCAGCCACCAGAATAATGAAGGGGTATCCATGAAGGAGTTCAGCCCGGTAATCAGCAATAAGCTGTACATTCAGATTTACAACCAGCTGCATCACGCCATTACTTCCGGCCGTTTTAAAGTCGGGGACAAACTCCCCAGTGAAAAGGAACTCTGCCAGATCTTCAACGTCAGCCGGGTACCGGTGCGCGAGGCTCTCTGTGCGCTGGAATTGAACGGCCTGGTCGATTCGGTACAGGGCGGCGGAGTTTATGTCCGGAAGCAAAGCGGTACGGATCAGGAGCTGCCTCAGGATGTGGAACCGCAGGATATCATCCGCGCCCGTATGGTACTGGAGCCTGATATTGCCAGAGAAGCTGCCCTGCATCTGGATGATGAAAGTCGTGCCGCGCTGCGGGAGATCTGCTCCCGCATGTGGAAGGAAGCGGAAGAGGGTATCATCACCAAAGAAACCGACCGCGCCTTTCACCTTGCGGTGGCGAACGCCAGCGGCAGCAGTCTGTACCCCAGGATTATGGAGCTGGTGCTGGGGGCTATGGAGCAGGAGCTCTGGGAGCTGATCCTGAGCCGCACGATTGCTACCAAAAAGTACCGGGACCAAAACAACCTGGAGCACATCAGGATTTGCGAGGCCATTCTGGAGGGCCGTGCGGATGATGCTTACGCCGGTATGAAAGCTCACATGGAAATGCTGTATGAGCGTTATTGGAGCGAATAAAAGCTGCCAGGCATAAACCGGAAAATACAGGCCGCTGAGGATTTCCTCAGCGGCCTGTTTAACAGTTGGGTTGTTACGTTT
>CAMOVR010000193.1 GCA_946627565.1 uncultured Clostridia bacterium
CCTTCATCGAGGGCATGCTGGACATCCCCTATGAGAACATCATCGGCATGGACGTGGAACTGGAAGCCGCGGGCCAGGGGGACACCCCGGGTCTTGACTATGTCTTTACCCCGGAAGACCAGGTGCGGCGCACCGACCGTCTGCTGATCAAGAACCTGAAGACCAACAAGGTGCTGCAGATTGCCCAGGAGATCGGCCGTCAGCCTGTGCTGTCCTTTGGCAACAGCTCCGGGGACGTGAGCATGCACAATTACGTCCTTCACAACAACGCCTACCGCAGCGCAGCTTTCATGCTGGTGGCGGATGACGATGTGCGGGACTACGGAAACCCGGAAAAGGCAGCAGGCCTTAAGGAAAAATGGGAAGGCATGGGGTTCCAGGTGATCTCCATGGCAAACGACTGGAAAACCATCTACGGGGATGACGTGGTGAAAACCGGCACCTTCCACTGGATGGAAGAGCTGGCGGAGGACCGTGTACCGGCCCCAGAGGAAACGGAAGAAGAGGCTGCCCCTGAGACAGAGGAAGCCGAACCGGCAGCTGAGACCGCCGAAACAGCGGAAACACCTGCAGAAGAGGCGCAGGCCGGAGACGGAGCAGAAAACGTCCAGTATGTCATGTACCTTGGCACCAATGACAAGGACACCGTCACCCCGGTCTTTACCCAGCAGGAAGCCATGGCAGTAGCCCAGGATATCCTGATCCGGCACTTTGGCGGCTATACCATCCAGGAAGCCCACGGCGGCTGGATTGACGAGGGCAAGGTCTATCAGGAATACACCCTGGTGATTTACCTGAGCGATACCACACTGGAGGCGGTACATGCAGCGGCGGAAGAAATGATTAAGGTCTTTAACCAGTCATCCGTCATGATCCAGACCGTTCCTTCCGTAACCGAATTCTACGCAGGTCCGGAATCCTGAAAAACGGCATACTGAAAAGAGCGGACTGAAACAGAATCAGAAAAACAGGCCCCCTGACACGCCATCTTAAAGGATGCGTGTCAGGGGGCCGTTTCCATATGCAGCGAAAAGGGGAAGCAAAAGAGTCCATTTCTGCGGTGTCAGTTACGAGAGTTTCCTTACGGCATCGAAACCGGCCGCCAGGAAGGTGAGCAGGGAAGACTGGACTTTGAACCAGGCTTCATCCTTTTTCCAGCCCATGGACCTGTTGACGGCAAAGGCACCGGTGACGGCAAACAGGAAGATCTTGTCCGCTTCCGTCTCAGAGAGCCGGCTGTTTTTCATAAGGTCGGGGATGGTATGCTCCCGCTCATTGCGGTAGATCCGCATCAGCACATATTCCGAAACAAAGGGATCGGTAAAAAGCACCCGGTACTTGGGGTTGTCCGCCACCCTCTGGCAGACCGGGAGCAGGTTCATATAAGGGGCCAGGGCCTCCGGGTCCAGGGTCTCCCGCATGCGGGCGGCAAGCTCGGCAATGCCGGATACACCTTCCTTTGCGGAGCGTGCGGTTGTCTGCAGGGCGTCATCCGCAAGGGCGTCAATGACATCCGTAAGCCCGGTGAAATGGGTATAGAAGGTGGCGCGGCCCACTTTGGCTTCCCGGCAGAGGGAGGCCACGGTCATATAGTTAAAGGATGCCTGGTTCAAAAGATCCAGGAAGGCATCCTTGATGGCCTCCCGGGTAAAGGCGGCGCGCCGGTCATGTCCGTTCATACAGCACCTCGTAAACAGTCCTGCAAAGGAAACAGGGAAAGCGGCAGTATACAGACAGCATATCTGAATGCTTTCCCTGAAAATCAGACGTCATTTCGCATCCTCTGCCGGACAGAGACAGGGCCGGAAGGGAATAAACGGATTCTGTTTCTGTCCTGACGGAAGTGTATGGGAAAAGTATAGACATATTCTGGGGATTTGTCCAGATTTTACGGATCCGGCCGGAAAGTGTACTGGTTTCTCCATCCCATCCCCCTTACAATGTGCCCACACACCGGCTGAAAAGCATGCAGCCCGTGACCGGTGACAGAGAAGGAGGAGCCTATGATTACCTTTGAAATGGAAGACCTGATTGGCGTACTGCAGGGACTGATTCCCCACTTTATTGCCATCTTCGTCATTCTGGCAGCTGCCATTGTCATCTCCGTCCTTGTGAAGAAGCAGGACAAACCGAAGAAACGCTTTGTGCGCGGGGAGACCTGGATGGCCGCCCTGCTGGCCCTGGTGATTGTGGCCAACATCATCTGCCTTGGGCCGATGAACGCGCTGCTGAGCCTGATCGGCACCACCGCCACCCCCACGAAGGTGAACGACGCCCTGGCAGAAGAAGCATCCTCTGTGGCGCTTCAGATCGCCGAGGAAGGCTTTGTTCTTCTTGAAAACGAAGGCGTTCTTCCCCTTGCCTCCGGAAAGAAGCTGAACCTGTTTGGCTGGGCCTCCACCAATCCGGTTTATGGCGGCGCAGGCTCCGGCGGCATCAACGACCTGTACCCCATGGTGACCCTCATGGACGGCCTGAAGAATGCGGGCTTTGAAATCAACCAGGAACTGGTGGACTTCTATCTGGGCTATGCCGCCAACCGTGCCGCGGTATCCATCACCGCCCAGAACTGGAACCTGCCGGAACCGCCCGCAAAGAACTATTCCGAAAGCCTGATGGAAAATGCAAAGGCATTCTCGGATGTGGCTGTGATCGTCATCTCCCGTCTTGCGGGCGAGGGCCACAACGACATTCCCCAGGACATGGCCAACTGTGAAATCTACAGCAACAACTCCGAAGAGTATGCGGACTGGGAAGCGGGCCAGCACTATCTGGAACTGAACCGCACCGAGCGGGACATGGTGGACCTGGTATGCGCAAACTTTGAAAACGTCATCGTGGTCTACAATGGCGCATACGCCTTCGAACTGGGCTTTGCCGAGGAGAAGGAACAGATCAAGGGCGTGGTGTGGGCAGCCGGCCCCGGCAACGTGGGCTTCACGGCACTTGGCGAGATCCTGGCGGGCACCGTCAATCCCAGCGGCCGCACCAACGACACCTTTGTCTATGACATGACCCAGGCTCCCTATTTCAACAACGCCGAGAAGTACGACTATGCCAACATGACGCATATGACCGTGGACGGCATGAATGCCGGCGTTCCCACCCGGTATGCACCTTCCTTCATCAACTATGTGGAAGGCATCTATGTGGGCTATAAGTTCTACGAGACCGCCGCGGAAGAAGGCATCATCGAATATGACAAGGTGGTGCAGTATCCCTTCGGCTACGGCCTGAGCTACACCAGCTTTACCCAGACCATGTCGGATATCCGTGTAAACGGCGAGACCCTGAGCATTGACGTCACCGTCACCAACAACGGCACCGTGGCCGGCAAGGACGTGGTGGAAGTGTATTCCAACCCGCCCTACGTAAACGGCGGCGTTGAAAAGGCCAGCGCCAACCTGGTGCAGTATGCCAAGACCGGCCTGATCGCCCCCGGAAGCTCTGAGACCGTTACCATCTCCTTTGACCGGGAAGACCTGGCCAGCTATGACGATCTGGGCGCCGGCTGCTATGTCCTGGAAGCGGGAGACTATGAGATCAGCATCAAGTCCGACAGCCACAACAAACTGGACAGCCGTGTGTACACGGTGGACAGCACGGTGACCTATGACGCCTCCAATCCCCGTCCCTCCGATGACACCGCCGCTGTGAACGTGCTGACGGATGCCCGGGGCGAAGTGGAGTACTTAAGCCGCAGGGACGGCTTTGCCAACCTGGCTGCCTCCACCGCCGTGCCCTCTGACCTGAACATGGCAGAGAAGTACATCGAAGGCTATCACCTGAATTCCAACTATGATCCCACCAAATACATCCATGCGGATGACACCATGCCTGTCACAGGTGCAAAGAACAACACCATGCTCATTGACCTGCGGGGCAAGGCCTATGACGATCCCCTGTGGGAGAAGCTGCTGGACCGCCTGACGGTGGATGAGATGGCAGACATGATCGCCCTGTCCGGCTACCAGACGCCTGCCATTGCTTCCATCGGAAAGCTGCAGAACGTGGACTCCGACGGCCCGGCGGCCATCAACAACAACTTCACTGGCGGCGGCTCCGTGGGCTTCCCCGTGGAAGTGGTGATCACCTGCACCTGGAGCCATGAACTGGCAAAGGCCTGGGGCCTTGAGATGGCCAAAATGGCCAAGGAACTGGGCTCCACCGGCTGGTATGCTCCCGGCATGAACACCCACCGTTCCGCCTTCACGGCCCGCAACTATGAGTACTTCTCCGAAGACGGCGTTCTGGCCGGATGGATGGCAGCCGATGCCGTGGCAGCTGCCCTGACGGAGGGTGTCTACTCCACCATCAAGCACTATGCTATGTATGACTGCAACGGCAAGATGGTCTGTGCCTGGGCCACGGAGCAGAGCATGCGTGAAATCTATCTCAAGCCCTTTGAGATCGCTGTTAAGAAGGGCGGCGCCAACGGTGCCATGGCATCCTGGGCCTACATCGGCAACATCTGGGTGGGCGAGTCCTCTGCGCTTATGAAGACGATCCTGCGCGATGAATGGGGATTCCGCGGCTTTGTGGTGTCTGACTTCTTCCGCAACAACGGACACGGCTTCATGAATGCAGACGAAGCACTGGCCAACGGTGTGGATGCCATGCTCTCCACCTTTGCAGGCGGCCCCAACCAGGTGAGCGACAAGACGGCTGCTTCCAATGTGAAGTACATGCGGGAAGCCACCCACAACATCCTCTACACCACTGTGAACAGCTGGGCCTATGACGCAGATCACTATTCCACGGCTCTGCCGACATGGAAGAAAGTCCTCATCGGCTGCGATGTGGCAGCAGGCGTGCTGATTCTCCTGGGAGCCTTCCTGATCCTGAAAAAGTACAGGAAGAGCAAATAAGACAGAGATAATCCAAAACGGGTAACAGCATATTGGAAACCCCGGAGGGCAAGTGCTCTCCGGGGTCCTTTTGTGCTTGAGGTGGAGTGTCCGGAATGATGGAAGGAAAGGAGACGGGCATCCCGATTCCGGATGAAGGGATCCCTGATGGAAAGTCCGGATTCAGCATCCGATGGATACTGCAGAAATAAAGTGGCTTTCCATCTGACTTGGAAACGATTCTCAGTCAGATATGTATTCATTTTCCGCATGGAGGCGATTTCATCGGATTCCACAGGAAGCGGACACCATATGGTGAATGGAAATAAAGTGCAGAAACAGCTTGAGATCTTTCATTGTTTACAAAAGCTTAAACGATTAAGTCAACTGTAGAATGGCAATTTGATCAAGTGATTCTTTGTGTTGGTTTACATTTCGAACTTACGCATCGGGATGAGATGCAACAGGCGAGAAGAAGGAAGCTGTGGAAACCGGCACGTTTCCGTCCCCGCATGGGAGAGGATCGACGGATGAAATCCCGGCTGCCGTTTCTTTCCCGAAGCCTTTTTGACATATGCTGGGCGGTTGTTATAATTGTACATAATTGATACTTCTGCCCGGCAATGGAATACGCAACCGTCAATCTGAAACGACAGCAGATGGATCAACGAGGGTTTCCGGGTTTCTGCTCCATGTGGAGAAACGTAACTGGTGGCGGCAAAGAACGTGCAGAAAACACGGCGACGCCTGCTTGAGAGGAAAAGCGGGGAGACGCCGTCCGTTTTGTCCTTTTGTTCAGGCTCTGACTTTTTTGCCCGGATTTCATTGGGAGGAATGATTCTATGTACGGCAGACTGCATGATCACATAATGCACGGATCCATGAAACACTTCATTTTGCCCCTGGTCATGGCTTTGCTCATAACCATGCCTTTTTTGGGACTGGCGGCAACTGAGGCAACACCGGCGGAAGCATTTACCACAAGTGTGCTCAACGGAACATACTGTGCCGTCACCGGATTCAGCGGCAGCCAGACTGAGCTGGTGATCCCCCGGGAGATCGGTGGGTATATTGTCCAGTCCATCGGCGAAAGTGCATTTGTCGAAAACAGCGCTATCACCAGCGTTGTGCTGCCGGATTCCATCGAAACGGTTGAGGCGTATGCTTTTAAAGACTGCACGTCATTGTCCTCTGTCTGTTCAGAAGGCGGTCTTTTGAAAATCGGCACAGAAGCATTCTCCGGGTGCACGGCGCTGACGGATGTGGAATTGCCTGAGACCGTGACGAGGATCCTTGCTTACGCCTTCAACGGTTGTACAGCGCTTGAAACGATCCATCTGCCAGACTCAATCACCGAACTGTCCGCGGATATCTTCTGGAACTGCGGGAACCTCAGGGAGATCAATTATCCTGCCTCCTGGACGAAGACATACGACAAAAACAACAGAGATGTATACGGGGACGGGGACGCCGATTACAGGAGCCCCTTCTGCGGAAGCGCCGTTGAAAGCATGGCGGTCCCCGAGGGCGTGACGGCCATTCCCAGGCAGGCTTTCCGCGGGATGGCAGGGCTGA
>CAMOVR010000194.1 GCA_946627565.1 uncultured Clostridia bacterium
CCATCTGGTACGGGGAAGAAAAAATAGAGCCGAAGAGTAAGGTGCAGGTAAGCATGAAACTTGTGGATGCACCGGAAGGCAACGATGTACTGCGGGTTGTTCACTTCGGCGAAAATGAACCGGAAGTCCTGGATGCTGAAGAGAGGTCTGACATGGCATCCGCCTCGGCGGCCAATACCACAGAACTTGTGTTTGAGACAGATTCATTCTCTGTTTATGCGGTTGTTTCACAGAATGCTTCCAATGGATACGGACTCGGGGGACAGAAGTTTGCAATCATCAACAGGAATGTAAACGAAGCAGTTCTCGGGCACATGAATGACAAAAACAGGATTGCTGCCTCTGCCGTCAGTTTACAGACGGTCAATGGCAAAGAATATGTGATTGCGGATGAAGTGACAATCTGGGAATTTGAACATGTAAACAACAATGTATACCGTCTCAAAGCTCCTGATGGAAAATACTTAAGGATAACTGGTAATGGTACAGCAGAATTGTCAACCAATCCGCAGAATATTACGATAAGCGCAAACGGTAACGGTCTGCGTCTAGTTGAGCAAAACGGCTATGCATTGAATGCATGGAACAATACGGTCGCGGATGGGTTTGGAGGCGGGGATTATAAAAATAACGGCGAAAGATTTACCCTCTATTCTGTCAATGAACTGATTCAGAATCAGATGGATAAAATCAGTCTGACGGATCTCATCGACCAACACAACGGGGAAACGCCTGTAGAAGAAGTTGTCATCTATACGCGTGTTCTGAACCAGAACCGGGACGGATATGATTATTACGCCGTTGCAGCGGACGGATCCCTGACCCGGGTCTACGATATCGGCGATACCATTGGCTGGTCTTCCTCGGCTGCTGCGCCGGATCATCTGAAGTGGAAGCTGACAGTCCACTGCGATGACGGTGAACCCAATGGCTATTTCGATTTCCAGAGCATGGAAAATGGCATGTATCTGATTCCGACAGCACCAAACGGTATAAAGACAGACGATCCGAATGACAGCTGGGATCTTGGCGTCAATATGCAGGGCTGGATCAATGGCACCTACGGCAGCGTTATTGAACGCTGGGACGCAGGATCCAGAGTGTATGTGGGTTATGAATTTGATGCAGTCAACAAGAAACTTGTACCTACTTCAGATGATTCGAAGAAACTGGAATTCCTGTTTGCGCATGAAAAGAAGGAGGCAACGCCGGTTCAGCTTCACACTGTAGCCACACTGGACGGTAAAACCAAAGGCATCACCGTCAAGATGTATGATTTTGATGGCACCCGTCTGTATAATACAGGGCTGCCCAGGTCATATGAAATGACCGTTGTTATGGGAGCTGGCAGTGTCAACTCTACAAATGACGAAAACAAAGTAGGCTATGCGAACAAAGGTCTGGTATCCCAGACTCTTACAAACGGATTCCCCACTGCGACCGAGACAGGTACATCATTAAGTCAGCTTTTTAATCCCGCTCATTATAAATCAGACGCCAGCAATATCTTTGTACAGCAGGTGTATAATGAAACCGGTTATTTCAGTTATGATTCCAGCGTAAACTATGCTTATCTGGATCAAAACCAAGGTAGATTCATCCTGTACCGTGAACTGGCGGCACCGGTTATGGAAGCTGAAAACAATACTCCTTCGGGCCAGAAGGGCAATTTCTTCCCCTTCGATTCCCTGCAGAAACTGGCAGATGATAATAAAGTATTCACAAACGGAATCTCTGTAAAGTATGACGGTGACCTGCACGCGCTGCCGCCGGATCATCCTCAGTATAGCCAGCCACTTTACAAAATCGAGAAAGGTGAGACAAACAACTACAAGAGTTACTTCTTCGGCATGACGATGGAGGCAGATTTCTATCAGGGGCCGGACGGCAAGGATGAGAGGGGCAATGACATCATCTATGAGTTCAACGGCGATGATGATATGTGGCTCTATGTTGACGGTCTCCTGATGCTGGATATCGGCGGCTGTCATGGTGCAGTCAGCGGTACGATCAACTACTCTACCGGAGTTGTAAAAGTAAACGGATCCAGATATCCGGTACAAACCAATATTAAACAGATTTTTAAGGATGCCAATAAGCTTCCTGACGGATCAGCCTGGACGGAAGAAGGAGCCCAAAAGTGGTTTAAAGGGAATACCTTTGCGGATTATACCCGGCATTCCTTCAAGATGTTCTATATGGAACGCGGTTCATATGCTTCAAACCTGAAGATGAGGTTCAACCTCCTCACAATTGAACCGGGGTCCATTGTGCTGGAAAAGAAACTCCCTGATAACGTACAGTCCAAATATGGAGACAAGGTTTTTGCCTACCAGATCTATACCATGCAGGATGGCAAAGAAGTGCTCTACACACCGCCGGAAGGAAAGTATGTCACATACGAAAAGAGCGGCGAACGGGTGCTCCCGGAGGGACAGACGGAGAGCCGGGGCTACAAGCCAAACTATATGATCGGCGAAAAGACCTATGAGAACGTATACCTCCTCAGGCCTGATGAGGCAATCCAAATCCCGATGGAAAACAATGAAGTGCGCTATTTCGTGCGGGAAATCGGCATTGATACAGATGTGTTCAATGAAGTCCAGGCAAACCAGAAGATTCTGCCGATCAATCCGGATAGCAATAACGTAAACTATGCCGAGATTGAGAAAGAAGCCGTTGAAGTACGCGGACGGGTGACCTACAAGAACATCCCAAAGGAAACCTGCAACCTGCGTCTGGAAAAAATCGTGGATGTACCCCGGAATCCGTCAGATGTCTTCCGCTTTGATGTCCTTCTGGAGGACAGCATGACGGGACAGCTGGTCCCGTATAACCAGGGCGAGTATTATATCGTCAAGACGGAAAACGGGGTTGACACGTACTATATGTATCAGAACGGCGAGCTGGTGGAGACTACTGATCATGTGGCATACAAAGCAGGCCTGAGCGGCTCCATTGACCATATCTATCCCGGCTACACCATCCTGATCACCGGTCTTCTGCCCGGTACAGACTTCAAGGTAACAGAGAACCTTACGGAGGGAGATTTCCCCTCGGGCTATCAGTACAGGGTCAAAAAGGTCTCTTACGCAGGCGAGGCACAGGTTGAAGGCGCCGACGGGACGCTCCTTACAAGGGCGCAGGCCCAGGCGGGCGGCAGCGCTTCCCAGGGCGGTGCATCCTCCTCCGGTACAGGGGATGCCCTGGTGCAGATCACCAATGACAGCGTGACACCCTTCTCCTTTACCAAGATCTGGAGAGACGCCACCGGCAATAACGTCCTGTCCTGGCCGGAGGACGCGTCTATCCATGTGACCATCTTCCAGGAAGAAAATGCCTATGCCAGCTACACCATAGCGGCCAAAGATCTTACCGAGGGTACGAAGATTTCAGCAGACGTGGATGCGGCAGGGAATGCCGGGGAGGCAGGAGATGCAGGCGGAAGCAAACCCCAGCTGGAGGTAAGCAAAGCCGAAGCGGCCGGATATGTGTTCAGCCTGACAGGGCTGCCCTACGGCTATGTAAGCGGTGAAACGAAAACAGTTTACACATATGTTGTGCAAGAGGAAACGGCAGACGGATACCAGATGCCCAAATATTTCTCAGCAGCCGATGAAGAAGCCGTAGACGCCGTATCCATAGGCGATGGCGGCATCATCCGGAATGATCAGCTCCCCATAGAACTCCCCGCCACCGGCGGCAGCGGTACCGGTCTTTACTCGGCCTTTGGCCTGAGCCTTATGGGTCTTGCTCTGTGGCTGCTTAGCCGCAGGAACCTGATGAGATCGAAAAAGCCGTGATCCCCTGAGATAGACGGCAAGCTCCTGTAACATCTTTTCGTGCAATGACTGTGTAGAGCAAAAATCCCGGATATAACCATCTCCTGGACATATGACAGGGTATGCATCTTGAGATTTCTTCATGGCGTATGAAAACTCCACAGGTTACAGGATTGCTGAATTCTGGACGGGATGGCAAAGCTACCGGGAGGTGAACACAGTTCAGAGCCGCTGAAAGATTAGATGGGTGACAGCAGGGAAAAATGACAGCCTTACCGTCTGATTCCCCGGCTGCGTATGAATTGTATGTGAAAAAAGAACATGCCATTAGATACATGAAATGCCCACCGGGCCGGGATCCGGCTTGCTCACCTGAGCAGGAAGGAGAGGGACCGGTGGGCACTTCTTTGCATTAAAAAGAACCGCCGGACGAAACCGGAGGCTCAGGTTATGGCCTGTTTGGAAGAACACAGTCAAGAAATGTAATGGCACCCGTGTTATATGCAACGGTGCAGCGTGCGATACAGGGGAACCTGTCATCGCCGGAAGTGAGACGCAATCCATCTGTCATGGACGGTTCCGGCAGATCACTTACGACAACGAAGCAGAAACATGGTCACCCCCCTGCCGCCATGGGCGGAGCTGACGTTATTTCTGTGTTTTGTTACCAAATCCCGTCCAGGACGATCTATGCATGCGTAGACGCAGATCTTTCTTGCTTCTTCGTATGTCAGTATGTCTTTCACATCCTGTAAGAAGGCAAAAGGAGTAACCATGAAATGGTTTGTGTATCCTATTGGACTACAACAACTGGCTGATATTAGGCATAATAGAAAGAGACAGACTTGACTATCAAGTATCTATTTGATATAACAAGGTAAAGCTTAATGGACACCTAAAGGGACGCTTAAAGGGACACTTAAAGGGACACTTAAAGGGACGCTTAAAGGGAGACCTAAAGGGACACCTGAAGGGACGCTTAAAGGGACACCTAAAGGGAAAAATGAGAGGAAAGTAAGTGCAGGAAAATCCTTCTTTCCGTCACACCGGGCAGAGCCATCCGGAGGTTTTCTGATCGCCCAGGCAGGAATTCATGCTGCAAGGGGGAAATTACTTCAGGAGACGGAGCAATATACGCCCAAAACGAAAGGAGCAACCTCATGAACGATGTGACCAACTTAAGCTGCCCCGAAAAGGGCCCGATTACGGATG
This sequence comes from uncultured Clostridia bacterium, assembly GCA_946627565.1. Classification (GTDB taxonomy): domain Bacteria; phylum Bacillota; class Clostridia; order Christensenellales; family Aristaeellaceae; genus UBA2943. Next base: position 4,995 of record CAMOVR010000194.1, read on the forward strand.
AACTGCTTTACCGGATGAACCAGTGGTTCCGGGCTGCGAACTACCTGTCTGCAGGACAGCTGTACCTGCTGGAGAACCCCCTGCTCAGGAAGCCCCTGACCATCAACATGGTGAAGAAAAAGATTGTAGGCCACTGGGGCACCGTGCCCGGGCAGAACTTTGTGTTCGTGCATATGAACCGGGCCATCAAGCGGTATGACCTGGACCTGATCCTTCTCTCCGGACCCGGACACGGCGGCAATTTCTATATCGCCAACGATTACCTGGACGGCACCTATTCCGAGGTGTATCCGAATATCTCCGAAGACGAAGCCGGCATGGCCAAACTGTTCAAGCAGTTCTCCTTCCCGGGCGGTGTTCCCTCCCACTGCGCGCCGGAAACCCCCGGCTCCATCAATGAAGGCGGCGAACTGGGTTACGGCATTGCCCACGCCTTTGGCGCGGTGTTTGACAATCCCGGTCTCATCGCCGCTGTCACGGTGGGTGACGGCGAGGCGGAGACAGGCCCTCTGGCCACATCCTGGCAGAGCAACAAGTTCCTCAATCCCATAAGTGACGGCGCCGTGCTGCCCATCCTGCATCTGAACGGCTACAAGATCGCCAATCCCACGGTGTTCGCCCGCATGAGCCATCAGGAAATCGTGGATTTCTTCCATGGCTGCGGCTGGGAACCGTACTTCGTGGAAGGCGACGATCCCATGACCATGCACAGGCTCATGGCTGAAACCGTGGATAAGGTCATCGAACGGATCCTGGCGATCCAGAAGCATGCCCGGGAGAACCATGACGCCACCCGTCCCGTGTGGCCCATGATCGTGCTGCGTACCCCCAAGGGCTGGACCGGCCCCAAGGAGGTGGACGGACAGCGCATTGAGGGCAACTTCCTGGCCCACCAGGTACCCATCTCCATGGCAAAGCCCGAGGAGCACCTGAAGATCCTGGAAGACTGGCTCCGTTCCTACCATACCGAGGAACTCTTTGACGAAAACGGCCGCATCCTGCCTGAGATCCGGGCGCTGGCGCCGGAGGGCAATCACCGCATCGGTGCCAATCCCCATGCCAACGGCGGCCTCCTGCTGCGGGATCTGAGACTGCCTGATTTCCGGGATTACGCCTTTGATACCCAGGGCCACGGGGAGAGGGAAGGCCAGGACATGATCGAACTGGGCAAGTTCGTGCGGGATATTTTCACCCTCAACAGCGAGGCGAAGAATTTCCGTGTGTTCGGGCCGGATGAGACCAACTCCAACCGTCTCAACGCCGTGTTTGAAGTGGAAAACCGTGACTGGAACGCGGAAAGGTATGACACCGACGACCATCTGTCCCCGGACGGCCGCGTCATGGATTCCATGCTTTCCGAACATATGTGCGAAGGCTGGCTGGAAGGCTATCTGCTTACAGGCCGTCATGGCTTCTTTGCCACCTA
>CAMOVR010000195.1 GCA_946627565.1 uncultured Clostridia bacterium
AGCCAGTAGGGCATGCCGGGAGCCGTTTCGTTGAACATGAACAGATCCAGAGCCGTGCCGATCTTTTTGTGGTCACGTTCCAGAGCTTCCTTGACCCAGGCCAGGTGAGCCTTGAGCTGAGCCTGATCCGGGAAGGCGTACACGTAGATACGCTGGAGGCTGTCACGCTTTTCATCCCCGCGCCAGTAGGCACTGGAGACGGACTTGATCTGGAAGGCGGTGGACAGGAGTTCTGCGGAGTTGTCCACGTGAGGTCCGCGGCACAGGTCCACATAGTCGTCACCGGTATAGTAAACCGTGATGATCTCGTCTTCAGGCAGATCCTGGATGAGTTCGACCTTGAACTTCTGGTCCTTGAACAGTTCCAGGGCTGCTGAACGGGAGATCTCTTCCCTGCGCCAGGCTTCCTTGCGCTTGAGGATCTCCTTCATCTTGGCTTCAATCTCCGGGAAATCCTCGGTGGTAACGGGGCGGGGGAGAATGAAGTCATAGTACAGGCCGTCAGCAATCTGGGGACCGATGGCGTACTGTACGTTTTCCTTCCCGAAGATCTCGATGACTGCCTTGGCCAGCACATGGGCAAGCGAATGGCGGTAAACCTGCAGGAATGCTTCTCTTTCCATCTTTGTATCCTCCATTTGTTTTTTTCAGGATTGCAGGTGAAAGCATAAAAAAAGGATTCACCCATGCCGGGACGAATGCCTGAACATCCGCGGTTCCACCCTGCTTGCGTAAAATACCACTCAATCCATGCTGTATCGCGCATGACGCGTCTTCTGTCAGGGGGCGGTATCCATAAGCTTCCCGGTCCGTGCTTGCAGCTGATGCACAGACTCTCTGGGCGGTCCGTGATTCATGGACTTGTTCCCCGTCATCCGGAAGATGGATGTATGCTAGCACGCCTTTTCTGTTCTGTCAACTGAAGATGAAAGAAAGCAAACCTTTCGGAAACTTTGTGGAACAGGAGTTGTGAAAACGCCTGCTTTCAGATGAACGGTCTCACTGTCCGATCTGACTACCAGGGGCCATGTACCTGTATGGATGTGTTTCGAACGAGAGCCGGGCAAGGTGAATAGCTGCAGTACTGGCAGATAAAGGGAATACGAGGTTGCATCATGTAAGGCCTTATCCAGGGCAATTTGCTGTGCTTTTGTAGGTCCGGGTGGTTGGGATTCTGTTCATCCTTTCTGCTGTTTTATCCAGGGTCATTCCCTGAATGCTGCAATTTACATTCCGCAAAATAGACAGAAAAGTCTGGAAACGAGGATAATTTACTGCTGGAGAAGTCTCAGTTCTTGATCTGTTTGCATGATTCGTTCAGTATGGCCTGAGGCATATGGCCATTTTCAAAACTTTGGATTCGCCTTGAATCCAAAGTTTTTGTTGATCAAAGCAAAGGTTTTACCAACCAAAGCAAAGGTTTTCCTTTTTATTTGCAAGCTTTACAGGTGAAATACAGACATTTTCAGAAACTCTGACTATGATCCGGCATTAAAGACACGATCATTTAAGCACACGTGAGGATGTGTCTCAGATGACTGTCGGATTGGGGTGACACCTCTTCTGTTGTGAAGTGAACATTTCAATTACAGAATTGAAAACTGCGTTTGGTAGAATAGGAAATCGGGCTATGGTTACTAAAACGGCCGGATGGAAAGTGATTAGAAGAGGAAATGAGAAAGGCGTTATCTTTATCTCCGATAATATGTTGGATAAATCAGCGAGTGGCTTGTTGGAGCGGGATCCTACGCGGAAGAACGCTACAACAAACCCGATTAACACCTTATAAGTGGCATAGGAAACTGTTACATTGGGTAATCCTATGTACAGTCTGAAAATGACATTTCTTCGCAGATGTTACATTTTTCAGCAGAAATCGTAGAAATAGCAAACAATGTTTTGAAAGTGCGTATGTTGTAAGAGATCGCCTGCGTCTCAGATTGCCTGGGACGCAGGCAGCTCCTGTCATGGTTTTAAATTTCAATAGGCTCCAGAATGCCGCTTGTCAATAAGACATCTCATAAACCATCTCATTGATCTTTTCTGTAAACAGTTATAAGATGGTTTCATTCTGGAAGAAGGTAGAAAAAGATGGAAGGGTACGAGAGGAGTTACAGCTTCAGCATCATCGGGCTGAATACACTGTGGGAAACGGTGGATGATGCAAGATTCCTGAAGCAGGATGCAGAGGAGATCATGGCAGCACTGAAGGATCAGATGCGGGTGGTCCCTTTCTGTGAATACCTGAAGAGGTATGTTTATCTGCGCTCAGGGACGGTGGGAAGTTACCGGAGCATCCCTGAGGAAGAGTACCGTGATACCATCTGTGACGCTTTCTATGCTACTGGGACACCTGTTTCCATGAAAAAAATGACTACCCGCGTCCCCGTAAGAATTGCCAGCTGGCTTCAGCAGGAGTCTGCCCGGCGAAGCGCAGTGCTTCTGCTGGGGTTTGGACTTTCCATGAGCGTGCAGGACGTGAATGATTTCATGATGAAAGCATTGCACGATCATGCCCTTGACATGGATGACCCCGTGGAGGCCATCTGTTCCTATTGTTATGAGCGGCAGTACGGCTTTCTGAAAATGCGCCAGCTGATGCAGGTTCTGAAAGAAGCCGAGGAAGGCGCGCCGCTTAAGCAGCTTATTGAGCGCAACCAGCCGGCAGAGCGGGAAGCGTCCCGAAAAGTGGCGACAGAGGACGAAAAACTGATTCAAAGTATTCTTGATGGGAAAAAGAAAGAAAACCCGGATAGCCAGATGGCACGGACCAGGCGGCATTTTCAGGAACTGCTGTCCCGGGCATTGGCATCCATTCACAGGGAACAACCGATTTGCAACGGTATGAATCATGAAAAGGAAAAGAATGAGGCTGCAGCCGGTGCCATACAGGATGTGCTCTATGCTTCCATTCCCAAAGAGAAGCATGGCAATCTTCTGGCGGAAGTCCATTCCAGCCTGACGAAGGTGATTGCAGGAAAAAGACTGAGCCGGCAAAGGCTGTCACGACTGATGCGGAGAGAAGAGGAACCCACCAGGTATGATCTTATGACTCTCCTATTCCTCATCTTCGCCAGGGAACAAGCTGACACCGGCCGCAAGGAGCGGTTTGTACGGTACTATGAAGAAACCGGCGGGATCCTTGATGACTGCGGGTACGGGCCAATGTACCCGGCAGATCCCTATGAATGTTTTCTTATGATGTGCATGCTGTCTGTGGACCCTCTGGGCACCTTCAGCGATGTGCTGGAAATGAGCTACCAGAGAGAGGAGGATGGGGCAGATGCATGATGGATGGGCGGACTGGGATATCCTGGAGCCTTTAAGCAGCGGTTCCTCCGGAATTGTTTACCGTGCCTGCAGAAAGGGCTTTCCGGATTATCTGTCTGCAATCAAGGTTGTTGAAGTTCCATCTGACCGGGAACAGATTGCGGATATGCAGAAAGCCGGCATGTCAGATGAGCAGATCAGAAACATGCTGAAGGAGCGGATGAAATATGTGATGGAAGGCATCCGCAGAATGGAGCGGTTCCGTGGACAGTCCCATCTGGTGAGCATTGAGGATTTCCGGATGGAGAATGCGGAAGACGGCATGGGAGGCAGGGCACTGATCCGGATGGAATACCTCAAGCCTCTGCCGGCCTATATTGCGGATAAGAAGCTGTCCGTGGAAGAAGTGATCCGGATGGGGATCGACCTGTGCAGTGCACTGGAGATTCTGCATGGCAGCGGAGTGGTCCATCAGGATATCAAACCGGATAATATCTTTGTCAATGACCGCCTGCCGGGCGGTGTCATCTACAAACTGGGAGACCTGGATATGCTCCGGGATCTGTCAGAGCACATGCCCGGGGAGGAGATCCGGGGAACCCCCTCTTTTCTGGCGCCGGAAACACTGGATGGGACAAATGTGGATGCCAGAGCGGACCTGTATGCCCTGGGCCTGACCATGTACTATCTGATCAATGATAACCGGCTGCCTTTCCTGCCAAAGAGGCAGTTTTCCAGCCACCATGACCTGGAAATTGCAACCCAGATGCGGCTTACCGGCACAGAACTGCCGGCCCCGGAGGGGGCAGAAGAGTCCGTGTGCCAGGTGCTCAAAAAAGCCTGTGCCTTCAGGCCGGAGGACAGATACCGCAGTGCTGCGGAAATGCGGGAGAAGCTGGAAGATCTGTTTTCGTCCCGCAGGGGAGAAGAAAGAGCAGCAGCCCGGGATGTACCGGAGGATGAAGCGGAAACAGAACAGAGGGCAAAGAAAAAATCCGTTCTGATGAGGATCGGCTGGGTTGCTGCGGCTTCCATCCTGATTCTGTGCGGTATTCTGGTGCATGAAAGCATGAAAAAACAGATGACCACAGAGAAAACTTCCGAAGCGGCATATGAAACACCTTCAGCGATTGCCGTTCAGGGAGAAACGTTGCTGGAAGAAAAACTGTCGGCGTTTTTCCTTCAGGTGGAAGAGAAGAGCATTCTTCCGTCAGATGGCAAATGCAGGATTCCCCTGAATGTGACAAACCTGCCTGCACTTTCAGAATTGGATACTTTTCTGGCACAGACCTATGGCGCCTGGCCGCCGGAAGCCCCTCTGTTTTCGGCTGAGCTATACGGCACATGGAAGAATGCATCAGGCCTGAGCACACTGGAGACAGATTACAGCCCGGAAACAGGAGAACTTAAGTCCTGGGGTCTGAGCATGCTGCTTCAGGACCGGGCAAACGGATGGTCCATGACCCGCTATTTTACAGGAGACGCAGGCTGGAGACTGCGGTGGTCTCCTCCGTTACGGGTCAGTGTAGCTGCTGAATATGGAACGGACGGGAACCTGATCAGGATCATAAGAGGAAAACAGAAATACGAAGTACAGGATGGACTTCCTGTATTTCAGGAGGTGGAATATTTACAATGAGAAAGACAATTGTATGGATACTGATCATTTTACTGCTGATTCCGGCTGTATCTCTTTCAGCAGAAAGCAAGTCGGATCTGCTGAGGGAAAGAGCAGATAACATGTGGGACACGTGGGCAGGCACCTGGAGCAGGACATTTCTTGACGGTGAGGTGTATCTTCCCAGAATGTGGAAGAAAATCCCCTTTGTGACCTGGGCGGATGAAGCACCGGAGATCCATCTGAAGGAAGAAAACGGAAAAGTGGAAATTACACTGGATGAGATCCTCAGTGATGACTGGCGCATCTGCCTGAGCAGTGGGATTCCCATGACCACGTGGGACTGCATATACGATCCCGGGCAGGACTGCTGGAGGGGCGAAGGAGAATTTGATACTGTCTGCCTCATCAGCGAAATGTCGGAGGACCGGCTAGGCGTCCGTGTGTATTATGACCGAAAAGATGATTTCCGGCCATCCTGCCCGGTGGTGGAATGGAGCAGGGATGAAGACTTTCTTGCCATGAACTGCTATGGCTGGGGAACGACCCGGGAGTTCCAGGGCGGTATGTATGCCATTGCATCGAATGACATGATTTTCTATGCAGAATACGACAAGGAAGGTGTTTTATCATCCTGGTATGACATGATGACGGGATGCCAGTATGACCAGAAGGATCAGCTGGTTTCGGGTGAAGAGCCTGAAGGGTATGTGAGCCCTGTGGTGCACTGAGAAACCCGGCGTGCCCCTGCAGGAGCAGGGGGAAAACAGACAGGGAACGGAAAAAGGGGATACCGGTCATGTACCGGCGTCCCCTTCTGTCTGTCCTGAAAAAACGCGGTTGAGCCCTTCCGGGTCAAGCAAACGGATGCCGCTCTGGTGTATGCGCTTTACCAGCCCCGCCTTTTCCAGCTCAGAGAGCTTTCTGCTGACGGTTTCCGGCCTGAGGCTTATGCTGCCTGCGATATCATCCAGGCGCAGCACCACCGTATCCTTTGCTCCGCTGCGGCAGGCAAAAAGCAGAAAGCCTGCCAGGCGCCGGAGAGGGGAAGGGGTGGAGAGCAGCAGGTTCCGGTGGTCCGCATCCCGGAGCTTCCGGCTTAAAAGGGAGATGACCTGCAGGGCAAGCGCCGGATCCTGCAGCGCCTGCGCAAAGGCGTCCCGGTCCAGCCGGCACAGGTCTGCGTCCTCAAGGCAGATGCAGGTAAAGGGCCAGCGGCTGTCCGGCTCAAACAGATCCTCCCAGAGGGTGTCGCCGGCGGAAAGAATTCCGGTGATCTGCTCCCGGCCCTCGGTATCAAAGCTGGTGAGCTTGACCCGGCCCCTGTGCAGCAGGTACAGGGCCTGAACCGGGTCCCCGCTTTCAAACAGGGTTTCATCTCTTTCCAGGTGGATACGTCTTGAGCGGGAGAGGATCAGGGACCTTTTCTCAGGATTCAGGCCGGCCATGAGGTCCAGGGAGAAACAGGCATGGCCACAGGCAAGACAGGATGCAGGCATTTCAGACATGGCATACCTCACAGGAACAAG
>CAMOVR010000196.1 GCA_946627565.1 uncultured Clostridia bacterium
TGTCAAACCTTCAAAGGCCACGTGCTGCCTCCTGATCCATCGGATTGAATTTTCTTGAAGTCCGCTTCCGGAGAAGCAGGTTGTCAACCAGTTTTGGTTGGCAGGCGTATTATACACATTCCCGGATTCCTGTCAAGCGGATGACAAAATTTGTTCTGTCATAAGAACTTAAACGATTAAGTATATAGAATACATGTATTCACGTATCCGCAATTCTGAAGAAATCATCCCCGCCAAAGACAGGGTGTATTGCACAAATGCCGGGAACTGATTACCATAGCTTCCATCCGAAGGATTCACACATTGTATCTGAAACCGGTCACGCATACCGGAAAGACCTGACCATTTCTGACACGGAGGAAAAAGAGAATGAAACATACGTATCACTGGAAAGAAGAGAAGGGGCAGTTCACCCTGTATCTGGGGGAGAAGCCGATTCTGTCCGGGCATGCTGAAGCAGAAGAGACGGAGACTGGCGTCACGGTGGACAGTCGCAGTGCGAAGCTGTGCTCTGTGCGCAGGACGGAAAACGACCTGTACCTGGAATATGAGACCGGGGATGGCCTGGTTCTGACGGAGATCCTCCATGGAACGGAAGCGTGTGCCTGGGCCAGGTGCAGCCTCCGTATGAAGGATGTGCCGTGGGTGGTCACCGGCAGTCTGAAACCTCTGTGTGCGCACGGAAAGAATGACGAAACACCCTATCTGTGGCGGGATCTCAGGGCAAAGATGCTTCTGGTGCCCTATGACAATGACATGTGGATGCGCTATGAGACGGCACCTCTGCGGGCCGGCAGGAAGAGCAGTGATGTGACGGTGCTGCTCAGGGAAGACACCCGGGAAGCTTTGCTCATGGGTGCCATGGATTTTGATGTATGGAAAAATGCCGTGGCATGCCCGGGCACGGATGCCCGGATTCTGGAAGCACGCTGCGGACAGGGCGCAAGTGATGAAAGCACCCATGATACCCAGCCCCACGGAACTGTGAAAGGGAAGGAAGTCTTCTCCTCCAGGTTTATGGTCATGTACGGCCCGGACTGGCGGGATCTGCTGGAAGCATACGGGGAGCAGCTCCGGCAGGAGCACAGCCCTGTGTCCTGGGAACATGGGGTTCCCTTCGGCTTCAACAGCTATGCAGGACTGGCTCTTAACCTGAATGCGGAGAATTTCCAGGAAAGTGCGGATTTTGTGTACCATGAGCTGATGCCCGGCAGTTTTGAAAACCACGGGGAAACCTTTATCAATCTGGATGGCGGCTGGCAGAGAATCCCGGACGAAGAGAGAGAGAAGATCCGTAACACGCTGCACAGCCGCGGGCAGAAGGCAGGCATTTACGATGCCCCTTTTGCCTGCTTCTGGCCTCTGGACAGGGAAATTCCCATGATGCCGGGACACACCTTTTCCGAGATTGTCCTGCGGGACAGAAACGGTGAACCTCTGCCCAGAGTTGACCGCGCTGTCCCCTATGATGTGACCCATCCCCTGTGGGCGGCGTGGACGAAGAAAAAGGCGGAAAAGTTCCTTGAGGAGGGATATGATTACCTGAAGATGGATTTCCTGAGCCATGCGGGTATGGAGGGTGTGCATTTTGATCCCGAAATCCGCACCGGCAGGCAGGCTCTTCATTTCGGTATCCGGACTCTCGGGGAACTCTACAGCCCGGCGAGGACCGGCCGTCCCTTCTTTATAAGTCTGTCCATAGCGCCCCTGTTCCCCTATGGTTACGGTCATGCCCGCCGTTTTTCCTGTGATGCCTTCGGACTGGCGGAGGACGTGGAATATGTGCTCAATGCCCAGACCTATTCCTGGTGGACAGGCGGGAGGCTGTACCAGTTCAATGATCCGGATCACATCGTTCTTCAGCGCAGTTTCTGCATGCTGAAGGATTCCTCTGAGGGGGAAGCCAGGGCAAGATACACATCTGCAGCCATTGCGGGTTCCGTCATGCTGCTTTCGGAAGATTATGCAAGGCCCGGCGCCCGGGAGAGAACAAGAAGGATCGCGTGCAATCCGCAGGTGAACGAAGTGGCCCGCAGCGGCGTTGTATTCCGGCCTGTGGATGCAGCGGGAAGCAATGCGTGTCCTGCCTTCACGGCAGACATGGATGGGACAGTCTGCTGCGCCCTGTTTTCCTGGCAGGAGGGGAAAAAGACGGCAGAGGTGTCTCTTGCAAGAAGCGGTCTCCCGGAAGGAACCTATGTGGATCTGTGGTCGGGAAAAAGCGTGGAAACAGAGCATGGCAGGCTGCAGTGGACCTTTTCCGGACCGGATGCCGCACTGCTGAGATATGGAAAAAAGTAGTTACAGAAACAGAACAAAATAACATATCACACGTAAAACAAGTCGGTTTTGAGGGGAAAATGTACCGGATCTGCCTGCAATAAAGCTGGAAGTGTCATGCCTGCACGACAATCCGAAATGAACACAAGACGAAATTCCATATTTAGCTGGTATTATTCCATAGACGGGTATAACAGGCGCACCCTATAATCTGGTCATCAAATGCAGTGAAAGCTGCTGAGGAGGATATGACCATGAAGAAGCTTGTAGGACTGGTTCTGGCACTGGCAATGATTCTGCCGGTCATGCTGCCTTTCACCGCTCTGGCGGATGAACCCGTGACAATTTCCTTTTTTGACAAGAACTCAGGTGTCCGTACCTTCACGGATCCTGTAGCTGTGGAACTGGAAAAGCGCACCGGCGTTAAGATCGACCTGATCAGCCCCTCCGGCGATCCCGGTGAGAAGCTGAGCCTGATGCTCTCCGGCCTGAACTATCCGGACATCGTCCTGATGGATCGCGGCAGCGACATCGTGAACCAGTACATCGAAGCCGACGCACTGGTGAACCTGAGTGACTATCTGGATCAGATGCCCAATGTGGTGGCCATGTACGGCGACACCCTGAACAAGACCCGCTACACCGACGGCAACAACTACTATCTTTCCAACTGGTACGGATACGATCCCGACCCCGTCAACGGCTTCATCTGCCGCTATGACTACATGATCGAGCTGGTGGGCCAGGAGCGCGCCGACTCTGCAGAGCCTTTCACCTGGAGCGAATTCAAGGCCCTGCTCAAGCAGTTCAAGGATACCAACCCCGACGCCAAGACACCCCTGGTCATCGGTGACCCGGTCAACGGCAATATCAACGGCACGTTTGCCGGCATGAACAGCATTTATCCCCAGTATGTCCATGAAGGCAAGCTGTACTTCTTCGTGCGTGATCCTCAGTTTATGGATGCCATTCATCAGATGAATGAGCTTTACCGCGAAGGCCTGCTGGATCCGGAATGGACTTCCAACAACCAGGAACTGCGCAACCAGAAGCTTTCCAACAACGGTGCTCTGGCTTATGCCGGCGCTTACTGGGATACCTGGACCCCCAGTGCTTCCCTGATGGCAAGCCAGAATAAAAATGCTGAATACCTGGCCTACAAAGTGATCCCCGACGGCGCTGCTTCCGCAGATCTGCCCCTGGCCGGACGTTCCTCCCTGGGCTGGGATGCCATCGCGATCACCAAGAACTGCAAGAACATTGAAGCTGCTGTGAAATTCATCGACTACTGTGCTTCTCAGGAAGGCCAGGATCTGCTTCTCTGGGGCATTGAAGGCCAGGACTGGGAGTTCGTGGACGGCGTCCGCACCCCCATTGGCGATATCGTGGAACGCTATCAGGCTGATCCCGCCAACGTTGTGGATCAGACCGGCATCACCAAGTGGACCTGGTTCGTCAAGAACGACGTGCATCCCGATGACGGCACCACCTGCCGTATCTGGTTCAACAACAAGGACCGCAGTGCAACGTTTGCCTATCAGAACCTGACCAACGGCTACTATGACAGCGCAGAGTTCTCCAATCTGGAGCCGGCAGGCAGCACCATTGAAGCACTCATGTATCAGGGTGTGATCGACCAGTTCAACCAGTACTATCCCCGTATGGTCAATGCATCCACCGTGGAAGAGTGCGATGCTCTGTACAACAGCATGATCTCCGCTATGGAAGCTGCAGGTATGGCCGACATTGAAGCCTATATGTCTGAAGTGTATTTCAACCGTCTGGCGCTGTGGGGAATGGATCCCGTTGCCACCAAGTAAGAATCCTATCTTCCGAAGTGGATAAGAACGACTGAGGCAGGATCGGGAAGGGCTGATTCTCAGCCTTTCCCGGTCCTGCTTTCTTTCAAGGAGGAAATATGGCTAATAAAGCGGCTCTGCCAAAGCACAAGCAGTCACTGAAGAGCAGGCTGTGGGAGCAGAAATACCTTTTCCTGCTGATGCTCCCCGGCGTGATCTGGGTTCTGGTCATCTGCTACGCCCCCATGACCGGCCTGTATATGGCTTTCACCAACTATCGCCCATCCCAGAACGGTTATTTCTTTGACCTTGTAAATGCAAAGTTTGTCGGTTTCCAGTGGTTTGAGTATTTCTTCCGCAATGACTTTGGGATGATCATGCGCAACACGCTGGCCACCAGTTTTCTGACACTTCTGTTCTCTTTCCCGGCGCCCATCATTCTGGCTGTCCTGCTCAATGAGCTCAGAAGCGTCCGGATGAAAAAGCTGATTCAGACCGCATCCTACCTGCCCTACTTCATTTCCTGGGTTATTGCTTCCAACATCTTCCTGACCTTCCTCTCCGGCAACGGCCTGATCAATGATATCCTGCTGGGGCTTGGCCTGACCAATGAGCGCATTCTCTTTTTCCAGCACGGTCCCTATTTCTGGTGGATCATCGCCATCGCCAATACCTGGAAGGGCATGGGTTATAACGCCATCATTTACCTGTCGGCCATTTCCGGTATAGATGAACAGCTCTATGAAGCGGCGGAGATTGACGGCGCCAGCCGGGTGAAGCGGATCTGGCATATTACCCTGCCCACGATCCGGCCCACCATCTCCATTCTGCTGATCCTTGCCATCGGCGGCATCCTCTCCACAGGATTTGAACAGCAGCTGCTGATGGGCAACAACGCCATACTGAATTACTCTGACGTGCTTGATACCTATGCATACCGTTACGGCCTTGCCAAGGGCATGTATTCCTACGGTACCGCCGTGGGCCTGTTCAAATCCATTGTGTCCTTCATCCTGGTGATGAGCGCCAACCGGATTACGGCAAAACTGAATGACAGTGCCCTGTTCTGAGAGGAGGAAAGACCATGACTGCGATTACGAAGAAGCATGTCCATGCCCCCCGTAAGATGGTAGGACAGCGCACGGGCGGCGAGTGGGTGCTGGACATATTCAAGATCTTTTTTCTGGCACTGGTGGCCGTGGTGACACTGTATCCGTTCTGGAACATCTTCGTGGTGTCCATCAATGATGCTACGGATGCGGTACGCGGCGGCATCTATTTCTGGCCCAGAGTGTTTTCCACCTACAGCTATCAGGAGATCCTGGGACGCCCGGCTTTCCAGCATTCCATTCTGGTGACCCTGGCCCGTACCCTGATCGGCACACCCCTGGCGGTGATGTGCACGGCCATGCTGGCATATCCTCTGGCCCGCAAGGACCTGGTGGGACATAAGTTCTGGAGTCTTCTGTTCGTGTTCACCATGTACTTTGGCGGCGGTCAGGTACCCTATTACATGGTGCTCAAGGGACTGGGCCTGCTGGACAACTTCTGGGTGTTCATCCTGCCCCTGGTGATGAATGTGTACAACATGATTCTGATCCGGTCCTATATCGAATCCATGCCGGCTTCCCTGTTTGAAGCGGTCAGGATCGACGGCGGCAATGACCTGGTTATCTTCTTCAGGATCGTTCTGCCCCTGGCCAAGCCCATCCTGATGACCGTAGCACTGTTTGTGGCCATCACCCAGTGGAACAGCTGGTTCGATGCCTATCTGTATACTTCCTCCCAGGACCTGAAACCCATGCAGTCCATCCTGGTGGAGATCCTCAACCAGTATCAGACAGGTGCATCCACCTCTCAGCAGATGGCGGCAGGTAAAACAGGTGCTGCCACCGTAACCCCTGACAGTATCCGCATGGCAGCCACCATGGTTGCCACCATCCCGATTATTCTGGTGTATCCTTTTATTCAGAAGTATTTCGTAAAAGGCATCATGCTGGGTGCTGTGAAAGGTTGACGCCTTTTCGCATCGATAGAAAGTGCGGCACAGCAGGACCGGCTGTGCCGCACTTTTCCGGAGAACATGAACTGCATCGCCTGAAAACCTGGAAAGGGAAGTGAGCAGCTTGACAGAAAGAAATCCGCAGGATTCTGAAAACCCTTCGATTTTCAAGGCCATGAATTATCATGGAATTGAGTATAAACAAAAACGGGATTCATCGCTGTATATGATGACCTGCGGGATCCAGCGGTGTCTGCCGGGCTACTCATACCGTAGCAAAAAAATAGATATTTTGAGACAATCCGGGGGTTTCCTGGACTTTC
>CAMOVR010000197.1 GCA_946627565.1 uncultured Clostridia bacterium
TAGCCCTTGCCTGCACCGTAGCGCATGTTCACAGAGCCCTGTTCCGGCGAGGATACAAACCACCAGGTGTCTTCCGTGGAATCGGAATACTGGGTCAGATAATAGGTCATGACATAGCCGGAACCGGCATCTGTTTCCACAAAGGCCCAGCCGGCATAGGGAGATTCATCCCCGGGATCGTTCCAGTCCACACTGACAACGGAAACCACCGTTCCGGTCACCAGCTGGGCAACCACCTTGCTGTTGCGGCTGGGTTCCCCGCGCAGATTCACCGGTGCACTGTTGAAGGACTTGATATAGTAGATGCCGGGATCGATTTCCCAGTTCATCATCCAGGGTTCCAGTCTCTGCACGAACTTGCGCATCACATATCCCGGTTCCCCGCCGTATTCGATCTCCGCCCAGACATCGCCCAGTTCCTTTACTTCCACCCGGGTTCCCGTTACCAGATATCCGATGATCTTGCTCTTCTCAGAGTCGCTCTGACGGATGTTGACCGGGGCAGAATTGGGGGAAATGATGTACATGTAGGGATTGTTTTCCAGATCGACTTCCACAGGATCCACTTCTGTCAGATATTCCGTCCGGATGTAACCTTCCGTATCCCTGTAGCGGACTTTTGTCCATTCATCCCCCGGCACCAGAACTGTAACCCAGGTTCCGGTTACAATCTTGCCAATGACCTGGCCCTTTTCCGTCTGCCTGAGGTTCACCGGGGCAGAGTTAGGGGAAACTACATAGTCGGCAAATGCCGGCACAATGAATATACAGAGGCAGAGGACTGCTGCGAGAATCCTTTTCATGAAAACACCTCATCTGTATCTATCTGTGCCTCAAAAACATTATTCTGTTGCACAGTAATGAATTTTACCGTTTTTCCGTTGATTTGTAAACCCTGCTCTGCTTCCCGGTGCAACGTTTTTTTGTATCCCATACGCGAATATGACAGGAACATATAAGCCTTTTAACAAATCTGCCGGGAATGCAGACATGATCTGCGCTTCCCGGCAACGATTCAGTTTTCTTTAAGAATGGCTTTACTCACTCTTGCGGTAGTCCATGACCACGGTATCAGCGCAGTTTTCGAAAGCATCCTCAGCAACGGTCACGCCTTCAGGAAGCTGCACATACATAAGTTTGGAACTGCCGGCAAAAGCCTTGGTGCCAATGGACTTCACGGTATCGGGCAGAATCACGGCATCTGCGGCAATCCCCGTGAAAGACTCTTCGTCGATGGTCTCCGCTTTGGCAGGAATTGTAAGAACGTGCATATCCTTCAGAGCGGGAATATCCAGCTTGTCGCCAAGAGCGAGTTCACAGACGGAACACATTTCCTGCTGGGAACCGGTTGCTTCCTGCGTCGGGGAAACAATGGACTTGAAGGGCGTGTGCTCCTTGCAGAAGGAATGCAGATTCACAACGATATCCTGGGAAATGAGTTCGTCGTTTACATTCAGCTTCAGGTCGCTGACGGTCAGTGTGGTCTTGCCGCCCTTATTCGCAGTCAGTTTTCCGGCTTCGATACTTGCAATGGTTTCATCCCCGGATTTCCAGTTGGGATCTATGATGGTAATGACAGAATCCTTCCAGTAACCGGTCTTTCCCTGAATGGCGGGAACATTGGAGGTTTCACCCTCATTGATGGTGACGTTCCTGGAAACCAGGGCTGCATCCGTAAGTCCGCCCTGATTGAGGATACTTACGGAAAGAACAATATCAGCGGGACCTGACTTCTTCACTCTTTCGGTGGTATCAGAATTGTAGGATGCAAACGCCTGTACCCAGAAGAGATGACGGCCGGCCTGCACGCAGCCAACGCCCACATGGGTAAAGTTGGTGCTCAGCATATTCCTGCGGTGTCCCTGGCCACTGTATTTCTTGTCTTCTTCCGCCCATGCCTTAAAAACATTCTCAATGGTCAGCTGACCTGCGGAAATGTTTTCACCACGGAAACCGGTCTTTTTGGGATACGCAGTATGCCAGATGGTTCCGTTGGGCCGGGTATGGGAATAGAACACGGCGCATTCAGCTGCACGCTGCATGGCTACCTCTTCCAGACCGTAGTCGTATGTAAGAGGCGCCAGATCCGTCAGGTATACTTTCTCGGTATCCTGTTCATTCCAGTACCAGGCATTTTCCGGCAGACGGAGCTCGTTGATCCGGTCAAGCATTTTCTCGATGGGAAGCTTGTCAGTGGAAAAATCATTATAATGATAGTAGACAGTCGCTTTTACATTCATCTGCGTGTCTTCTGTATCTTCAGCCAGAGCAATTCCTGCCGTCAGCAGGAGCAGAACAGCCATGATAAAAAGTAGTGTTTTCCGCACAGAAAGAAACCTTCCTTTCATCCATTCACATAGAACCCGAAGGATTCTGGTTATTCCCCGTTTGTTATGAGGATGTGATTATTATATCCCGGTATGCATTCCCTTGCAAGTCAAAACACATAAACCATCCCCGCTGTATATGGCCAAATCACGTACCGAAATGCAATATGCATATATTAGATGATGCTGTATCTCCCTGTACATGTAACCGTAACCGGGGACTGGAAATGAGACAGTACCGGTACTGTCCGGCTATGTATTTGCTGTGTTTTTCTTTGGTTTCACGCTGCCATAGCCCGGGCAGCGTGCAGCACAGCTTCCTGAAAATGAACCTCATCCCTCCCCTGTATCCGGTTTTCGGTAAAGTAACGCATAAAGCCTGCGTTTTCTTCCCCGAAATATCTTCTTCTCTGACAAACCCGGTCTGACTTCACCATTTTTCCTTTTTCCGATGTGTTGCGCCGGCATCTGAGATTTCCATTGTGGATCCCCTTGTGTTCCGTTTGCCGGGAGACTATACTCCCCTATGGAATACCTTTGGAATGCCTTTCCGAATTGAACAGCATCTGTATATGGAGGGAAAAACATGCAATACATCTATGGACACCGCGGTGCTTCCGGCTATGCCCCGGAAAATACCCTGGAAGCTTTTGACATGGCAGCCAAAATGGGTGCTGACGGCGTGGAGCTGGACGTACATATCACAAAGGACGGCGAACTGGTCGTAGCCCATGATGAAACGGTGGAACGGGTTTCCAACGGTTCCGGATGGATCTGCAATATGACGCTGTCGGAACTGAAAAAGCTGCGTTTCAACCGTACGCATCCTGAATACGAAAACGCTGTTATTCCCACACTGCGCGAAGTGTTTGAGCTGCTGAAGCCCACCGGGCTTAAGATCAACGTGGAGCTTAAAAACAGCCGGATCCTGTATGATCATCTGGAGGAGAAATGCATTCGCCTGGCGGATGATACAGGCATGACCGGCCGGATTCTCTATTCCAGCTTCAACCATTACAGCATCCTGCATGTGAAGGAAATCGATCCTTCCCTGCCCTGCGGCCTGCTGTATGACGCAACGCTTTACCATCCCTGGGATTATGCTTCCGCCCTGCATGTGGATGCCATCCATCCCCATTTCTCTGAGTTGCAGACTGAGGGTGAAGTTGAGCATGCCCATGCGCTGGGACTTAAGGTCAATACCTGGACCGTCAATGAAGAAGAAGACCTGCGCTCTGTGCTGCTGAGCGGGGCGGATATCATCATCAGCAATTACCCTGACAGGGCACTTGAAATGCGCAAGCGCCTGAATGCCTGATCTGTAACGGCTTGGGTATCTACAGGTCGTGAAAAGACATGGGAAAGAGCGGCTCCGATGATGCTGACTGTCTGATGCGGCATTGCCGGCATACAGATACAGCCGACGGGTTTCGCATGACCGTATGCTGTTCAGGCTGCATGGTTCCTCTTTCCGTGTGAAACTCAGGCAGCATATCAGATGCATACAGACAGTACCGTCCCCGGAATTGATTTCAGGACGGTACTGTCTGTATATTTGTAACTTAATCGATTAAGTGCATGAATTATGATGAGTTAGCATGTATACTGTATGAGAAATAGATGGTTCGAACACATGCACCCTTTCCTCCGGATCCTCATGCACGCGGAACAGCTTCACATCATTACGTCCTCTCACAGTCCCGGAATTCCGGAAGCCGGACAGGATTTTGTCACCTGTCCGGCTTCTGGACACGGGTCTTTTCAGCTTATCCCTTGCTGGGAATCAGACTTGCAATGATGCTGGCAAAGTTTGACATGGGCATGGTCTGAACCAGGATACGGCCGGGGCCGGTGACCAGGGTATTGAAGAGACCTTCGCCGCCCAGCAGTGCGTTCTTCACGCCCTTGATCTGAGTGATTTCCATGGTAACCGTGTCATCCATCATGGCAAGGTACCCGGTGTCAATCAGCATCTGCTGGCCTTTCTCCAGCTGGTATTCCACCACGGCTCCGTCAATTTCAATGAAGGCTGTACCGTGGCCGGAGAGTTTCTGCATCACGAAACCTTCCCCGCCAAAGAAACCTGAGCCCAGCCTCTTCTGGAAATACACGCTCAGTTCTACACCTTCCGTGGATGCAAGGAATGCTTTCTTCTGGCAGATCACCGGAGATGAAGGCGTGATTTCAACAGCACGGATGGAGCCGGGAAAGCTGGATGCAAAAGCAATCTGCCCCGGGCCGCCTTTGGCGGTATAGCGGTTCTGGAACATGTTTTCCCCGGAGAACATTCGACCGAACATCTTGCCCAGGCCGCCTCCGGTGGTTTCCATCTCCATATTGGTGGTCATCCAGCTCATGGCGCCGGACTCACAGATCATGGTTTCATTTCCTTCCAGGTCACAGATGACTACGGGCATGGGTTCGCCCTTGATCTGATAGCGCATACTACGTTTCCTCCTATATCTCGGTCAGCCTTGCCGGCTGCCTGTATTTCATTTTAAGACCGGTTTCATCCTTATTCTAGTACAGGGATTATGGCATGTCCACACCCTTTGTATCTGTGCCGAACACCTGATCCCGCATGCGGCGCCCGGTTGGTGTGGCGGCAAGTCCGCCCAGGGCTGTCTCCTTAAGCGTCCCGGGCATGGCATCCCCCACATCCCGCATAGCATCCAGGCACTCGTCCACCGGGATCAGGGCCGGAATGCCTGCCAGAGCCATATCCGCGCTGGAAAAGGCGATCATGAGGCCGGATACGTTCCGCTTGATGCAGGGGATTTCCACCAGGCCAGCCACGGGATCGCAGACAAGGCCCATCTGGCTTGAAATCGCTATGGCGCATGCATCTGCACACTGGGAAGGTGTACCGCCCATGAGTTCCACCAGGGCTGCCGCCGCCATGGCCGCAGCGCTTCCGCATTCTGCCTGGCACCCGCCCTGGGCACCGGCAATGCTGGCTTTGTTGGCAATCACCATGCCAAAGGCACCGGCTGTGAACATGGACATGATAACATCCTTTTCAGATGCCTTTCCCTCCTCCAGCATGCTAACCAGACATCCCGGCAGGATGCCGCAGCTGCCAGCTGTGGGCGCTGCCACGATTCTTCCCATGGAAGCATTGCATCCGGCCACGGACAGGGCGCGGGCAATCGCTTTGCCCAGAAAGGCCCCGCACAGCCCGCCGCCGGAGCGGTCAACATAGCTGTTCATCCGGAAGCCTTCCCCGCCGGTTAAGCCGGACATGGATTTCTGTCCTTCCTGGGCGCCCGTTTTCACGGACTCCTGCATGACCATAAGGTCAATCTCCATCTTTTCGTACAGTTCCATGGTGGTCATTTCCATGGCCTGGGCCTGGTCCTCCAGAACCAGTTCACTGATCTTGATTCCGCGCTTTTCCGCTTCCCTTGTCAGCTCACTGATGGATTCATATTTCAGCATGACTGTCACCTCCTCCTGTCCTTACAGCCTCCGGACCAGAATTGCATTTGTCACATGCTCTATTTCCCGGATTTTGTTTACCAGTTCCATGGATGGCATGCTGTCCACTTCTATGGTCATAATGGCCTTTCCGCCGCGGTTTTCTCTTGAAAGATGGAAGCTGGAGATATTCAGGTCAGCGTATTCCCAGTGCATCACGTGAGTTACAGCAGCGATGACGCCCGGCTTATCCTGATGGACAATAATCAGGGTATTGTTTTCACCGGTAAAGTGCACATCCATCCCGTCAATCTGGTTTACCAGGATATTTCCACCGCCGACGCTGGCCCCCTGCATGGTCCCCTCGCCGCCGTCTTCCGTTATATAGTGTATCCTTGCTGTGTTTGGATGTGCTCCCTTGATATCCTGAAGGATAAAGGTATAGTCAATGCCCCTCTCTCTGGCAATCTCCAGGGCACTGCGGATTTCCGGTGAATAGCTGTGGTAACCCATGATCCCCGCCAGCAGGGCCCTGTCCGTGCCATGTCCCCTGTAGGTCTGGGCAAAGGAACCGGACAGCGTGATTTCCACCTTTTTAAGT
>CAMOVR010000198.1 GCA_946627565.1 uncultured Clostridia bacterium
CAGGGCAAGGGATACGGCATGCGGTATACCGCCAGCGGCATGGGTGCCTGTGCGGGCCTTGCGCTGCACGAGCCGGAACTGATCCGCAGGGCCTGGCATGAACTGCTTCTGGCAAGCCCGATGCGGTACGGATCCTGGAATTTCGCGCCTGCGGTATACGCAAAAGGCACCGACGGGAAAGAACACACGGAACTTACCTGGATCTCTACCAATTATGTCTCCCAGTGGTGCTTAAACGCCATCATGATGCTGGCCTTCGGCCTGGAAGAGATACCGGGCGAAGAGGAAGCGGATGCCATCTGCAGGGAAGCGTATAAGCTGGAGCTGTGACGGCAGACCGTCCTTTGCCGGATAAGGGCAGATGCCCCGAAAGAGACGAAGAACAGGCGCAAAAGGAGCCCCGCCATGAAGCGGGACTCCTTTTCGGGTTTCAAAGCCGTTTTCCTTACTTGTACTTCTTGTAGAGGGGACCGTAGGCTGCACAGGCCCTGTAGTCGGCGCCTTCCGGATCCTTGGTGCCAAAGGCGGTCCAGGCAGCGGGACGGTACACGTCAGGCGCCGGAACGTTATGCATGCACACCGGAATGCGGAGCATGGAGGCCAGGGTGATCAGGTCAGCACCCACATGTCCGTAGACGGAAGATCCATGGTTGGCGCCCCAGGCCCGCATGACGGAGTAGGCGTTTTCAAAGGCGCTTCCCGGGATGCCGTCGGTACGGGGTGCAAACCAGGTGCAGGGCCAGGTATAGTCGGTGCGCTTCCAGAGGACATCTGTCACCTCGTCCGGGAGACAGACGGTCCAGCCCTCCGCAATCTGCAGCACAGGCCCAAGGCCCTTGACCAGGTTCAGGCGCATCATGGTGATGGGCATTTCAGCCTTTGTAACAAATCTGGAGGAATAGCCGCCGCCCCGGAAATAGCCGCTGTCGGCAGGCGCCCAGGTGGTGGCTTCCGTCATCTTCCGGATATCCTCATCCGTCACATCCCACCACTTCTTGGTAAGGTGCTGGCCATTCTCCGTGCACACGCCGGAGAAATCCAGGCAGGAGGCACCGGAGTTGATCAGGTGAATGAAACCGCCGGCTTCCTTTGCCTTTCCCTCAATCTCATAGCCGGTGACTCTCTTTACGGAGTCCGCGCTCCAGTAGGTGCGCACATCCGAGAACATGGGTGCCCGTCCGGTGAGCTGCTTTTGGAAGAGCATACACAGGCCGTTTAAGATATCGTTTTCCGTGGCCAGGATATAGGGCTCCCGGGCTCCGTCATAATCGAAGGTGGTGGCAAGCAAAGCTTCTGGATAATCGCAGTTGGGATAGAAGTCCGTCCACTGTCTCTGTCCCTGGAAGCCGCCGGCAATGGCGTTATGGCCGAGAGCCTCCTCCGGGAACTTGGCAGCCAGCTTCTCATTGCCCCGCATCATATCCTTGATGATGATGTACATCTTCACCGTGAAGGCCCACTGCTCATCCTTGACTTCCCTGGATTTCTGGATCCAGTCGGGATTCTTGTCAAAGTCCTCTTTGCAGTGTTCCTTTGTCCATTTCAGGGCGCGCTCAAACTCTTCCTCATCATAGATGCCCTCGTTCATGCGCCGGATGATTTCCACCTCATCCACGGATTCCACACGCATGCCCAGATAGGACTCGATAAAGTCCTGGTCCATGATGGATCCGCCGATGCCCATGGTGACGGAACCGATCTGCAGATAAGATGTGCCCCTGAGGGACGCTGCAGCCACGGCAGCGCGGCCAAAGCGCAGGAGCATCTCCCGCACGTCATCCGGAATGGTGTCTGCGTCTGCGTCCTGCACATCCTTCCCGTACATGCCAAATGCCGGAAGCCCCTTCTGGGCGTGGGTGGCCAGCACGGAGGCCAGATACACCGCGCCGGGGCGTTCGGTGCCGTTCAGGCCCCAGACACCCTTGATGGTGGTGGGATCCATATCCATGGTTTCGGAGCCGTAGCACCAGCAGGGGGTGACGGTGAGGGTGATTTCCACGCCCTCCCTGCGGAACTTTTCTGCGCAGGCGGCACTCTCCCGGACACGGCCTATGGTGCTGTCTGCAATGATGACTTTCACCGGGGTGCCGTCACCGTAGCGGAGATTGTCCTCAAAGAGCTTTTTCGCCATGCGGGCCATGCCCATGGTCTGCTCTTCCAGGGAACCGCGCACGTCCAGGGGGCCTTTGCGTCCGTCAATCACGGGACGGATGCCGATGACGGGTTTTCCGCCGATCAGGTGTCTGGTGTCTGACATAGAAATACCTCCATCTTCTGTAATATCTATAAAATCTCTTTATCAGGTCTGAATCTGCAGTTTCTCATCCAGCATGCCGTCATCGTCAAAGACCATCTGATCCCGGACGGACAGCCTGACCCGGTCTCCTTCCTTCAGGGTCTTATACGCATAGCCGCCGGTGATGACCCGCACCAGGGTTTCACCCACCCGGACCCTGCAGTCATCCACGTCGCCAAGATAGTACTGGGCTTCCAGAACGCCCTGCAGGGGACCCTCGGGATCGAACTGGATATTTTCGGGGCGCACCGCCACCTCAACTTTGCCGGTTCTGGGACCGTCATAGGGAAGGGCCTGACCGCCCATCTGGGGGAAGACAATGCTGCCGTCCTTTACCTCGCCCTTAAAGAAGTCTACTTTACCCAAAAAGTCCGCCACAAACTGGTTCACCGGATGGTTATAGATTTCCTCAGGCGTGCCGCTCTGCTGCACCACGCCCCGGTTGATGAGGAAAATGCGGTCGCTCATGGCCATGGCCTCGGTCTGGTCATGGGTGACATAGACCACGGTGATCCCAAGCTGCTTCTGGATCTCCTTAATCTCAAAGCGCATGGATTCCCTGAGCTTGGCATCCAGATTGGAAAGGGGCTCGTCCAGAAGCAGCAGTCCCGGGGCAGCCACCAGGGCCCGGGCCAGGGCCACACGCTGCTGCTGACCGCCGGAGAGCTGGTTGGGGAGACGCTTTGCGTACTGGGTCAGGTGCACAATCTGAAGGACCCGCTCCACCTGTTTCTGGATCTCCGCTTTGGGTGTCTTCTTCAGGGTCAGGGGATAGGCCACATTATTGAACACATTCATATGGGGCCAGACGGCATAGCTCTGGAAGACCATGCCGATGCCCCGCTTTTCAGGCGGCACAAAGGTTTTGCCTCCGGACACCAGCTGCCCGTCTATATACAGTTCGCCCGTGGTGGGTTTCTCAAAGCCTGCAATGATGCGCAGCATGGTGGTCTTTCCGCAGCCGGAAGGCCCCAGCAGCGTGATGAATTCCCCATCCTGAAAGGTCTGGCTGAATTCCCTGAGCACCGTATTGTCCCCGAAGGATTTGGTGATATGTTTAAGTTCTACAGTCGCCATATACAGGACTCCCTTTTCAAATGGAGAACTCGCCCTTGGTCAGGCGGTTGAGTACAAAATTCAGGAAAACCACAATGAGAAGGATGCCAAAGGCCATGGCGCAGCTCATGGGCTGGCTGGTGAAGGTCCAGTATTCGTAAAGCTGGAAGCCTATGGTTTTCGTCGTTGTGGAATAAAGAAGCGTGGTCATGGACAGCTCATAGAAGCTGGGGATAAAGATGAGGAACCAGCCTGCCGCCACACTGGGGAAGATCAGGGGACCGGTGATATGGAACATGGTATGGAGCCAGCTGGCACCGGAAATCTGACTGCATTCCTCAAGGGATACATGGATCTGGCTCATGGCGGAGACCACGGTGCGCATGCCCATCATGAGGTACTTGATCATATAGGCGATGATGAGAATCCAGGCGGTATTGTAAATATTGATGCCGAAGTTTCCCTTCATGGTCATGATCAGGCTCAGGGCGATGACAACGGAGGGGGTGCCGGAACCCAGAGTAATCAGGAAATCCGGAATCTTCCGTCCCCGGATAGCGGTGCGCTGGAGCAGATAGCTCATGGTACAGGCGATGACAATGCCCACCGTGGCCGCAACGGCCGCGAAAATCAGGGAGTTTTTAAGACACGCGATTGTCTCACCACGGCCGAAGATGGTCAGCCAGTTGGAAAGGGTGAAATTGTCCTGCCGCAGCATGCTCTTGCCCACATCGACTTTAAAGGATGTGGCAAAGATGGTGGCAAAGGGGATGAAGACCACCACAACGGCAAACAGGGAGACCAGTACCGTCAGGGGGGTACGCCATTTTCCCAGATCCACGATGGCCGGCTGCACGGACTTGCCGGAGACGGTGATATACTGGCGTTTTGCCAGAAGCACATCGGAAATAAAGAGAATGAGCACCGCCAGCACCATGAGGAACACCGCCATGCCGGTGGCGTCGTTCATGCCCTGCTGTCCCAGGGAAACATACTCCACAATGCGGGTGGTCACCGTATGCACCCGGCCCGGGCTTCCGATGATGGACGGGATGCCGTAGCAGCTGGCAGCAGCCACAAAGACCAGAAGCGCACCGGAGATCAGGGAGGGGAGCATCATGGGCAGGGTAACCGTCAGGACGGTCTTCACCGGGGAACTTCCGCTGATGCGGCTGGCTTCCTCAAGGGACGGATCCATCTTTTCCATGGCACGGGATATGGTAATAAAGGCATAAGGGTAATAGAAGCTTGTCAGCACCCAGATCATGCCGGGCAGGGAATAGATATTCAGGGGACCGGGATCATCGCTCAAGGCAAAGAGCACCCGTAGCCACTGGTTGATGGTGCCCACATTGGGGTTTAGGAGCCTCAGCCAGGCCATGGCGCCCACATAGGGCGGGACCATGTAGGTGAGCACAAAGAGGGAGCGGAAGAACTTCTTCCCGTACAGGTTGGTTCTTCCCACCAGCCAGGCCAGAGGAAAGGCAAGCACGGTGCCCAGGATCATGGTGGAGAAGGCTGCAATCAGTGTATTGCTCAGGGCATCCAGGTTCAGGGGATAGGTATACAGTCTTGAGAAGGTCTCAAGGGAGAACGTGGTATCCGGGAAGAATGCCTTTATGAGCATGTACACCAGCGGCATGAGCTGGAAGAGAAGCAGAAAATCCACGATAATCAGGATCATGACCCACTTAAAGTCCATGATCCATGTTCCGTCACCCATCATGAGGAAGGTGAGCAGCAGAATATCCGCCGCCAGCAGGATGCCGGAGAGGATCACGCTGCGGCTGTTGCTCACAATGAACTGCCATACAAATGACACTTCTCCCAAAGCAATCATCCGGTAGGCCTTCAGCTGGGCGGAAGCATCCCGGACGCTTTTTTTGAGGGTGTTGACGGCGTCATCTGCGGAATCCTTAAGGCAGGTGGCAAAGCAGGCCTGCACCAGGGCGGCATCCCGCTCCTCGCTGCCTGCCTTTTCAAGCAGGCTAATCGCAGCTTCCGGGACCTCACTGTCCGGATGCACAACACAGGACAGCGTGTCGGTCCTGAAGGCGGCTGCATCGCTGTCCGGCAGTGCCGACAGCGTTTTGCGCACACTGCTGGAGACCTTCGGGCCCCGGGTCAGGTACGTGGCATACAGAAGCTTCCACAGAAGGGACTCCTCTTTTTCGCCTGAGATTTCACCCAGAACCGCATCTGCCGCATCTGTATCTTCCCAGGCATTAATCAGAAGGTCT
The DNA here is from genome assembly GCA_946627565.1 of uncultured Clostridia bacterium. Lineage (GTDB taxonomy): Bacteria > Bacillota > Clostridia > Christensenellales > Aristaeellaceae > UBA2943. The sequence goes on from CAMOVR010000198.1 coordinate 5,593, forward strand.
TTTGCTGCCTGCCTGACTCCGCTGCGTGTCTCAGCATCCAGCTGAGAAAGGGCAGGGGAGAGCTGCTCCTGCCATGCCCTGTCCGTCTCTCCGGCAAGAACATGCACGGCATGAAAGGCAGCCTCGGAGCTGAACCCGGAGGCATCAAAAGCACGGATTCCATGTATGCCCATAAAGATAATGGCCAGCGCACACAGAAAAAGGATAAGCAGGACCACCTTTGTAACAAAGGGTCTGCGGTCCTGCCTGGGCAGTGCCTTCTGCACAGTGCTGCCGGATACCATGCGCATCCTCTCCTTTGCATCATGGGGGAAACCGGATACCGGTTTCCCCCATGCGTGACTTACTTGGTTGTGACGATTTCTGTCCAGGCTTTCTGGATGGCTTCACGGTTGCGGTAGGCGTTTTCCCAGTCCACGCCCAGATCCTTCTGGATGAGAGATTCGGTATCCACAGAGTTGTGGGGGAATTCTGTCATGCCCTTGAAGGTGGAATGCATAAAGCCTTCCATGATCAGCTTCTGGGCTTCTTCTGTGAGAATCCACTGAGCAACGGCTTCGCAGGCTTCAGTGTTGACGTTGCGGCTGTGTTCTTCAGCCACCACCATCACGGTGGAGGGGATCAGGATCACGCCGTCTTCGGGATAGATGCACTTGAGGTTGGCGACGGGGGTGCCGGCGTCTTCCGCATCCTTAAGGGCCTTGAGGATGGATTCTTCCAGGATCATGATGGCGGCGCACTCACCGGTCTG
>CAMOVR010000199.1 GCA_946627565.1 uncultured Clostridia bacterium
TGATTTACGCCTTCATCCCATCTTCCGTGACGGACATGGCAGAGGATGCCTTTGAAAAAAGTGTCGTGCTGTACGTGGAAACGGAAGAAGCCAGGGAGTAATGTCTGAAGGCTTTATACTGTGATCGGAATGATCAGGAAAATCGTATGTGGCGTCACGGTATATACGGAAATCAATCAAAAATCCGTTCCGGATTTTTGTGATTTCCAGTATATCATGTGACTGAACGGCCGATCCGGACAGAATATGCCCGCCGCAGTTTCCTGCGGCGGGCGTTTGCAGATTGCTGCAGGTGACAGCGCTGCGTATGTTCCGGATCGGCATGTCAAATGACACGGTTCAGGGTTTATCAGGATGTCCCTGCAGCGGGCAAGAAAAAACGATACCCGGAAGAATCTTCTGAGGATACTGACAGAACAACCATTTTGCGATATAATCTGAAACAGTGTCGGGTTTCCCGGACAAAAGTATCCCGGAACCTGAGAGCAGTCGGTCTGAGCTGCTCAGAATCTTTTATAGTATAAGGGATGCCTGTTTTAAGGCTATTCCATTTCGTAAAGTACTTTTTCAGACAGCCTGGCTTTGCAAACGGTGTATTCCAGAAAGGACTGACCTAGACATGAGAAAAATGGTTCTGGTACTTATCGCTCTGCTGATGACCCTTTCCCTGCTCTGTGCATCGGCAGAAACTGCGGATCCATACAGTGATCCGGACCTGAAAGGGTATATCAACCAGCTCCTGGGATATGGCCTGAGAAGCAGGGGAAATACAGGCTCCCGCCTGGAGGGCCTGACGAAGAAACTGTATGATGAGCTCCGTTCAAGGGTGGAGAAGGTAGCCGCGGGTGAAATGGAAAATACCCGTTTCGACATTCAGCTTTCCGACCTTGGGGCAGAGTATTTTTCCTTTACGCCGGAACAGCTGGGCATGGAATTGGATGATCCCGGCCTTGCTCAGAAAGCCGTGGATACCGCTGCTGCTGCGCTTGATGCACCTACAGCGGTGAATTATCTGATGGAAGATCTGCCGTATGACATGTACTGGTACTGCAAATCCGGTGACGGTACATACGGCGGCTATGAATACGGACTCGATAACCTGTCAGTGGATGTGAATGACGGTATTGTTTCTGTGGAGGGTACATACACGGTCTCTTTCTCTGTGGTAAAGGCATATGCCAAATCCGAATATGTCTTTGATACCTCCCTCATAACAGGCGTACAGAAGGCCGTTCAGAATGCAAAGGATATTGCAGAAAAACAGAAAGACAAGGGAGACTATGAGAAGCTGACCGCATACCGGGACAGCATCCGGGGCCTGGTGGAATACAATCATGAGGCTGCGGATGACGATTCCACCCCCTACGGGGATCCCTGGCAGCTGATCTATGTCTTTGACGGGGACCCGGAGACAAAGGTGGTCTGCGAGGGCTATTCCAAGGCTTTCCAGTATCTGTGCGACCTGACCTCGTTCCGGGGAGATGTCTCCTGCATCTCGGTTTCCGGAACCATGACGGGCGGCACCGGAGCCGGCCGCCATATGTGGAACGTTGTGCGGATGCCGGACAAAAAAAACTACCTGGTGGACGTCACCAACTGGGTGGAGGAAGACAACGATCTGTTCTTTGACGGATACAAGTCAGGCAGCGTAAAGGACGGATATACCTACAAATTCGGTACCGGGACCATTTCCTATGTATATGACAGCAAAACCACGTCCATGTTTACCGCATCTGAACTGGAAATGGCAGACAAGAGATATGATCCGGAAGGCAACGTCCTGACCTTCACGGTAAGCTATGATGCAGCCGGCGGAACAGGTGCCCCGGCAGCCCAGACAAAGACAGAAGACGTGGACCTGCTTCTTAGTGCTGCGGTGCCCACCCGGAGCCACAAGCTGACGCTCTCCGGTGAGGGAGGCAATCAGGAGATCACAAAGGCTGCCACATTCACGGGCTGGAATACAGCAGAAGACGGCACAGGCACTTCATATGCAGCCGGCGGTACATACACGGGCAACGCAGACGTAACACTGTATGCCCAGTGGACATACGGCACAGCAGGGGAGCTGCCCGCAGCCGAAAAGGAAGGCTTTACCTTTGACGGCTGGTTCACAGCCGCAGAGGGCGGTCAGCAGATTCTGGCTGCCACGGAAGTGACCGCAGATCAGACGCTGTATCCCCACTTCACAAAGATCCCCGAGACCTGGACCGTCAGCTACAATGCAGCCGGTGGCACAGGTGCCCCGGCAGCCCAGACAAAGACAGAAGACGTGGACCTGCTTCTTAGCACCACGGCGCCCACCCGGAGCCACAAACTGACCCTGGTGAAAGGCGAAGGGGAAGAAAACCAGGAAATCACAAAGGCTGCCACATTCACAGGCTGGAATACAGCAGAAGACGGCAGCGGCACCGCATATGCAGCCGGCGGTACCTATACCGCCAACGCGGCTGTGACGCTGTATGCCCAGTGGACATTTGGCACGGCAGGTGAACTGCCCGCCATGACAAAGGAAGGCTTTGACTTTAACGGCTGGTTCACGGCCCAGGAGGGCGGGACCAGGATTGAGGCCGGCACCCAGATCACCGCTGACCAGACCCTGTATCCCCATTTCACGGAGAAAGCAGCCGGAACGTTTACCGTAAGCTTTAACGCAGCCGGCGGCACAGGCGCACCGGAAAACCAGGTGAAGACAGAAAACGTTGACCTGACCCTGAGCGCCGCCATGCCCGCGCGGAGCTTTACCCTGACACTCTCCGGTGAAGGGAATAATCAGAAAATCACGGTTCCAGCCGCTTTCACAGGCTGGAACACGGCTGAGGACGGCAGCGGCACCGCATATGCAGCCGGCGGCACCTATACAGCCAATGCGGATGTGACGCTGTATGCCCAGTGGACATACGGCACAGCCGGGGAGCTGCCTGCGGCGGAAAAGGAAGGCTTTGCCTTTGACGGCTGGTTCACAGCCCAGGAGGGCGGTCAGCAGGTTCTGGCCACAACGACGGTAAGCGCTGACCAGACGCTCTATCCCCATTTTACAAAGCTTCCTTCCACCTTCACCGTAAGCTTTAACGCAGCCGGCGGCACGGGCGCTCCGGAAAACCAGGTGAAGACGGAAAATGTGGACCTGACCCTGAGCACTGCGGTGCCCACCCGGAGTCACAAACTGACGCTGTCATCCGGGGAAGGGGACGACCAGGTAAGAACCATAGACGCTGCCTTCACGGGCTGGAATACCGCCGAAGACGGAAGCGGCACAGCCTACAGTGCCGGCGGCACATACACCGAAAACGCCGACGTGACACTCTATGCACAGTGGACCTTTGGCACCGCCGGGGAACTGCCGAATCTTACAAAGGAAGGCTTTGACTTTGCAGGCTGGTTCACGGAAAAAGAGGGCGGGGAGAAGGCGGAGGCTGCCACAGAGGTGTCTTCTGACCTGACACTGTATGCCCGTTTTACAGAGAAGGCTTCCGTGGAACCGAAAGACACGGTGACGGTCCGCGTGGAGCTTACGTACGAATACGACATGACAGAAAGCATGCTGAAGCTGATCAACGATTTCCGGAAAGATCCCGCGGCATGGGTCTGGTCAGAAGATGATTCACAGAAACTTTCTGTAACGGGCCTGAGTGACTATACCTACGATTACGGCCTTGAAAAGATTGCCATGATGCGTGCCGCGGAATGTGCTGTGCACTACGCCCATACCCGTCCTGACGGCACCCGCTGCTTCACCCTTTACCCGAAGGACCATGGTGCCATGGCGGAGAACATCGCAGCCGGCTATGCATCCACGGAAGCTGTCTTTGAAGGCTGGAAAGAAGAAAATCAGAAGTATTCCGGCCAGGGACACCGCAGGAACATGCTCAGCAACCGGTATAACTACATCGGCATCGGCTGTGTCCGGGTGGACGGTGTCCTGTACTGGTGCCAGGCATTTGCAGCAGAGGGAACAGGCGAGAGCAAATCCGCCCTTTCGGATTATGCGGTGATCCCGGCAAGCATTGCGGTCCTCACAGAGGACGGACTCAGGAATCCGGAACCCTCCATGGAATCGCTAACTGTGGCCGAAGGCGAAGAAGCGGCTGTGCCCGCAATCGAGGCCAGAAGCGGCGGCTGGGGCAACAGGAGAATCACCATCCTGGATCCCAACTGGACGCTGGACAAGGCCATTGCAGAAGTAAAAGACGGAAAAGTGAAAGGCCTTGCCGGCGGCAAAGCTGTCCTGACCGTGTCGGACCTGACAGATGAACCCATGACGGTAGAACTTACGGTTACATGTAAGGAACACACACCGGTGGCAGACAGGTGCAAAGCACCGACCCAGGAGGAAACGGGCCTTACCAATGGCTCCCACTGCGACGTGTGCGGCACGGTGCTTGAGGCTCAGGCGGAGATTCCCGCACTTAAGGACCTGAAGACCCTGCATCTGCCCGCCGGGCTTAAGACCATAGAGGAAGAAGCCTTTGCCGGCGGCACCTTCCAGGCCGTCATCCTTCCGGAGGGCTGCGAAGCCGTAGAGAAGGGTGCCTTTAAGGAGTGCAAGGACCTGGTCTATGTGTATATCCCCGCATCCGTAAAGGAAATGGCAGAAGATGCCTTTGAAGCGGGTGTTCTGCTGGATCAGGCAGGGGCCGCGGAAGAGACAGAACCGAAGGAATAACACAACCAGACAAGAGAGAAGCGCCCCGGTACAGTACATGCTGTGCCGGGGTGTTTTGAGGACAGAGAAGAGCCGGGAAGAGGGTACTCAGGTATCCCGGGTGAAACCGGAGGGCGTAAAGCGGCATACGAAAACGGAGGCAACATGGATGCTGCCTCCGCTGCATGCAGATATGCTGTTTCTTACTTCTGCAGGGCGCTCAGGATGGTGTCCTTCAGGGTGTTCCAGATGTCGGTGATGCCTTCCAGGGACAGATCCATGTCGGTGTTCACGCCGATCATGCTCAGCAGGCTGGAAACGTTGAAGCCGCTGCCTTCTTCTGTTGCAGCTTCGGTGCCTTCAGCAGCTTCTCCGCTGCCGCCCAGCAGGCCGCCAACGGCATCCAGGACGCTGCCGGCACCGTCGCCCAGCAGGCCGGCGACGGAGTCCTTGGCCTCAGACAGGGCAGAGAGGATGGAGTTGTCGCCGGAGAGCAGGCCGGTGACAGCGGGTATGATCTTCTCTACAAAGACAGTCTTCAGGTTGGCCAGGCCGTCCCCGGACAGGGAAGAAATCGCCTGGGTAATGGTCTCGCCGATGTTGCCGAAGCCGCCTTCAGAGGCACCGTTGTTGACGGCGAAGCCCAGGAAGTCGGAAGCCAGGGAGGCGATGTCCACAGAGCTGGTGAGGGAGGAAAGATCCAGGCCGGCAGCACGCTCGATCAGGGCGCCGATGTCGTTTGCGGTTTCTTCGGTTCCTTCTTCGGTGGTGGTTTCTTCAGTCTCGGGTTCGTTGATGATGGTGATTTCAGCACAGGCAAAGCTCATGCTCATCATCAGGAGCGCCAGGACAAGAGCAAGAAGACGTTTCATAAAAAAAGACCTCCATGAATTGATTTTCTGCGCATAAACCGGCGCAGTATTGCAGGAAAAACATACTGCGAAAGCGGCAACTTGTCAATGCTGCCTTGTATTTTTAGCGCATTTTCGCATCTCCCGGGCCGCATAAAAAGATATAACACAATAACAGTCACGGAAACCCCGGACAAAAAAAGTCATGGCGACATACGCGCAGGGGGCTTCATGTGCTATACTTCCGGAAGCAGCCCTGCATCCCGGAAGGGGAGGGGCGATACGTCCTGCCGCATGCGGGAAAAGGACACATTTTCGAATACTGCACATGGCATACAGCATCGTGCATGGGAGGCAAAAGCTGCGTGAAACCTGAGGTGTTTTCGGATTTTTACCTGGAAGACCATCCGGACCTGATCCGCATGATCCAGGCGGCCCGGGGGTCTGTTCTTCAGAAGGAGTTTCTGCGCATCGGGCATCCCCTGAAGGATAACGGGGCCGTCCGCCCGGCCATGACGGCAGCCGCTACGGCTGTGGGCAAAAGCGGCAGGGCGGAAGTGCATCCCATGCGGTGGGGCTTTGACTATCCCGCCGTTCCGGGAAAGTCGCCCCATGTCTTTGTCAGCAGCGCGGATGTACACCAGGTTATGGAGAAAGCTTCCACCCGGCCTCTGTTTGAAAAGCGCCGATGTGTTGTTCCGGCCAGCTATGCCGGGGTCTTTGCCACGCTGCCCGGATCCATGCCGCCCGCCCAGGGAAAGAAGTACATTGTCCAGCCCAGGGGAGATGACATGGTCTGGATGGCGGGGATCTTCCGGGCGGAAA
>CAMOVR010000200.1 GCA_946627565.1 uncultured Clostridia bacterium
GATGAGGAACAGGTCACGGCCAAAGAGGAGCCGGCACAGAAGCGTGGCGGAGAGGCCCAGAATGGCGGGGATATGCTGCTTTGAATCCATCCACTGCTGGATGAAGACGGTGGTAAACAGAGCCGTCATGGCAAAGTCTATGCCGGTGGAGTCAAAGGCCAGAACGGATCCGAGCCATGCCCCCAGGAAGGAACCGGTGATCCAGGACAGCTGGTCCAGGGCGGAGACCAGGAGGCGGTAGGCGCTCGGGTTCACACCCTCCGGGGTGTCGTCCCGGCTCAGCATGGCATAGGTTTCATCGCAGAGGGAATAGAACAGGTACCATTTTCGCTTCCCCTCGGTCCGGTATCGGTCGATCATGGAGATGCTGAAGAAGATATGCCGGGCGGAGACCATGAAGGCCGTCAGGGCCGCCATGAGGATGGAGCCGGATGTGAGAAAGGAAACAGAGACGAACTGGGCGGTCCCGCTGAAGATCAGCAGACCGGAGATGACGGACCAGAGAGGACCGTATCCGTGCTTCTGCATCAGGATCCCGTAGCCGGTGCCCAGGACCACAAAGGTTACCATGATGGGGAAGGAAGTGCGCAGCGCTGCTGACACGTCCCTCCGGGATATATGAAACGACATAGTTGCCCGCTTTCTGTCCGCAGGAAGGTACCGGACATTGTTTCTCCCGGGGCATACCGGCCCAGGGCTTCAGGGGGAAATCCTACAGCAGGGCATATGGAAAAACAAGAAACAGGAAGGGGCTGTACACGGGAAAAACAAGCATGGGAGAGAGGCTGCCTGAGGTGCCCTGAACCCGTGAAATGCCGGCATTTCATGAAGTTATCCACAGACTTGCGCACACAATATCCACAGGCGCCCGGCCTGCAGCGGGCATGTATGAAATTCGTGACACAGCAAGGGATTCCTGCGCAAAACAGCATTGCACCGGCTTGGCACCGGGGAGGGGGAAAAACGTATGTGCGGCACCAAAAGGCTGACTTATCCACAGGTTATCCACACATCGTCCACACCGCGGGATGCCAAAGGGATCAGACCCGGAAGGACCCCGGTGGGAGAGGACGTCTGCTCTTGCACCTCAGCCTGCTGACAGATACAATGACCCGGACCAGAATCCTGGTCCGGGAGGACAGACAGAGATGGAACTGTGTATTCGCAAGGCCGGCCCCGGGGAAGAGAAACGGGTGCTTCAGTTTTACCATGACCTTATCGACGGCATGAAGGATATGCCCTACCGCCCCGCCTGGCAGAAAGGGGTGTACCCGACACTTGAGGATATCCGCCGGGCTGTGGAAGAGGGAGCCATGCATGTGGCGGAGGGCGAGGGAGAAATCTGCGCCGCCTTTGTGCTGAACCATCTTCAGGGGGAAGGATACAGTCTGGTTGCCTGGGCCTGTGAGGTGCCTGCGGAGCAGGTGGCGGTGATCCATATCCTGGCCACGAATCCGAAAATGCAAGGGAATGGCATAGGCAGAAAGATGCTGAACTATATCCGTCAGGCCTGCACAGACAGGGGCGACCGGGTGATCCGGCTGGATACCCTGCCCTGGAATGTGCCGGGCCGGACCATGTATGAAAGGTTTGGCTTTGCATACCGGGGTGAGGTGGAACTTGACTACGCCTGCACCGGCAAAATCCCCTTCAGCATGTATGAATATCTGCTGGACCAGCAGGCAGGGGGACAGGGGAGCGCCATATGACAGCTCCCTCAGGATATGCAGATGATCTGCAGCGGGAAAGGACAGCAGAAAACCATGCGGCTGTATCACACAGGTGAAAAGGAAATCCGGGTTCCTGACATTCATATCGGCAGAAAGAATGCGGATTTCGGACAGGGATTCTATCTCTCCCCGGACAGGGACTTTGCCTGCCGCTGGGCGGGAAAAAACGGGATTATCAACACATATGAGCTGGACCTGACAGGTCTGAAAGTCCTGCATTTTACCCGGAATGCGGACTGGTTTGACTGCATCTGCCAGAACCGGCGGGGGCATGACACATGTGATGCGGATGTGGTGATCGGACCCATTGCCAACGATACCATCTTCGATACCATGGGGATTATAAGCAGCGGTTTTCTGAAACCTGAAGTTGCCCTGAAGCTGCTTCTGATCGGGCCGGAATATATCCAGGCAGCGGTCAAAAGCGAAAAGGCGGCATCCCAGCTGACCTGGATCTCTTCAGGGTCCATCCTGAGGCTTGAGGAAGAGGCCAGACGGAAGGAACAGGAGGCTTATCAGGAACTGTTTGCAAAGACCATGGAACAGCTCACGGATGCATAAGTCAGCGTCATGGGCAGAAGGAGACGGGAAGGTCAGGCGCAGGATCCCACATCCAATTCTTTTGATTCAATAATAACACAGTTTATGTTATAGTTATATAAACTTAAACGATTAAGTAGCTGCCATAAAACGGTAATTAAAACAGAAATGGTTCCCATTCCGGGTGCCAGCGCTGGCGAAACACTGTACCTCCGACGGGAACCATTCTGAAATGCACTGCAGCTGCTGCATGGGTTCTGTATGTACAGCAGAGGGCAGAGGGATGGGGCCATCTTCCTCTGCCCTGCCGGACATATACATGAGAGGAAAGGGATGAACCGGCAGAGATCATTTTCACACCCGGCTCCCTGTATATGCTCTCTGCACAGGAATCTGTATTTCTTTCAGCCTGTGGTCAAAACTGCCCGTTTATTGGAACACCGGCTCTTTACGGCAAACTTCCCTTGTCAGGGATTATTTTTTCTGAATCCGCCGGCGCAGGCTGTTCAGGGCGGCACACAGGCCCATCGATACCAGGGAGATGACAATTCCCACCGGGATCACCATGGGCAGGGAGACCATATCCATCTCCAGCAGGACCAGCGCCGCAACGGTACAGCAGATCACCATCCACTGGATAACATAGATTTTGTTCAGGTTTATGCCGCACCAGTGGAAGAACCGCATCGGCCAGGCCTGCGCGCTTACGCCGCAGAAGGCGAAATATGCCAGAGACAGGAAAACAAGTACCAGAGACAGAGAAAAGAGGGAATGAAACAGGTCCTGCATGTAATAGCTCTCATGAGCCAGCATATACAGCTTCCTCAGGTCGTAGCCATTCTGAATAAGACAGCATATGAGCGAAGAGAAAACGGCCACGGATATGGCGAGCGTATTCCGATAGAGCGCTGCTCTGTCATCCGCTTTCTTAAGAAGGGATGCAAAGGCCATGCCTGCTGCGGGATAGACATACCAGAGCAGAAGGGGAAAGCCGGAGGTTTTCCCGGTGAACACGAAGAAGCCGGCCACCATGGAGAATACATTGGATGGTTCAACAAATACAGTGGCCCAGCTTGCGCCCATCTGCATGAGAAGGGACAGTACCAGAATCATAAACGGCTGGACACGGAGCTTTTTCAGAAGTCCCGTCAGAACAAATGCCAGTCCGGCAAAATGCAGGATATCGCATACAAGAAGGCTTTCCAGTACCGTGAACAGGGAGTCGTATTCCACATCCAGCACCCGGGCGACCAGCAGGAGGAAGGTCAGCTTGAAGAAGTTGAGCACAATTCCGCCAATCAGCAGGCGGATGCCCCGGTGGATGAATTCCCCGGGGGTGTCGTGCCGCGTGCATACCATTCCGATTCCCATGGCAAACATGAACACCGGAGCTGCCATGGGGCCGCCCATGAATTCGATCAGGTTGTGCAGAAAATCTGTGGGCGGATTTCCAAGCCAGCTGTTATCCGTCATGCCTTCATAAACGTGAACGCACACCATGAAAACAATTGCCAGTGTTTTTGCCACGTCCACTTCAAAGTATCTTGCCGGTGCAGTTTCTTTTGTGTCCGTACTCATGCTTTACAACTCTTTGATATATTTATCTTTCCATATTCTCCCATATATTACGGAATGGGAGTGGGGAGAGATTGCGCAGAAAAGCAGACTGTATCTGCGATGAAAAGTATTCTGCCTTTATATACTGCAAAGGACAGGGGGTTCCTGCCTGATTTCCCGGCTGTCTTTGCTGCCGGGGATAGTATGATCCATGGCATGCTGTCTGCAGAACCGGAGGTAATTTTACCGTCTGCCACTGAGTATCATCAGCAATGCTTTGCCTGAGGCACCTCTGCAGACCGGAACCGCCTTACAGAACCATCAGTAAAGTTCCCGCTCCAATCAGAATGCAGCCCCATATGGATTTTGCCGTCCATTCTTCGTGAAGGAAAACAAACGCCAGCACCAGTGTAATGACAGTGGACAGCTTATCAACCGGGACAACTTTCGAAGCATCTCCCAGCTGTAATGCCCTGTAATAGCACAGCCAGGAGGCGCCCGTCGCAAGTCCGGACAGAATCAGGAAAATCCAGCTCTTCTGACTGATTGCCCGAAGACCGCTCTGCTGATGTGTCAGAAATACCATGCCCCAGGCCATGACAACAACAACCATTGTACGGATTGCCGTGGCAAGATTTGAGCCGACTCCTTCTATTCCCACCTTTGCCAGTATCGAAGTCAGGGCTGCAAAGACAGCTGAACCAAGTGCCAGTAAAAACCACATAGTTATACCTCCACCAATTCCGGGTTTTCGATATGAACAGCCTGCAGCCATTATGAACCGGGGGCAGGCAGAATCACAGACATGCCTGATATACCGGAAATCACGAAAATCCGGAACGGGTTTTTGATGGATTCCCATATATACCATGACGCCTCATGTGGATTCATTTTTGGATCATTCCGATCACGATTGTATATTATCTATGAACTGAAGAACTTCTGTCAATGTCAGAATCCGGGATTCCGGGGAGCACATACCCCTTTTTCATTTGCTCTTTTCCCTGCACAGCGTGGAGAGATGGCATTTCAGGCTGTCATAGAAAGCAGCCAGGTGTATCCCATCCACCAGGGCGTGGTGAGCAAGTACCGACACGGGCAGCATGAGACGGCCTTCCGGGTTCTGTTCATATTTTCCCCACGTGATCCGTGGATTGGATTCATCGCCGCCGGCCACCGGCTGCAGGAAAGCGGTATAGTGAAGCCATGGAAGGGAGGAGATAAAGTACATGCTTTCCACATCTGCTTCTTCCTCAATGCCGCCCCTTCTGCGGCATGCTTCCCTGGCCGCTGCGGCTTCCTTCAGGTACTGTTCTTTTTCCATATGGTGATGGAGCGTGCAGTAGGTATATGTGCCGTCTTCAAGAAGCTCCACGTGGGAGGTGGGGCAGGCATCGTATTCCCGTATGCCTCCCTCATGAATGCGCTGCCTGAGTTCCGGAACCGAATCGGCTGCCAGGGCACAGGCGTGGATCATGAGAAGATAGAAGGAGGTATCCGTCCTCCTGGCATATTCCACAAGATCTGTCACATCCATCTCCACAGTGACGCCCACGTAGGGCCAGGGCATCGAACGGAAATAATCAAAATGGGCCTTCCTTGGGTAGCTGTCCGGGTTTATGATCCTGAAAGACATGAGAACCTCCTGCCTTGCGTGCGTGAAGATGAGTGTCTGCGCTGTCTTTTCTGTGCGCAGGGGAAATACTGACTGCAGGGGCGGCGGCAAACCGGAATTTGTCAGTTAACGAAGTGTAATCCAGTAGCGCTGTTTGATCACACCATCTGAAGACATGATTTCATTTTCAAGGATTCCGCCGTTTTTGACGATGGATCTGGCTGAGCCGATGTTGTCCCTGTCACAGGTTATCAGCACTTTATTGATGCCCAGTTTCCTGCATTCGATTAAGGCAAGCCGGATCATTTCCGTGGCATAGCCTTTTCTGCGTTCACCTGGTCTGATCCCGTCCCCGATATGCCCGCCTTCCTTTAACAGATACTCATTCAGATAATGACGGATATTGATTGCTCCAAGAAGCCTGTCCCGTTCCGTATCCAGGAGAAAGAATACGGAGTCCGGTACTTTTCCCTCTGCGGCTTCTTTCACTTCAAGGTGCTCAAGATAATAGTCGAAATCATGATAATCATTTTTGAATATGGCCCAGGGAGAGTGGTTTGTATGATTGCGCTCCTGATCCATTTTCCATTCGTCGATCATTTCTCCCAGTTGCTTTTCGTATCTTTTCGAGAGCTTTATCAGCTTCAGGTTCATTGCCATTTCCTTCCGACACCTGTTTGTCTGTTTGCACTGTCTGTTTCAATAAGCCGGAAACTGCCGTGCTGCCACTTCGGCATGTCCGAGTGACACCTCAAATCCATAGCCGCAGGTAAGAATGAAGAAACAATTGGTTCTGATAACCGCCTTCTTCATGAAATCCACGATCATAAACGGAAGCTCAACC
>CAMOVR010000201.1 GCA_946627565.1 uncultured Clostridia bacterium
ATCAGTCCTCGTTTTTCAGCAGGTATTTATTGCTGACCACCTTCATGGACAGGCTGGTGCTGATCAGAGGGCAGAATACGGGTTCTGTCGGACGAATCACGATTCCTTCCTTCTTCCCGCCATTCGGGTATTCACCGTCGGCACGTGCCAGCAAAGCCTCAACCGTTGGGTAGTGGCTCGGCAGATCTTTGTCCACTTCTTCGATCGGCACATGGGACATACCCAGCGTCTCGCAGATCTGCAGCATACGGTTTAATCCGACACGCTTTCCGTTCTCCCGGATGGTGAAAACGTACCATTCCGGCTTGGTCAGACGAAGCCTGTTCTTCTGAATGCCCGGCGCACAAAGTTCGCCCTGAATCGTCAGTGTTTTCAGCTCGTTTTCCTTTACAAAAGCTTCCATCTTTTCCTGGTAGCCGCGTTCGTTCACCAGATTATAGAAGGAGCTGGAACCGTCATTCTTGTACTCGTAATTATGTCCGGTCACATGGAATCCTTCTTCATCAATCCCGATGGAGTGAGAGCTTCCGTCCATCTTTGTGCTGATATAGTATTCCAGCCCTGCAAAAGCCTGAATCAGATCCGGATTTTCCTGCACGCGGGTTTCATCCGTGTGCGGAATATCGTATGGCAGGGTACCGATCACATTCCCCCCGGTGGTAGCTTTTTCTTCGATCTCCCACTTACGAACGCCGAGAATCTCCGCGACGCCTGTCCCAACTTCAGCATCTGAAGGGATCTCTGGAAACTGGCTGGCAGGGAGCAGCAGCCCCTGTGAAATCTGTCCCCGGAAGGTCATTGTCCGGAGCTTGAATCCTTCGCCCATGATATCCGTCTTCTTATAGCAGGATTTCCTCAAGAATTCGAATTCCGGACGAATCGGCAGAAAGCTATCAATTTCAAAGTACACAGCCGTGTCCATTTCCTTGAATTGTCCTTTGTTCACCACGCATTGCCATCCCAGCACATGCGCCAGTTCTATGCGATCCGCGCCTTCAATCGGCTCCACTTTCCATACCGTTTCTATACTTGCCAGCTTCCTCATGATCTGGCCTCCTTCCTGATTGAAATATAATCGAAAAAGGGTGGAGTCAAACCGAACCTCATCCGCCCGGGAGCGTGTCTGTTCATGTTGAAACTATCGTTCCATCTTTTCTTTTACAGATGAACCTAAACAGATAACATCTGAAATATCGGATAACCGCCGAAAACTTACCAGCGTGTTAAACGCGAAACCTCGAACAGCTACTTGGATGCATTTTTAAAATGCCTGTTACTGGTTTGTCCTCGGTGATATCAGTTTGTTGATTTCTGGAATGTCTGGATAAGTCAGCATTTTGCCTTCGCCTCTTTCCCTTTCAACTATACTCGTTTAATAAAGCAGCAGACGAACCAGCCCCAAATGAGACTGGTCGCCATTCTTTACAGTCTGGGATCCACCGGTTCGCTTTCCATGGCCAGCACACCAAATGCACACTCATGGACCTTGTACAAGGGATCCTTCCGGATAAACCGCTCCAGAGATTCCATGCCCAGGGAGAATTCCTTCAGGGCCAGGTTCCGTTTCCGGCTGAGGGAACGTTTCTTCAACCGCTGCAGATGATCCGGCTCCAGGTATTCCGCACCGTAGATGATCCGGAGGTACTCACTGCCCCGGCACTTGACTGCCGGCTGCAGCAGGGTACCATTTTGTTTGGCAATGAAGGTTTCCGGCTTGACAACCATGCCTTCGCCGCCGGTGCCGGTCAGATCCAGCCACCACTGCACGCCGGACTGCACGCTTGCCTCATCCTCGGTATTGACACAGATATACGGCGTCTCCATGTAAACAGGATCAATACCGGTGATATACTTTTTGATCGTTTCCATATGCCATACATGTTTTTCTCCGGAGAAGACTTTTCCCTCCGTGGCCAGAATATGGAAAGGTGCAATCCTGAAATCATCAATGGATTTCACAGTCCAGCAGTATTCCCGGTAGGCATCGATATATCTCTCTATATCTTCCTGTTTGGCCTTGAAGCGGGTCAGGAGTTCCTTGGGATCAACATTCTGACCGGAAGTGGTATCACCTACATCGAAGAACAAATTCCTCCGGGTACAGGCCTGCTCCAATGCATTGACAACAGCTTTCAGGCTGCCGCGTCCGGAATTACCCGTGGCCGCATACTGCGTCCGGAGCAGTCCCTGGGCCTTTTCATTCCAGGGCATGAGTTCCGTATCCAGGCAGACCCAATCCGTTTCGAAATCCTTCCAGAAATCCGTATGCGTCAGCACTTTGTCCAGCCGGTTCAGCAGCGCCGTTTCCGTTTCAGCGTTATCAAAGAACCTCCGCCCAGTCCGGGAGTAGATGATTCCCCTGGAACCATCCGTCACACCAAATCGTTTCTGCGCGGTATCAGTATCCTTGCAGAGGATGATAACCGCCCTGGAACCCATGTGTTTCTTTTCACATACCACATTGGGGATACCCCTGCTTTTGTAGTATTCAAACGCCTGCAGGGGATGCTCGAGGAAGCCGTCCAGTTCGCTGGTCTCACAGGGGGACATGGTCGGCGGCAGGTAGATCAGCCAATGGGGATCTGCCGCATACCGGGACATGATCTCCAAAGCTGCCGCTGCGTTCGAATCGTTGATATCAATAGAGTGGTAAAGAGATGTTTCGATATGCAGCTTGTGATTGAAATCACCGACTGTCAGCAGATCGCCCATATCAGAATCCGGCTCTTCTTCCAGAGGCTTAACGGGCTCATAGTATTGCTTATGTGCAGGAACGCTGACAATATTCCGTTCCGGGTACCGGAAAGCGGTCAGGCTGCCGCCGAAGACACAGCCGGTATCAATGCAGTAGGTGCCGTTCAAGGATTTGACTTCCTTCCCGGCAATATGACCATACACAACCATCGCACGGCCACGATAATCCGCAGCCCAGTCCAGCCGGACAGGAAGACCATAGGAATCGAACTCGCCGGTAGTTTCGCCGTACAGGCAGAAATCCCGCACCCGCACGGAGCCCCTTCCGATGTATTCCTGCTTGAGGCCGGCATGCGCCGTAACCAGCCTGCCGTCATCGAAAACATAGTGGCTGATCAGGCTGTCCAAAAATTCCGCAACCTCCGCCTTGAATTCGTCACCCTGCGCGTCCATTTCCGCGATGGTCAGATCAATGCCGTGGGTCAGCTGGATGTTCTTTCCCCTGAGATGCTTCAGCAGCTTCATGTCATGGTTTCCGGGAACCGCACAGGCATTTCCGGTCTTCACCATCTCCATGGCCAGCTTCAGCACATCCGCATTCCGCGGACCGCGGTCGCAGAAGTCACCCAGGAAGACAACCTTCCTGCCGTCCGGATGGGCATATCCGTTCTCACCCCGGACATAGCCAAGGGCGGCCAGAAGCTCTTCCAGTTCATCGCAGCAGCCGTGAATATCGCCGATGATATCGAAGGGGCCGTGCTCGTCCTTTTTATCGTTCCACATCTTTGTGCGGACGATTTCGGTGTTTTCCAGCTGTTCCAGGGAGTCGATCACATAAACGAACCGGAAACCTTCGCGCTTCAGGTTTTTGATCGACCGTTTCAGTTCCCAGCAGTGCTTATGGATTACCCGCTCCGGATAATTCCGCTCAGGCCGTGCCTTGTTCCGCTCCTGGAGCAGCGCTTCTGGCAGGTTCAGCACAATGGCCACAGGATGCACGTTCTGTTCCCGGGCCATATTGATAATCTGCTTCCGGGCGTATTCCTGGATGTTGGTCGCGTCAATAACCGTCAGCTTCATATTGTTCAGCCGTTTATTGGCTGCATAGTGAAGCAGATCAAAGGCATCGTTGGATGCTCCCTGATCGTTTTCATCATCCGAAACCATACCCCGGAAGAAGTCCGAGGAAAGGACTTCTGTGGGTTTGAAGTGCTTCAGGGCGAAGCTGGTTTTCCCGGATGAGGTTGCCCCGATCATGGCAACCAGGCTGAACTCCGGAATCTCAATTCTGAATTTATCCATTTCTCGTAAACACCCCCATCTGGGTCGGCTGGCCGGTGGCTTCATCCACATCACCGATCCCGCTGATTACACAGGTATAGCCAAATTTCTCGCATACATGCTCTGTCCATTTCCGGAACTCTTCCCGGGTCCACTCAAACCGGTGATCTCCATGCCGCAGGTGATCTTCTTCCAGTTTTTCATAATTGACGTTGTATTCCCGGTTCGGTGTGGTCAGGATGACGGTTCCGGGCCTTGCAAATTCGAAGATCACCCGTTCAAAAGCCGGAATCCTCATGGGTTCAATGTGCTCAATGACTTCCACAATGCAAACGCAGTCGTAACCCTCGAACCGTTGATCCCGGTAGGTCAGGGAGCCCTGAATCAACGTCAGCTTTTCTTTCAGGGTGGAGGGCATCCGGTAAATGTTGAGCCGTTGACTTGCCTTTTCCAATGCCCTGGCAGCCACATCACAGGCTGTAATCTTCCGGATTTGAGGCTCCTTCAGGAGCATCGCGGTCAAAGGCGCACTGCCACAGCCAAGATCAATAACGCTCTTGGCTCCGCTGGCGAGAACCGCGTTCTTTACCGTCTCAAGCCGCTGGGTGTTCAGCGGTGTCCGGGCAGCCTTTTCTTCCGCAGCTTCTTCGGCAGCCTCAGCTTCCTCCGCTGTCTCTTCATCCTCATCCGCTCCGGTGGCCAGGCG
This sequence comes from uncultured Clostridia bacterium, assembly GCA_946627565.1. GTDB lineage: Bacteria > Bacillota > Clostridia > Christensenellales > Aristaeellaceae > UBA2943. The sequence continues at coordinate 4,682 of CAMOVR010000201.1, forward strand.
ATCAATTGCTCTCCGGGCCATTCCTTTCCTGACGCCGAAATATCTCTTGACAATCCGTTCTTTTGCCGGATGATCCGCCAGCCAGCCGTCTCCGTGATCCAGCAGCTTCTGAATCTCATCCTCATTCATGTAGTAGTGCTTCTGCCGGTCAAAGACGGGGATCAGCACATACAGGTGATTCAGAAGATCCGAGAGCTTTACCATGCCGCTGATCGTCAGATCAATATATGGGGATTCACCCCATTCGGGGAACTTATCATCCAGCTTGCTTCTGGAAACGGATACAGTATAGCCCAGCGGCTCAAAGAGCTCCTGTGCCAGCGTTTCGTTCCCCCGGTCCTTAAGGGACGAGATCGTCGCGGTCAGCCTGAGCGGCGTGGCGGCCAGTTCAGGCCTGTGCTCGCTTTTACCTCTCATGGCGGAACCGAAAACACGGTTGATCGCTGTGCTCATAAAAGAAGTTGCCGCATAAGGGCGGTCGTTGACATAATCAAACAGGCCACCTTCTTTGCTGCCAAGCTTGCCTCTGGCCAGATCAATGGGATCGATATCAAGCACCAATGCCGCAGTAGTCCGCTCATCGCTGACTTCCGGGTAAAAGACATACGCCTTTCCATAGCTCAGCTCAAACTGCTGAGCTCTCTCCGGGTGTTTCCAGAGCAGAAAACCAAGGTCCTGCGTGTTCTGGCCCTCCCAGGTGATCGTCAGTATCAATTTCAACGCCTCCTCTTTTTTAGGCTCACCTGATTCTATCAACTTTGATGTTGTGTTTTTTCAGCATCCTTGAGATTCGACAGCAAGAATCGAATCAACAGGAACAGAAAAAATTACAGAAAGTGCCACAAGATTATCCACAGTAGGCAGACAGTCACCATGCTGCCACTTATATATTGCCTGAGGTGTAGCAAAACCAAGTAGCTTTTGAAGCTCTTTTACGGAAATACCTTGTTGTTCACGGAGCACAGCAATGTTTTGCCCAGTTCTCTTCAAATTCACAACAGGGATACACATGGGAATACCACCTTTCCAAACAAAAAATCCGCCCATTCTTGAGAGAACGAGCGGATGCGTTTACCTTCTGCTGCTAACCCTTATCGTAATCCAAGATTATCCGGGCATCTGCTCATCCTTTTATGCATACCAAACGGAACCTTCCAGGTGGCTCCCTGCAGGTTCGTATTATATGTACGCATACTGGATGACAGCCGGATCATCTTTGGATCTCCTTTCTGTGAAACAATCTAGCGCCAAAGAGCAATATAACACAAACCCACTCGTCTTGTCATTATACTTGTAGTATAAAAAGTCAAGATCCTTTGCCTCCTCATCAAAGATCATTGTCTTTGCGCTATTATTCAATAATTTTTTCATTCCTGAACTTGGTTAGCATCCGGTTGGCACTGATCAATCTGTTCAACCGATAAAGCTGCAACAAACCTGCTTGATCAATAATATGATTTACTACTGAAAAAGCGCCAAGCCCTTGTGTTTTCAAAGGCCAGCGCTTATTCAAGCTTCCCTAAGTTTCATATTATCGGCACATTTTCACCAAAAGTAATAAAACGGTAGTACAGA
>CAMOVR010000202.1 GCA_946627565.1 uncultured Clostridia bacterium
ATGGTATCGACTTCAAAACCTTTACTGTCCCGAAAGAATGTGAGATTCGGTTTTTTGCCCAGATTCATTCGCTGCTTCAGAAGCTCTGCTACGGCAAAGGTCTCAACAACAGCTCCCTTGTGACGGCTTAAAAGGAGTTCTTCTTTGGAATCAAGCCGGAGAAGATGGCAAAGCAGTCCAGAGTCGACAAAGTACAGTTTAGGCGTCTTGACAATGCTCTTCCCGAGATTGTTGGTATCCGGCTCAAGAAAGTGAATGATATACGAGTTTTCCAAAATGGAAAGCCACTTCTTGATCGTTGGTGCGGAGACTCCTACATCTCTGGCAATGCTGTCCATGGAAAGGAGCTGCCCGCTGTGGATCGCACATATCTGGATAAACTTCTTGTATGTGGATAGATTATCTGCGTTGATCTGGTCTCTGACATCCAGATCCAGGTAGGTGTCGATATAGCTCTCATACCAGTCATCCGGGATGAAGTGCTTTTCCGGATCATGCAGAGGAGGATATTGGCCTCCGAAAATGATGTCATAGGGATTGTCGGAAAGAATCTGTGCATCCTTCAGCTCCATGACAGAAAATGGCAGAAGCTTCAGAAACGTAACTCTGCCGGCCATACTGTCAGTCATGTTCTGCTTCAGCCGCAATTGGCTCGAACCAGTCAAAATGAATTTACCGGGTGTGAAGTCTGCGTTATCCACATGCATTTTCAGAGCATCAAAAAGCTCAGGAACTTTCTGCGCCTCATCGATGATAGCTCCATCAGGAAAAGCGGAAAGGAAATCTGACGGGTTTGAAGCTGCCAGTTCACGCATGGTTCTGTCATCGAACGTAACATAACGTTTGTTTGGGAATGCCGCTTTGGTCAGGGTGGACTTTCCGCTCTGACGAGGGCCGGTAACACCGACAACAGGAAACTGCGATGCAAGCCGCAGCAGCGCTTCTTTCGCAATGCGATGAATCATAAGGGCTCCTTCCGCAACAATCCAAAGTGAACAGCAGGAATAATCTAAAGTTGAAACCGGTGACAATCTGAAATATAGCATGGAAGAAATCCAAAGTCAACGGCCAGGAAAATCTAAAGCGTAATTCTTTGCAAACGGAGAGAATCAGGATATACCCAACAGACCAGACACGCCATGCCGTCAATCCGGCTGCGCTGCACTTGTTCCTTACGGCACAAGGGAAATATTTAAGAAAGAAAAGGGCTGCAGAGGCAAGAATGTGAAGGAGGAAGACCTGGTGGTTGTTGAAGAAGTCGGGATGTGGTCAAGTAGAACAGGTTTGAGGTGTTATGCGGGAGTCTTCAGATACACCACATATTTGTTTTATCCTGTTTCCAATGTGCAGAATTCGACGGTGAAGCAGGAGAGGTATTCATGAAAAGCTTAAGGGCGAGAAAGCTTTTTTGTTGACGTTTCAGGCGCCTTGGCTTAGAATGGTACTTGAAGAAGAAATGTGCGAACCCATTTGAAAGCCTTTGAAAGGGGGCAACGTTATGTGCCAGGTAATCATACATGTTCCCGATGAAGTGTTGTATGACACACATATGAGCACGGGCGAGGTCACAGCTTTTGCCAGGAAAATGGTGGCATTGGGATATTATTTGCACAATCATGTATCTATAGGCTACTGTGCGGAAATAGCAGGTTTGTCTGAAAAGGAATTTATGCTGTTTCTTGGACGGAACAATATCGATTTATTCCGTTTTGATGATGATGAGGAACTCTTGAGGGATGTGGCCAATGCGTAAGGTCATTGTGAATCCAACTCCGCTGATTTCTTTATGCAAGGTTAATCTGCTGGACTTGCTCAAAAGGCAGTATGGGGAGATAACCGTTCCTGAGGCTGTGTTCAGAGAAGTCAGTGAGAAAAACGATGCTGTAAAGAATCAGATTCTCTCTTCAGCATGGTCATATAGACTCCGTCAAAGAGACTAAGAGCAGAAGAATGTACAGAGCCAAGTTACATGATGGCGAAGTTGAAGTGATGATTCTTGCTCAGGAACATGAAGGGGAACATCTTGTCGTGATTGATGATGGACCAGCTCGAAAGACAGCGGAGTTTCTTGGATTAACATGAACAGGGACAATTGGTGTTTTGATAAAGGCGAAGTCAAATGGATACATCGATGCTGTGATGCCGATTGTAAATGAAATGGAGAGAAAAGGAATCTATTTTTCAGAAAAACTGAAAGCGCAAGTCAAACGCATTGCAAATGAACTATGAGAAAGCTGCCCTCCATCCCCATGCCGACAAGGTTTTGGTTGTGCGGAGAGCATTTTGAGTTTAGGGGAGGAAATGGGAGAAACAATGCTGACATTTGAAGAAGCCAAAAAAATAGGCATCAGAGCATGTGTTGATAAGTTGGGTTACGATTTCGTGAAAAAGTACAACGAAACGTCATGTACGGCTTACGGAGATGAAGAGGATCATGCCTTCTGCTTTGTAGGTGTTGACACAGAGCCGGTTATACCCTGGACAGGTGGCCCTTTGATTTTGGATGATTCCCCGAAAGCCAGATTTCCATACAGTGCCAGATGCAATGTAGCTTACGCCGATGGGAAAGTGACATTCTTAGAATGCATACTGCCTTCGATGGCATAACGAGCACTTTGAGAGAGAAGACAATGGCAGAAGAAGCATTCCACATCCCGGAACTTCAAGCCCAGAGATGGAGATGGATTTCAGCCTCTATTTTGTTTGACAGCAGCACTACACCCTGTTACAATGTGCCGGACCTGAAAGCTTCAGATGTACTGTTTACAGGTCCGGAGAGACTGACTGCGGAGAATGCGTTTATGGTCTTTCTGAAACATCAAACGTTTTTCATCGCCCCGTGCAGGCGACTGCATGGGGATTTTCTGTGAAAAAGACAAGGAGGGAACAACATGCTGACCCAGGCGCCGAGGGGAACAAAAGATGTGCTGCCCACGGAAAGCTACCGGTGGCAGTATCTGGAAAAGATGATGCGCACCGCTGCTGCGGAAGCCGGATTCCGGGAAGTCCGTACGCCGGTATTTGAGCATACGGAACTATTCCTGCGGGGTGTGGGTGATACCACCGACATCGTGCAGAAGGAGATGTATACATTTAAGGACAAAGGCGACAGGTCCATTACCCTGAAGCCCGAAGGCACGGCAGGTGCTGTCCGGGCTTTCCTGGAAAGCAATCTGTATGCAGAGCCGCTTCCCTGCAAAATGTACTATCTCGCTGCCCCTGTGTTCAGGTATGAGTCTCCCCAGGCAGGACGTCTCAGAGAACACCATCAGTTCGGGTTGGAGTGCTTCGGAGCAAAGGAAGCCACGGCGGATGCCGAGCTGATCCTGCTTGCATGGCGGCTGCTCTCTTCCCTGGGCATCAGGAACCTGAAGGTGAATATCAACTCCATCGGCTGTCCGGAGTGCCGGCCTAAATATAATGAAGCTTTGAAAGCCTATCTTAAGGATCACCTGGATGAGCTTTGCGCTGACTGCAGAAGCCGCTATGAGCGCAACCCTTTAAGGGTGCTGGACTGCAAGAAAGAAAAGTGCCAGGCTGTGGTGAAGGATGCCCCGGTGCTGCTGGATTGCCTGGACGAAGACTGCCGCCAGCACTTTGAGGATCTCAAGGCATGCCTGACCGCCGCCGGTATTCCCTTTGAAGTGAATCCCAGGATTGTCCGCGGCCTTGACTACTATACCCGTACCGTCTTTGAACTTATCACCCAGACAAAGGACGGAAACCTGACGGTGTGCGGCGGCGGCCGGTATGACCACCTGGTGGAAGAACTGGGAGGACCGGATCTTCCCGCTGTGGGTTTTGGCATGGGCATGGAACGCGTCCTTATGCTTCTTGAAAGCGAAGGGATTACCATTCCCGAGCCTCCTCTGTATGACGTGTTCGTCACCTACATGGGTGAAAACCGCCTGGCAGCCTTCAGCCTGGTACAGAATCTGAGGAACAGCGGCTTTAAGGCGGATATGGACCACACAGGCAGGAGCCTGAAGGCCCAGTTCAAGTACGCCAATAAGACGGGCAGCGCCATCACCGCCACCCTGGGGGATGACGAAGTTCTAAATGGCGTCGTGAAACTCAAGAACATGGAGACCCGGGAAGAACGCACTGTTCCCATTCAGGATGCCGCATTAGCGGTCATGGATATGCTGGTGAAGGAATAAGCCAGGAAACAAGGGAACCGGGTACGGCATGCTGCGTTTGCACGGATCCGGGGCAGATGAACGGGACTGCGGTATACATTATTTTAGAAAGCCCCCTTACGGGGGTTGCAGGATTCAGGTAAGTCACAGTAAGTTACAGTTCCATAGAAATAAGGAGATCATTATGCAGAATCGTACACATACCTGTGGGGAACTCCGCCTTGCAGATGCCGGAAAGAAAGTCCGGCTCTCCGGCTGGATGGAAAACGTCCGTGAAGTGGGCGGGTCCCTGGCCTTCGTCATCCTGAGGGACTTTTACGGTGTCACCCAGCTGGTGATTGACACCGAGGACATGATGAAGCAGGTCCGCGCCCTGAACAAGGAATCCACCATTTCCATCGTGGGCACGGTGCGGGAGAGGGAAAGCAAGAATCCCAACCTGCCCACCGGCGACATCGAAGTGGTGCCGGAAAGCCTGGAAGTCCTGGGCCGCTGCCGCTACAACGAGCTGCCCTTCCAGATCAACCGCTCCACCGACGCGGACGAAACCCTGAGACTCAAGTACCGCTATCTGGACCTGCGCAATCCCGAGGTCAAGAAAAACATCGTCATGCGCTGCAACGTGGTGGCGGAACTGAGGAAGGCCATGCTGGAGCACAACTTCCTGGAGATCACCACCCCCATCCTGACGGCTTCCTCCCCGGAAGGCGCCCGGGACTATCTGGTGCCCGCCCGGAAGCATCCCGGTGAGTTCTATGCTCTGCCACAGGCTCCCCAGCAGTTCAAGCAGCTGCTCATGACCTCAGGCTTTGACCGCTATTTCCAGATTGCCCCCTGCTTCCGGGATGAGGACGCAAGAGGCGACCGCAGCCCCGGCGAATTCTATCAGCTGGACATGGAGATGGCCTTTGCTTCCCAGGAAGATGTCTTTGAAATCATTGAAGACGTGCTTCCGCCCATCTTCGCCAAGTACGGCACCTACAACCGTGCCTCTTCCGCTCCCTTCATGCGGATTCCGTATCTGGAAGCCATGGAGACCTACGGCACGGATAAGCCTGACCTGCGTATTGACCTGAAGGCAAAGGACGTTACCGCCCTCATGGGGAATATCGGGTTTGGTCCCTTCGAGAATGCAGAAATCAAGGCTGTGCCGGTGACGGATATGACAGCTACAAGGAAGCAGATCGACAAGCTGTGTGCCGATGTGGAAGTCATCTCCGGCGCCAAGCCCTACTGGTTCCGCCTGGATGAGAAGGGCGAGATCGTGGGCGGCATTGCCAAGTTCCTGCAGGATAAGAAGGATGAAGTCATCTCCACCCTGGATCTCAAGCCCAACACCTTTGTGGGCCTGACGGCAGGCAAGCGGAGCCAGGCCCAGAAGACCATGGGCGCCCTGATCAAGCAGCTGGGTATTCTCTGCCCCAACCATATGGACAAGGAACAGTATGCCTTCTGCTGGATCGTGGACTTCCCCATGTACGAGATCGGGGAGGAATCCGGGGAACTGGAGTTCTGCCACAATCCCTTCTCCATGCCCAACGGCGGTCTGGAGATCCTGAAGAAGGCCCAGAGCGGGGAAGTGGATCCCCTGTCCATCACGGCCTATCAGTATGACGTGGTGTGCAACGGCATCGAGCTTTCCTCCGGCGCTGTCCGGAACCATGATCCGGAAATCATGATCGAGGCCTTCAAGCTGGTGCGTCTGGGTGAAGATGATGTCAAGGCCAAGTTCCCGGCCATGTACAATGCCTTCTGCTACGGTGCGCCGCCGCATGCCGGCATTGCCCCCGGTGTGGACCGTATGGTCATGCTGCTGGCCGGCAGTGAAACCATCCGCGAAGTCATTCCGTTCCCCATGAACAAGAACGCCCAGGATATCATGATGGGCGCTCCCTCCAGGGTGGAAGACAGGCAGCTGGAAGAACTGCATATCGCCATTGTAAAAGACGAGAAGTAAGAAAAATACGATAAAAAGTCAAAAACAGCGTCATTTTTGGGGAGATTCCTCCTTCTATGGCGCTATCCTGGCCCGGGGATCACTGTGCAAAGGCTTTTCATGCCGTTAAGCAGGAGACCCGGGCCTTTGATATGGGAAGAGGG
>CAMOVR010000203.1 GCA_946627565.1 uncultured Clostridia bacterium
GCCGTGCGGACAGCGATGTTGCCCTTCTTGTCCTTCTCCAGCATCTGGTCGGAGTTGCCATGGTCAGCGGTGACCACCAGGATATAACCCTTCTCATCGCAGACCTTCTTGATCCTTGCCAGTTCCAGGTCCACAGACTCCACAGCAATCTCCGTGGCCAGCAGGCTGCCGGTATGGCCCACCATGTCGCCGTTGGGGAAGTTGCAGCGGATAAAGCCGTATTTTCCGGACTCAATGGCTTCAATGACCAGGTCTGCAATCTCGGTGGCCTTCATCCAGGGGCACTCGTCAAAGGAGCGCACATCGGAGGGCACTTCCTGCCAGGTTTCCAGGGCTTCGTCAAACTTCTCGCTCCGGTTGCCGTTCCAGAAATAGGTCACATGGCCGTACTTCTGGGTTTCAGAGCAGGCGTATTCGTTGATGCCGTTTTCCACCAGCAGTTCCGTCAGGGTGTGGCGGATCTCCGGCGGGTTCACCAGGTAGTTCCTGGGGATGCACAGGTCTCCGTCATACTGCAGCATGCCGGCATACTTTACCTTGGGCATCACGCCGCGGTCAAAGTGGCTGAAGCTCTCATCCCCGTCAAAGGCCATGGACAGCTCCAGGGCACGGTCGCCGCGGAAGTTGAAGAGAATGACGCTGTCCCCGTCCTTCATGGGACCTACGGGCTTGCCGTCGTGGACGATCACAAAGCCGGGCAGATCCTGGTCGATGACATTAAGTTCCTTCCTGTAGGTCTCAATGGCTTCCCGGGCGCTGGCAAATCCCCTGCCCTCGCCATGCACATGGATGTTCCATCCCTTTGCCACCATGCCCCAGTTGGCCTGATAGCGGTCCATGGTGATCTGCATGCGGCCGCCGCCGGAGGCAATCTGTCCGTCAAAGGTGCCATCGTTCAGTTCTGAAAGGGCATTTTCCAGCTGATCCACATACTCAAGGGCAGAGGTGGCAGGCACATCGCGGCCGTCCAGCAGGATGTGCACCCGCACATGGGCAACGCCTTCCGCCTTGGCTTCCTTCAGCATGGCCAGCAAATGGGAGATGTTGCTGTGCACATTGCCGTCGCTGAGAAGGCCGATGAAGTGCAGCGTGCCGCCGGCAGCCTTCACGCCTTCCGTCAGATCCTTCCAGACTTGAGAAGCGTAAATCTTGCCGGATTCAATGGACTCGTTCACCAGCTTGGCGCCCTGGGAATAAATCTGGCCGCAGCCCAGTGCGTTGTGGCCCACTTCGCTGTTGCCCATATCATCATCCGAGGGCAGTCCCACTGCCGTGCCATGGGCCTTGATGATCCGGAAAGGATCGTTTGCCTTCATCTCATCCAGGCAGGGAGTGGTTGCCTTCAGTACCATATTTCCAAGTTCATTCGGCGTTTCACCCACGCCGTCCATGACCACCAGCACAACTGGTTTCTTCATCTGTATCTTCCTCCTCCAACAATCTGCGCCCCGGATAAACCGGTTTGCAGGTGAAAGGATAAATCAATTAGGGCAAAAGGTCAATTGCCCCTCCCTTTCCTGTCAATTTTGGGATCATCTCCGCGGCAGCTGTGCTTCCCTTCCGTGCTTTCGGAACGCCCCGCTTGCCGCAGAATCCGCTGCATATCAAAGCTTAATCGTTTCAGTTACATACGTAACACAAGTCCTGGCACCCATCCCTGGCACAGTCCCCGCCTTCCGCAACCGAACCCTGCATCCCCGGACGCTCCTGGCCCGGGCCTTGATACCTTTGGCCGGACAGCTTCTCCGGTTTTTCCTTTGCGCCCCTTTACTCCCGCTTTTCCATAGGCAAAGACGCCTTCTTTGCACATGATGCAGGTCCGCTTTGCCCGCTTTCCGATACGATTCCAAGCTCTGGTTTTAAAAAAACGTTGCCGTATATTGATACACGTGCTATAATCCTTCCATCATTCTTATGCCCAAAGGGCAGAAAGGAAGTATATTATGAATAAGACTGAACTGATCCATGCCGTAGCCGAAGCCGGACTGTCCAGGAAGGACGCGGAAAAGGCCGTCAACGCCATGCTGGACACCATCGGCAATACCCTGGCCAAGGGTGAGACCGTACAGCTCATCGGCTTTGGCACCTTTGAAGTGAAGGAACGCGCTGCCCGCGACGGCCGCAACCCCCGCACCGGCGAAGTCGTGAAGATCCCCGCCTCCAAGGCGCCCGCATTCAAGGCTGGCAAGGCTCTGAAGGACAAGGTCAACTGAGGCCGTCCTGTTCCTTTCACGGACATGCCGGGGAATTCCCTGGCACAGCCCGTAAAGGGAAGAACTTATCAGAAACAAGGATATCCGAAAGCGGATGTCCTTTTTCTGTTCCCATTCCTCCTCATTTCAGCCCCTTTCGTCTTCCCTGCTTCCCGAAAGCGGCCCATACAGAAAGCCCCGGCCGGTCTGCCTGCATCTGGCGGAACCTGCCGGGGCTGTCTTTTCACGGGATCGTATGATACAAACATATGGGGTGTCACAGGGGATACGGCATGCATGCGGAAGTCATCCGCAGGCATTGAGAAACCGGTTCCGGACTGCAGGATATTCAGCAGATCTGTCCTGCCTCTGCAGGTATACCGGGCACAGGCTGTATTCTGCCTGGCCGGGCCCGTCCGGCCCCTGTACATGCTGCCCTCACAGGGACAGGCAACAGCCTCCTGCTCTGCACGGCACCGCCTGTTCATGTTCTCATGCATCTCCGGCTGCCGTTTTCCATGGCACGCCGTTCTGCACTCCCGGCAGTCAGATCAGTACGCCACCGTCACGTTATATGCCAGGTAGAGCTTTGTCCTCATGGACATATCCATCTTGCCTTCACTCATGACGCTGTCTTCCGTCCGCACCAGGAAGGGCCGGGCTTTGACTTCCAGTTTGCGCGTGCCCACATACAGGTCAATATCCATCTCCGCATTGTCCGCAACGGCTGCGTCTGTAAGCTCGGTTCCTGCCGGCACATCCACGGAGGCCACCTGGGTCTCACCTTCTGTGTTAAACATGGTCAGGTCATCATCCCAGGCCAGTTCAAACAGTTCGTTGTACACCCGGCTGTACAGGTTATCCTTGGTAAGGGCCGTTTCGGTTTCCTTTTCCCTGTGGTCCCAGGTGATTATCGCCGCATTGGTCACCAGATCGGTGCCCCAGGGCAGGACCCCCAGCGTATCCACCGTGCCCACACGGAAATGCTCCGCAGTTCCTTCTCTGATCAGGATATTGAAGGCCTCCGTGGCATAGCTCAGGTCAGATTTGGCCACGAACAGGATGGTCTCATTCCAGGAGAAGGCCTGTCTCAGGCGCTGGGCCAGGGCTTCCGCGCTTCCCAGGGGCTGGATATCCCGGATGGAGATGGAGCCCTGGCGTATACCATTTTCATGGCTCGTATTCACCACCAGGGTCTTACCCGTCCTGTTCAGCACATCTTCCGTCAGTGCCGTGCTGCCGAACCACACAATCTCGTGGTAGCTTTCACCCGGCACCGCCTGTTTATACCAGGAGGTTATGATGCGCTTTGCACCGGCAGCCACCTGGCTGAGGAACATCTGCTGGTATTCCTGCTCCGTGCTGCACATGTTCGCGTTTTTCTTATAGTAGTTATACGCCTCACTGGTGCAGTTGCTGGAAGAGAAACCGTGGTCCTGGCTCATCTGCAGATCCGTCAGGCCGAAGTACTCATGCCGCTCGCTTCCCAGGGGCTTGCCTGTGGTGGTGCCCGTCATGCTCCACACCGGGTCGTCCCATGTCACGTCCACATGCACCCAGGTTCCGTCCAGGCACACCTTATTCCAGGCATGGCCGCCGCCATTGCCTGTCCCTATGATCCTTTCGTTCCGCACCCCGGCCAGGTCCAGCAGCATACTGTAGGCCTTGGAATAGCCGTCGCACACAGCCTGGCCGTAGAGCAGCGCGCCGGCGGCATCGTAGGCGTAGGCGTTATTGGGGTTGCTGTAGCCGTTATACGCATCCAGGTTATATTCCACATTGGCAATCAGCCAGTCATGCAGCACCAGAGCCCGGGTATAGTCATCCATATCCGGGGTGATATAGTTGTTCACAACCCACCTGGCCTTTTCCTCTGCGGTTGCAAAGGTGGGATCGCTGCCGGAGGGCCACACATGGAACCACGCACACTCTTCACCCGTGGTTTCACCCGCGTCCACCGTATCCTCTCCGGACACAAAGTCTGTGGCATAGACCCTGACGGTATAGCTTCCGTTCACCGGCAGGGTAAAGGTCCAGCTGGTATCCGCGGTGGCCAGTTTGCAGTCCAGCACACGTCCCGCCACATCCAGGAGCCAGTAATTGAAGAACATGGTGCCCACACCGCCCCAGGCTTTAACAGTCGCCGTGGCTGTGGCGCCTGAGACCCAGGAAGATGCACTCAGCTGCACGCTGTCTATGGTCAGCGGCATGAACTCCGGATCGCTGCCATAGCGGAAGCGGAAGCGGGGCGTCTCATAGAGCACTTCGGTGACAAAGTCGGTAAGGTAGACCCGAAAGGCGTAGACAGCTCCACCCGTCAGCTCGGGGGTGACATATGTATCCTCCATGGTGTTCAGGAGACTGTCCACCACATTTCCAGATGCATCCAGCAGCCAGTAGCTCCGGGCAACGCTTCCAGCACCGCCGGTGACCACAGGTTCAAAGCTCATTTTCCCGCCATTCTGAGGCTCCATCACCCGGCCTATGACCGTAAGTGGACTGTCACCCTCGGCATGGAAGGATACACTGGACCAGTAGTCGGTCTTAAAGTCCGTGGCATAAACGCTTACGCCATACTCCCCGGTCTGGGAAGGGCACAGGAATGTCCAGCTTGACTCCATGGTGCCTTCTTTCTTATCCAGCACCTTCCCTTTCCCATTCAGGAGATAGTAGTTGAACGCATAGTACCCGTTGCCGCCGCTGACCCTGGGCACCGCCTGCAGCCAGGTATTTTTCTTTTTCTCGCCGCTCAATTCTATGGCATCAATCATCACCTCATTGCCCCGGACATAGAACCAGGCGGAATCCGCAAAGTGCTCGGTTGAAAAGTCTGTGGCATAGATTCTCAGCAGGTACACCCCGGTCTTTTCAGGCAGCGCGAAATCCCATGCGACGTCCATGGTATTGGTATGGTCCATGACAATGGTGCCATTGGCATCAAATAGCCAGTAGTTATAGGCATACTGTCCGGCGCCGCCTGTCACGGAGGCATAACCCCGGGCCATGCTGCCACCGTGGCCGTCCTGGTCCACCCAGACACCGTTTACCCGCACATCCCTTCCGTATGCCGTAAACCAGGTGGAATCCAGGTAGTGTTCTGTCACAAAGTCCGTGACATAGACCCGGACCAGATACACGCCGGACCTGTCCGTCTGAAAGGTCCAGGATGTATCCAATGTATTGGTATGGGACCAGACAATGATGCCGTTGGCATCAAAGACCCAGTAGTTGAAAGCATATGTACCGTTCCCGCCCTGGACCTCCGGCGTAACCGTAACGGTGGATATGACCTCTGTCCGCACCTCTGCCCCGCAGGAAGTCACCTTTACCGGCTGGTAGGCCGACGCAAAGGACGGACGGATCACCACGACCTCCTCTTCGGCAGGTTCTTCCTCAATAGCAGTCTGGTGGTATATGACTTCCTGAAAAACCTGTTCCACGGGTTCTGCCGTCTCTGTCACGTCAGGCACTGCCGTTTCTTCCGGAACGGTGGGTACCGGGGCCTGTGCGGTTTCCTCTGCACCGGGTTCCTGGCTGTCTGCTGCAGCCGCAGGAACAGGTTCCGCTGCAGCTTCTTCCAAAGGCGGCAGCGCAGCACCCTCTGCCTCTGTCTCCCCGCTTCCTGCTTCCTGTACCGGGACTGTAAACGCAAGCGAAGCATCTTCCGTGCCCTGCGGGGAAACCTGGATGTCATCTTCCGAGGCAGGAGTCTCTTCCTCCTCTGTCACAGAAACCCAAACAGCTTCCGGAGTTTCCGGGGCTGCTTCTTCCTCCAGGGGCAATGGCATGTCCTGAGGCAGCTCTCCGTATGTGTCAGGCAGGTTTTCCTCCTGCACAGGCAGTTCAGGGACTTCCGGAGCATCCGCTGCTGCCGGGAAAGATTCCTGTGCAATTTCTGTCCAGACACCTTCCTCTACTTCTTCCAGGAAGGAATCCTCACCGGCCCGCACTTCTCCCTCCGCCCTGACAGACAGGGTGGAAGAAAGAAACAAAAAGATACCCAGCACAAGAGCCAGGAACCTTTTCCCTATAAGCATGTCCTTTTCC
>CAMOVR010000204.1 GCA_946627565.1 uncultured Clostridia bacterium
AATTCCGGACGGAAGACTTCCTTGACTTCCCGCATCACCGCGTCCTTCATCATTTCATAGCTGCGGGTATCCGCCATGGCCCTGCTGCCAAAGCCCAGGGACCGGCCTTCCCCGATCTGGTGGGCACCGGCATTGCTGGTCATGACGATGATGGTGTTCTTAAAGGAGATGGTCCTGCCGGTGCTGTCCGTCAGGCGTCCGTCCTCCAGAATCTGCAGGAGAATGTTGAACACGTCCGGATGGGCTTTCTCAATCTCGTCCAGAAGCACCACGCTGTAGGGCTTGCGCCGCACAGCCTCCGTCAGCTGGCCGCCCTCCTCGTAGCCCACATAGCCCGGGGCTGCACCCAGCAGGCGGGAGACGGTGTACTTTTCCATGTATTCGCTCATATCGATGCGGATCATGGCATTTTCGTCCCCGAACATGGCATAGGCCAGGGCCTTGCACAGCTCCGTCTTGCCCACACCGGTGGGTCCCAGGAAAAGGAAGGACCCTATGGGCCGTCTGGGATCCTTAAGTCCTGCCCTGGCCCGGCGGATGGCTCTGGCCACGGCACCCACGGCTTCCTCCTGTCCGATGAGCCGGCGATGCAGCGTTTCCTCCAGATGCAGCAGCTTATCCGCTTCCGTCTGGGTCATGCGCTGGGCAGGGATGCCGGTCCAGCTGGCCACGATCTGGGCCACGTCTTCTTCCGTGACCTCATCCCTGGCCCCCTCCTGCTTTTTCGTCCAGGCACTGCGCTTTTCTTCGATTTCATGCCTGAGTTCCCGCTCCTGGTCCCTGAGGCTGGCTGCCTTCTCAAAGTCCTGATGGGCAATGGCATCCTTCTTTTCCGCCATCAGGGAATTCAGCTGCTGTTCCTGGGCCTTCACATCCGGCGGTGCCGTGTAGGAGGCGATACGGACCCGGCTGCATGCCTCGTCCATCAGGTCGATGGCCTTGTCCGGCAGGAACCGGTCCTGGATGTAGCGGTCCGCCAGGTGAACCGCCGCCTGAATGGCATCGTCGGTGATATGCAGCTTGTGATGGGCCTCATACCGGTCCCTGAGCCCCCGGAGAATCTCAATGGCTTCCTCCTGGGTGGGTTCCCCCACCTTCACCGGCTGGAATCTTCTCTCCAGAGCCGCATCCTTTTCAATATGCTTGCGGTATTCATCCAGTGTGGTGGCGCCGATGCACTGGATCTCACCCCTGGCCAGGGCCGGCTTGAGAATGTTGGCCGCGTCCAGGCTGCCCTCCGCAGCGCCTGCTCCCACAATGGTATGCATTTCGTCGATAAACAGGATAATGTCCTTTGATTTGCGGATCTCATCCAGGCATTTCTTCACCCGCTCCTCAAACTCACCCCTGTACTTGCTGCCTGCCACCATGCTGGACAGGTCCAGGGCCAGCAGCTTCTTGCCCTCCAGCATTTCGGGGATGTTCCCCTCCACAATGCGCTGGGCCAGGCCTTCCACCACGGCGCTCTTGCCCACGCCGGGCTCCCCGATGAGCACCGGGTTGTTCTTGGTGCGGCGGATGAGAATCTGCTCAATCCTCTGGATCTCCGTGTCCCTGCCTATGACCGGGTCCAGTTCCCCTTTCCTGGCCATCTCCGTCAGGTCACGGCTGAAGCGCCGCAGGGCCGGTGTGGACACATGACCGCCCTGGGCATCCGGCGCGTCGCTTCCGGGCTCCGCCACCGGGGCGTTGCCTGCCCCGTCCATGGATGCACGCAGCATCTCCTGCACCTGTTCGCGGGCCGCAGCAATGTTCACCTCATGGTTCTGCAGGACCTCCTGGGCCGGTCCGACCAGGCGCTCCAGCAGACTTGACCACAGATGCTCCGGGGTCACATAGCCCTGGCCGAAGCGGTTGGCGGAGAGCACGGATGTCTCCACAATCTTCTTGCACGCCGGGTCCATTTCCATGCGCAGGGGCCTCTCCCGGATACCCTCCAGGGGCGGCTTGACCATCTGGCGCTTTTCCGCCAGTTCTCCCCGGGCCTCTTCGTAGGTGATGTGCTTTTCAATCTCCTCCGGCAGCTGGTCATCCTCGGCCAGCAGCCCCAGCAGAAGATGCTCCGGGCTGATGTAACGGATCCCCTGTTCGGCGGCTTCACGTCCCGCCGCGTTCAGGACCCGCTGGCTTCTCTCGGTAAATCTTCCAAATATGGGCATAGGTTCTCCTTTGCTGTGATCTGTCCCTTCTTACTGCCTTACAGCAGGGGGGCATCCAGGTTCCTGACCTGCTCCCGGACATACTGTGCCCTGAGGGCAGACAGGTTGCTCTCTCCCCTGGGTTTCTCGCCATAGGCTGTCAGGTGTCCGTCCCCGGTTTCCTCCAGCAGGCGTTCCATGAGAAGGTAATCCGGCCTGATCATGCCAAGACGCATGCCCAGACGCAGACTGGACCAGAAGGTCAGAAACTCCTTCTCTTCCAGGAGCCTGCTGCTCCTGAGGACACTGTATGCCCTGTACACCTGGTCCTCTGTCCAGAGCCGCTCATCCGCCATAAGACGGGACCTGAGCAGGCTTTCCATATCTTCCAGCTGGCCGGCCACGTTCAGGATGCTGCTGATGGTTTCCTGCTCCGTCACCCCCAGACATTTCTGGTTGCTGATCTCATACAGGCACCCCGGCCCCTCGCTGCCCTCCCCGCAGGCAAAGCGGCAGTTCAGGCCGTATCTGGCGGCAATCTGATAGACCGATCCGATCTGTTTGAAATGAACGGCCATGGGCAGGTGCAGGCGCATGGACGCCCTCAGGCCCGTGCCTGTGTTCACAGGGCGGGCCGTCAGATACCCAAGGTCCGGTGCAAACGCAAAGCGGATCTGCCTGGAAAGGGTGTCGTCCACCTGAAAAGCCTGGTCCATGGCCCGCTTCAGGTCATCCCCCTCCGTCACGGACAGGATCCGCACGTGGTCTTCTTCATGGATCATGACAGAAAGACGGTCCTTCTCATCCACCAGCACCGCCCCGCTGCCTGCGTTCTTCTGAAAGTCCGTGGAAATCATGTGGGACTCCCGCAGGATGTCCCGCTGGTTCTCCTGCAGGTCATGCATCATGTACAGCCGGAAGCTGTCATACAGCGGCATGGTGCACATGGCGCTGACCACTCTGGTGACCATGGCCTGTGCATCCTCCGGCCTTGAGGAAAGGTCAAAGGGCAGGCCCTCTATATTCCGGGCCAGACGGACGCGGGAGGAGACAACTGTCAGATTCTGCACACGTTCTCCTCCTTCGCCATGCTCCGGAGCCGGTCCCGGATGAGGGCGGCGGTCTCAAAGTCTTCCTGCTCAACGGCTTCTTCCATCTGCCGTATCATCTCTTCCCGCTCTGCCCTGATCTTCTGCTCTTCCCCGTCTTCCAGAGGCCGTCTTCCGGTGTAATTCAGCTTTCCGTGAATCTGCCTGAGCATGGGCTCCAGTTCCTCCCGGAAGGCCTGATAGCAGTCCGGGCACCCCAGGCAGCCGGTTTTGCGGAAGGTGTGCAGGGTGGTCCCGCAGGTGCTGCAGGCTTTGTCCGGTTCGGCTGCTTCCACTGTGTCTTTGCGCAGTTCCGACGGAAGAATGGCTGAAAAAATGGACGAGACCAGGTTGCCGAGGTTCAGATCCGGCAGACTGCGCCCAAGGCCGCCCCGGATCTTTTCCATGCAGTCCTGGCACAGATGCCGCGTCCTGCTGGTTCCTCCTGCGATCATGGTCACATGACAGGTGGCTTCCCGCTCGCCGCACTCTTCACAAATCATACGTTTCCCTTTCTGCATGCCTGGTCTGGGGCGTGCTTCTGGTCTCTTCTTTCCTGGTCTCCCGGTTTCTTCCGGCTATGCTGGTGAGCATGGCCTTGAAGATCTTGGCTCTTGTCACATCCTTCATGCTGTCGGGCATGGGGACGGAAAGAGCCTGGCTGGATATGGCCGAGCGCATGATGCCCCCTTCACAGGGGGTGATGAGTTTTTCCGCTTCCAGCTGCCCGATGAGCTTGCCGGCTTCCACTTCGCCGATGGCGTCCCCGATGCGCTCGCTTAAGAGATAACGGAACTTGGAACCGGACTGGATAACACGGACAATACGGATATAGCCACCGCCTCCCCGCCTGGATTCGATGACGTATCCGTCGTCGATGGTAAAGCGGGTGGCCAGGACATAATTGATCTGGCTTGGTGCACAGCCGAAGTACTCGGCCAGCTCATTGCGCTTGAGCTCCACCTCTGGTTCTTCCTGAGTCAGCAACGTCTTGATAAAACTCTCAATGGAATCACTGAGCCGCATAACAATCCCTCGATTCTGTCGACTGACTTTCTTTGACCTATTTCATTATATCACGTCTGTCCTGCCTGTCAAGAACGGGCAGAAGTACCCTGCTTTTGACACGTCCTGGCATCATCCCAAAAGCAAAAAGGAATCCCGCCATACGGGATTCCCTGATATACGGCTTTCTTCTTTTCTGTCCCTGAACCGCCGGCAGCCTCATCTCCCGGCGCTTCAGGAACCAGACCTGTCTATCCTTTCAGTCATGGGCTGAGGAGCACATAAAGAGTCTGTTCATGCTCTCTGTCAGAGCCCTGACCTGAATGGCTGTCAGGCGCCTGTCCCGGTAGTCCTGCCACAGTTCACGGGATATTCTCTCCACATATGCCCTGTCCTCATGACGGATTGCCAGGAAGGGCACAAGGAAATACATGCGCTGCGCCTTCAGCTCTTCAAAGGACCATTTTTCCAGGCGGATAACATCCGCAATCCCTGTGCCGCTTCCTTCATCCACCCTGCGGTTTCTGACCCTGGGTGCCCACTTTTCCAGTGCGTCCCGCTCCGTCTTTTTCGCCTCCCCGCGGCCCTTCAGGAAGACCGTCAGGTGCCGGCATTCATCCCAGGTGCTGGCGTTTTCCGATGCATGCACGGAAATCAGGATCTGGGACAGGGCCGTGCATTCGCAGGCTGCCTGGTAACGGATACAGGTTACCTTCCCTTCTTCCGTGCGCCAGGACGCCTCAAAGAGACAGGGACTGTCGGGAAGGTTCAGGAGCATCGTCTCCTGCCGTCGTATGCTCCCCTCTTTAAGCTGCAGCCCCTTCTCCCTTTCCCATACGCTGCCCAGCATCTGCACAAACAGCTCCGGGGTTTCCCTCATGAGCCGGCTGAAAACTTCCGACACATGCAGAAACGTACCAGTGAATCTCTCCGGTACCCCGTTCCTTCCCGCCTTCACATATGCATCATAGATATCCTGGTGGGTACTCTTTGTCTGTAACATGCTGCGCCGCCTTTCTTCTCTCCGGGACCTGCCTGCTTCCCTGTCCCTGTCTCACTTCGTATTGTAGGGGCGGAAGACAGCTTTGTCATTCACCCGCTGGGTTAAAATGCGTGCTTTCCGGATCTTTTTCAGATTCTCCCCTCCTGCCCTTGATTCTTTCCGGATTTTCCTCTACCATGCACACCAGTTGTTCTAAAACCATAAGCAAAAGGAGATTCCTGTCCCATGCGTTACGGATATTTTGATGACCAGTCCCGGGAATACGTGGTGGACCGTGTCAACTGTCCCCAGTCCCTGACCAACTATCTCGGCACCCAGCGGATGGGGGCCGTGCTCTCCCACAACGCCGGCGGCTACTGCTGGCTGGACACGCCGGAATACGGGCGCATCACCCGCTTCCGTCCAAACGGCCTGCCCACGGACACCCCCGGCCACTATGTCTATCTCAGGGACGATGAGACCGGAAAATACTGGTCCGTCAGCTGGCAGCCCACCGGCACGGAGGACGTGGAAAACTACCGGTGCCGCCACGGCCTTGGCTACTCCGTCTTTGAGGCGAAGCGGGAGGGCATTGAAGCGTCCCAGACCCTGTTTATTCCAAGGGAATCAGACCGCAGCGTGGACCCGGTGGAAATCTTTGACGTGAAAGTAAAGAACGTCTCTGACCGGACCCGGACCCTTTCGGTGTTCGGCTATGTGGAGTTCTCCTTCCATCACATTGAGTTTGACAACCAGAACTTCCAGATGAGCCTCTACTGCGCCGGTTCCAGCTACGAGAAGGGCGCCGTGGTGTGCGACCTGCACTATGAGGAGGGCGAGTTTGAGTTCTTCACCTCCGACCGGGACCCCGACAGCTTTGACGGCGTCCGGGATGCCTTCATGGGAAGCTACCGCAGCGAGCGGAACCCCCTGGGGGTGGAAAAGGGCAATCTTTCCGG
>CAMOVR010000205.1 GCA_946627565.1 uncultured Clostridia bacterium
AATCCACTCGCCCCACGCGGGGCGAGACAAAACCATTTCCGAAAAGTACAGCGATTTTCAGGTATTTCAATCCACTCGCCCCCACGCGGGGCGAGACCGGGCCTTGCCGCGGACGACGGTCTGATCCTCCAGATTTCAATCCACTCGCCCCACGCGGGGCGAGACCTGACGCAGTACGCTATGCGCTGGAGCGCGTCTGATTTCAATCCACTCGCCCCACGCGGGGCGAGACCATGGAAACTGGCCTCAACCGCTTCGGCGTAAAAATTTCAATCCACTCGCCCCACGCGGGGCGAGACCGAAAGCGCGGGTAAGGTTAATCTTGTTCCGTCATGCCATCCGCGTACAGGTTACGCCCTCCGGAATGCTGCCGGTGTCAATTTCAACAGAGTAATCGGTGTATTGACGCGGCGGGGTGTCGGGATGAATACGCTGTATTTTGACCGTGTCAAACAGCTTGTGTGCCGGGGTGTTGCCCAGTTCGGAATCATGCTTGAAGACGATCAGTTCCCGGACGGCCATTTTTCCGCGGGCTGCGGAACGGTCATTCTCGAACATATTCAGGATTGCCTGCCAGAGCAGGAGCAGATCGTCTTCGCTGAAGCCGGTCACTTTTCGGGCCAGATTCGCGGATACGAAACCTTCCGCGCGGTACAGGCCATAGGGGACGATATGCTTCCTGCCCATTTCAGTGCCCTTCTGTTCCGCGTCTGCTTCGGTGGTAATGGCAATCCGGGTGATGGTCACTTCCTGGGGGATGATGGGGTCAACGCTCTGGGCAAAACCGATCTGCACCGGGCCGCGAACCTGACCGCAGTTCAGGGACGCTTTGACAAAGGTGGTCATCACAGCTCCGAAAGTACGCACGTCAAAGAAATTCCGGCACATGAAATCCCGCAGTTTCAAATCCAGTTCGGGGTCGTCCTTTTTCATTTTCTTAACGGTTTCTTTGATGGCCTTATCTTCTGTTTCCTCAATGCCTACATACTGCAGGGCTGTACGGTCGCTGCGGTTCAGCGGGACGTTATCCTTGATATAGATTTTATAACCGGGTTCGTCTTCCTTGACCGTCTCCACATAATTGCGGATTTTCCGCTTGAGGCATACGTCTGTCACAAGTCCATAACCGGTTTCCGGGTCGATCCGGGGCATGTTGCCGGCGTCCGGGTCGCCGTTGGGGTTGCCATTTTCCACGTCAAACAGAATCACGAAATCGTACCGGTTGCGAATGGGTTCACTCATTTTCTTTCTCCTCCTTTTTTGCATAACGGGCTTGGGTCTGGTGATAGTAACCGAGCTGGAAAATCCCCTGATCATATAAGCTGAGACGTGCCGGATAGCTTGCCTGGAACTTTTCCATGATTTGGCCCAGCTGCCGGTTGTAATAAGCTGCCTGTCCTCCGTCCAGCTTTTTGAGATGGGCCTGTGACAGCTTGATCAGCTGTGGAAAAACAATGGCGGGGGTGGCGCAGGCCGAATTGAAATAACGATCCCGGATGGTGGTGTTGATGCTGGGATTGGCCCTTTGCTGTAATCCTTCCAGAATGGCAAACAGCCTTCCCAACAGATAGGGCTGGTAAGTGGTTTGTTCGTTTAAGTCCACAGTCAGAGCCTCCTTTTGCTGTGCGTTGATATTTCCTGTTTCTGCTGCCTTTAGAAGAAATGCCTTGATGATGGCCGCTCTTCCGCGTGTGATTTCCCGCTCCGCACGGATGCGGATTTCGACCTGACTGATCAGGGATTGCGGGTAGGGCTGATTCATCAGCACGGCGCGGATCAGCGAACCGGAGAGAAGGGGGGAGGGCGTTTTATCACGGGATTTCTGGTTGACGGTTTCATTCAGCAAATACCAGAAGCTGAGGGACGCACGCTGATCAAACGCCGGCTTGACGATGCGCAGCCGTTCATGATGTTCAAGAAGATGATCTGCGAAATCCCCGAAGCTGTCCTGCAGGAAAAAGCGGACGGACAGACGGGCGGCGTTTGGGGCAAGACCCAGCACATAGAAGTGTTCGTCCGCCTCCAGGGTAAAACCGTCAAATTCGGCTTTTCGGCCGGCAGCCAGGTGCTTCAGCATCAGCAGCAGGTCGTCGTCCGAAAGCCTGCTGTCATCGCCCATCATGCAGGAAAAGCAGTCCGCATAGCTGTCTTCACCGTGCTCGGCCCAGAAAACGATGGTAGTATCGCTCAGACGCAGATGATGCGATGGATGGGAAGTCATGTAATTCAGCGCTGTGGTATAGGCAAAAGCGGCTTTTTCACTGACCGGTGCGTTACGGCCCTGCTCGCCGCTGTGACCATAGGATTCAAAAGCAGGAGCATTAAAGGAGACAAGAGCCGTTCCGGTTGACTGCCCGCCGGCGATTCCCTTAATGTTTGGATGTAAAACGGCGACGGGCGCCTGTTGGCCGGTGACCAGACAGCGCATGGTTTCTTTATCCTCCGATGCACCGTAATGTCTGTCCCAGGCTTCCTGAATCTGCGGATCATGATGAATAAACCGGTTTTGATAGTCAAAAATCAGGTTGCCGCCCGCTGAAAGCTCGTCCCAAAACGGCTTCAGCGTATCCTGGGACTGAATCGCGGAAGGATCCCAGCGCTGAAAAAACCGAATCACCGCTCGCGCAGAAGGAGAATCAACATCGTTCAGCAATCTTTCATGCAATTCTCTGCATGCCTGAAAACATTTGACTGCACGGTCCGGCTTGCCTTTGCTGTCCATTCCAAGGATATAGGTGGCATTGTCACACAGGAAATTGGAAACAATCCCTACGGAGCGTTTTTCCTGAGCCGGAAGGTTTTCCACCAGGGGCACCCAGACTTTTTTCTTGCCTCTCTCTTCTTCGTTTCCCAGGCGGATGATACGCTTTAAGGTTCCCTCGTCGTCAATCTGCAATGCGAAGGATACTTTTATGGGCTGCCATCCGGGCCGCTCCAGCTTTCCATCTTCCACAAGGTGATCGTAATACCGGTTTAAGGCTTGCAAAATCATTGAACCACCTCGCAGTTTGTTACGTTGACCACCCCATTGATCATCTGTGCACGGAAGAACATGGGGATAATGTTGGCTGGGTCAGCGTAGTTCATATCATACAGCATCCAGCCTAAATCCCTGGTTTCCTGGATGGCCTGTATCTCTCCGCCTTCCCACAGGCCAAAGTGGGCGGTACATTCACGGCAGCCGAGATATGGCTGGGAAAAGCACTGCCCCTTTTTCAGCCGGCGCTTGATAATATCCTGGAATTTGCCGGCATTGTCGGAGGGGGTTGCTTTGTCTGTCATATCGAAGTGCGCTTCGATGACATAGTGCACGTCACGCAGCATCATGGCTGCCCGCTGCTGGATACTGTTGGCCGTGATGATGCCAAGCTGTTTTTCGCTTCCCTGCATAGCGCTGCGCAAGTCGGAAGCCAGTATTTTGACGTCTACTTCATTCCGGCGTACATTGGTGAATCGTATGGGATTGAGGATGTAAATCCTGTCTATTTTCCAGGACAGGCCGGGATGGTAATAAACAGCTTCCAGCATTCCTCTTGCTGCACTGGGGGTGGGAATATCATAGGAAACTCTCTCTACCTTCATTTCAGGACGTGTGAACAGAGCGCGGGCTCCCCAAACTTCCATTTTGACCGACAAGTTGTTTCACTTCCTTTCTTAGGCTTTGTGATATTGTAAACCGTTGTTTTTTAGAAGTCAACAGTTTATATTCAATAGATATGATGTTAAATAATTTGACGATGGTATTCTTTTATGATATGATTATATTGTCAGAGAAATCTGTGGATTGAAATAATAGATATGATGTTTCTCTCCAGAGGCTTTTAAGGAACAGACGTCCTTAAAAGCCTTATTCAGCTCTCAAATAATGCTATTCCCATGTTTGGCTCCATGATCAGCCCGCACTGCATGTCATAAGCTTGTTCATGGATCAGCACAGCGCTGGTTTCGTCGATTGGCTGAATGATTCCGCTTTTGAGCATTTGCTCCCATTCCCATTTATATATATTGACGGAGCAGCGGCCCAGCCGTCTCATCAGGGAACGGCTGTATTTTCCCGCCTGCAGAGCGGAGATGTCTTCCGCCTTTGCAAACGGTGGAATATAGATGGTGCAGGTGTCCGAATTGATCAGATGGAAAACCTTCGCGATCGATTCAAAGGCAAAAGATGAGCAAAGATCAAGAACTTTTTTTGAATCAAGGGCCTTTGCTCCGCGCAGCCGGTAAAGCTGATCAAAATAAGCGGTAATCACAGGACTCTCGTCCAGGTGATCGGCGCCTTCCATAGCGATTTCGGCGGCCATCGCGTTTTGCTCAATGCCCTTTGGCATGGCATCCGGCAGGGAAAACAGCACCACTTCGCTTTCTGCCGGAGTACGTTTTCCTTCCCGGTTGCATCGTCCGGCGGCTTGCAAGATGGAATCCAACCCGGCTTTTTCCCGCCAGACCTGAGGAAAATCAAGATCCACCCCTGCTTCCAGTAAGCTGGTAGAGATGACGCGGCAGGATTGGCCCTGTTTCAGCCTTTCTCTTATTTCGTTCAAAACGATGCTTCGATGTTCTGCGGGCATTCTCGTGGACAGGTGAAAGCTCCCTTCGGCCGGAAGCTTTTTGAATAACAGCTGTGCGTTCTTTCTGGTGTTGACAATGCAGAGCGTCTGGCGCTGCCTGGTTAATTCATCCGCTAAGGTATCAAGCGACAATGTGCCCATCTTCTTGAAATGCACACGCCGGAAAAATGCCTGCAATTCCGGAATGTCCTGACTGATTTCGCGGACATGCAAAGCTGGATCATACTCGGCAATCAACGTATTCAGGGAAGGCTGGGTAGCCGTGCACAGGACACAGGTGGCGCTGTAATGGCGCACTAATTCTGCGATGGCCCAGACACAGGGTTTCAGAAAGTCGAGCGGCAGCATCTGCGCTTCATCGAAGATGATCACACTGTCCGCGATATTGTGCAGTTTTCTGCATTTGGCGGGTTTGTTGGAAAACAGGGACTCAAAAAACTGTACAGCGGTTGTCACAATCAATGGAGCATCCCAGTTTTCTGCCGCAAGCAGCTTTCTACGAATCAACTCGTTTTTTTCCAGATCCTCGGTCTCATCCGCATCCACTCCGGAATGATGCTCCAGAACGTTATGCTCTCCCACAATTTCCCGGAAAACCTGGGCGTTCTGCTCAATAATACTGGTATATGGGATGACGTAGATCACCCGTTTCTTATTGTATTTGGCGGCGTGATTCAGCGCAAAAGCCAGGGAGGAGATGGTTTTTCCTCCGCCGGTGGGCACGGTCAGACTAAACAGCCCAGGCTCCTGCCGGGCGGAGGCAAGACAGTTTTCAAGAATCTGGCAGCGCTTCTTATTCAGTTCGCTGGAAGGGTTGCTCAGCAATGGGAGAATCCGGTCAGTCAGCTTATCAAGCAGCACTTCTATGCTTTCATACTGGCCCCGCTGTACGGGAGCAGTTTGCATAAACGCTTCCGTATCCAGAAAATCAGCATCGACGAGGGACGAAAACAGCATATGAGTGTAGAAGACGCCGGCAAAAGGCTTCCTTTCCTTGAGCAGCCAGGCAGGAATTACTTCATTTGGAGCAATGGAGTTTTCTTTCCAGAAAGCGCTGGGATCCATCGTACCGGAAAGGTCTTTCGTACACCGTCCAAATAATGTGCCGTCGCTTTCTGCTGCGGCCTTTTTCCTGCCGACATCCGGCATGCCTCCATGATGGCCGGCGATGGCGGAGGCGCCGAAAAGATCATGGAACTGTTCCAGGGCGATTTTCGAGCCGGCAGTTGAATGGTCAACTTTTGCGACGTGCTCCGGATCGCTCATTCTCCGCTGGCCTGCTTCACTGTATTTTCCCGCATCGTGCAGCAGTCCGGTCCTGGCCGCATGTTCTTCTGCTGAAAATGGTTGTGCGAATGCTTTGGCCCGGTCCGATACACCCCGGAGATGGTCCTGCAAAGGCTGCAGCCGTCCGTCTGTGCTTTTATGTCCAATAAACATCAGCTTTACCTCTATCATTCAGTAGCTGAGAGAGATCATTCATTCTGATACCATTTTATCATGTTTGGGTACCCTGTCAAATTGTTTTTTTATGTTGTCCAATAAGGATGAAGTGATGATTCTGCGCGATGCGTATTTCTGGCTAGTCCATGATCCACAG
>CAMOVR010000206.1 GCA_946627565.1 uncultured Clostridia bacterium
CGGGTTTACCGGGGCGGCGGATGGAACGACTTTGGCAAGAACCTGCGCAGCGCATACCGGGCAGCCGGGGAGCTGGATATGGCAAGTTTCAACCTGGGCATCCGTCTGGTGCGCAGCAAAGGACAGACCCTCTCCGGAACCGTTTCAACCAGCAGTGAAGTGGAAAAGAGAGAAAACAACGGCAAAATGCTGATTGCCTTCTTCTCCTGGAGCGGCAACACCCGGGGGATTGCGGAGGAAATCCAGCGTCAGACAGGGACGGATCTGTTTGAGATCATTCCCGTTCCGGCCTATTCAGAGGACTATGACACCGTCCTGATGGAAGCCCAGAGGGATCAGCACGACCAGGCGCGCCCGGCCATCCTGAACCCGCCTGAGGACCTTGACGGGGTGGATGTGATTCTGCTGGGGTATCCCAACTGGTGGGCATCCATTCCCATGCCGATTGCCACATTCCTGGAATCCTATGATTTCAGCGGGAAAACGATTCTGCCCTTCTGTTCCCACGGAGGGGGACGCTTCGGCCAGAGCCTGACGGCCATCGCCAAGCTGGCCCCGCAGGCCGTGATTGCACCGGGACTTTCCGTTCACTATTCCGGCGGCTCCGGTCTGTCAGATGATATCCATGCCTGGCTTGAATCCCAGGGCATTCAGGGAAATCCATAAGGTAAAAATTGAAACAAAAACGCCCGGACAAGGCGCATCTGAAGAAAAACCGGCTGCCGGGGAGGCAGCGGCTGTGAGGAGGAAAAACCTATGGCAAAGAAACAGACAGCAGGCCGGGACAACCTGGGCAGACTTGCCCCCAAGTTTGCGGAACTCAACGATGATGTACTCTTTGGCGAAGTCTGGGCAAGGGAAAAGGAACTTTCACCCCGGGACCGCAGCATGATTACCATTGCGGCGCTGTTTTCTGCGGGACTGTATCCCCAGCTGAAGGCGCATCTGAGCATTGGACGGGAGCACGGCATCACAAAGCGGGAGGCGGTGGAGATTGTGACCCAGCTGGCCTTCTACTGCGGCTGGCCCAAGGCCTGGAGCACCTTCCCCCTGATTCAGGAAGTGTACGGCGATGAGGAAAGCGAAGTGGACGGTGTGCCATCCAACCTTTCCGTGTTCCCGGTAGGAAAGAAAAACGACGCTTTTGCTCAGTATTTCATCGGTCAGAGCTATCTGGCCCCTCTCTCCACCCTGCAGGTGCCGGTGTACAATGTCACATTTGAACCCGGCTGCCGGAACAACTGGCATATCCATCATGCCAGTGAAGGCGGCGGACAGATGCTGATCTGCATAAGCGGCAGGGGATGGTACCAGGAATGGGGCAAGGAAGCGCGTGAGCTCCATCCGGGTGATGTGGTGAATATCCCGGAAGGCGTCAAGCACTGGCACGGTGCGGCAGTTGACAGCTGGTTCCAGCATCTGGCCGTTGAAGTGCCCGGAAAAGACGGTAAGGCGGAATGGCTGGAACCTGTGGATGATTCACAGTATGGTTTGCTGAAGTAACAAAGAATAAGATACCATGGGACATACCTGACCCCATGGCATCTTTTCTTTTTCGGGTACGATATTTTTTCTTTCCCGTTCGTCTGTACAGGTGCAGGAGGTGAGAGGCACGTGTGTGATGTCAAAGACCCTGACAGCATTTCACACAGGAAGCAGGCATTTGAACGGCTGGTTAAGACATACCAGGCCGGTGTTCTGAGAACATGCTATCTGTACCTTTGCGATGCGACGCTGGCGGAGGATGCCGCGCAGGAGACCTTTGTCAAGGTATTCAGGACCATGGATACCTTCCGGGGGGAGTGCAGTGAAAAAACATGGATCATGAAAATCGCCATGCATACCTGCTGGGATATCAACCGGTCTGCCTGGCACCGCCTGTTTAACCGCCATGTCACGCCGGAGATGCTGCCGGAGGCAGCGGTTCCCTTTGAAGATGCGGATGATGACCTTGTGCAGGCAGTCATGGGGCTGCCGCTGAAGATGCGGGAGGTGATCCTTCTGTATTACTACCAGGGACTGAAGGTCAACGAAATTGCTGAAGCACTGGGCATCTCCCAGTCATCCGTTTCAGGGCGGCTGAAACGGGGCCGGGACAGACTGAAGGCTTATCTGGAGGGAAGTGGGAAGGATGAATAGGAAGATACGTTACGAAGACTTTGCGGCATCTGTTGACCGGAGACTCTCCGGTTTGCAGGAAGATCCCCGGCTTGCCCAGCGCATCATGGCAGGGGAAACAGACAGAAGAACCGTCAGGAAATTACCCGTGTCCGTCCTGGCTGCATGTGCTCTGGCTGTCATCAGCATGTCTGTGGCACTGGCGGTGGGGAATCTGCTCCCCGGAATCTTTGACCTGTCGGGTGTAAACAGGAATGAAGACACGGAAAACATGGTGCAGCATGTTTCCTGCAGATGGGAAACGGAGTATGCCACAGCGACGGTCAGGGAAATGCTGTACGACGGACAGAGCGTGTATATTGCAGGGGATGTGGAGAAGAAAGACAGGGACGATATCCTTCTGATACCGGCTGTGGATAAAAAACAGACAATACAGGGGGCGGCGGGAAATCTTGGAAAAGATGATGTAAAGGCCGGGGAAACCATTGCGCAGTACGCTGAGCGCAATGGCATGTCCGTTGTATACTTTTCTTTTGTGGCACAGAGTCCGGACGGGACATTCTGGTCCACGGTAATGCCGGGGGAGGTAACGGTGACGGGGGAGGACAGCTGGGCTTTTGCCCTGTGTTTCCCTGCTCTTGAGACGGCTGAGGAGATCCGGGTGACAATGAATACCACCGTCTATGACAGTCCTCTCAGGCAGTCAGCCCTGCCTCTGTATTCGCCGGAGCGGCCTTTGGCCGTCCCCCACAGCATAACGGTGCATGTATCGGATGTTCAGAATGTTTCGGAAGAGAAGACGGTCATGGAGGCGTCCTCCGTAACGGTGGAAAGTGCGCTTAAAGGCCTGACGCTGGATCAGGCCAGGCTGATCAGGACACCGATTGGAACCTATCTGGACCTTAAGATCGGAAACCCGGAGCAGACAGACTATGCAATTGTCCGGGCTGAGATCACACCCCTTGGCATACCGGACCTGGGCCAGGTCAGCCGGAAGCATTTTGGAAGCCCGCTTCAGCATGCTGAAGGGTTTGTCTCAGGAGCACGTGAAATAGAACTGTATACGGATGAAAATTTTACGTGCAGGCTATTTCACGTTGACCTGGTGGTATCCCCCATGAAAACCGCAGAGGAACTGACCGCGTATAATATACAGTTTCTTAAGGCCGGGTCCCTCACGGTCACCTTTGGGGATGAAGAAAACTGACCTGTGCCGGAAAAGCACAAACGGCGCCGCTGTGTGCGGCGCTTTTTCTGCAGGGATTCTCAGGGAAAAACAGGGTATGGAAAAAAGTTTTCAAACCCTGTAAGATTTCTCTGGCGGCTGCGTCAAATACAGTGAAAGGAGGAGCACGGGATGGAACCAGAAACCTTTGATGAGATTTACAGGAGCTATTTTGATCCGGTTTACCGGTATGTGCTCTCCCTTTCCAGAGACCCGCATGTCGCCGAAGAAATCACCCAGGAAACCTTCTTTAAAGCACTCCGGTCACTGGACCGGTTCCGGGGAGAGAGCAGCATGAAAAGCTGGCTTTGCTCCATTGCAAAGAATCTGTGGATCTCCGGGCAGAGAAAAAAGAAGGCGCAGCCCATTGACGAACTGACGGCTCTTCCGGATCAGGGCATAAGCCCTGAGGAGTCCATTGTGCGTCAGGATGAAAGCATGCGCATCCACCGGCTGCTGCACCGTCTGGAGGAACCTTACCGTGAGGTTTTTACGCTCCGGACCCTGGGACAGCTCAGCTTCCGCGACATCGGGGAGATTTTCGGAAAATCCGACAACTGGGCCTGTGTGGTCTATCACCGCGCAAGAAACAGGCTCAGGGAAGAAATGGAGGCATGACATGATGAAACTGCCCTGTGCCGTGGTCAGGGATCTTCTCCCTCTGTACGCGGAGAAGATGACGGAAAATGAAACAAATATGCTGGTGAAGGAACACCTTGAATCGTGTGCTGCGTGCCGCGAAAAGCTGGAAAAGCTGGAGAGAAAGGATACAGAAACGCCGGACATGCATACGGCATCCGCCGGGACGCTTCTGAAACTGAAGAAGGAAATACGGCATCGCAGATATCTTGCCGCGGCTGTTGCCGCACTGTGTGTGTTTGTGGCGGTTTTCTCGTTTTTCTGTCACGAAAACAGCCTGGAACTGGTGCCCTGGCAGCCCGGGCTCATTGAAGTGGAGGGCACTGCCGCCCGCTCCACCGGGGAAGCTAATGAAGTGACGGAA
Source organism: uncultured Clostridia bacterium (assembly GCA_946627565.1). Classification (GTDB taxonomy): domain Bacteria; phylum Bacillota; class Clostridia; order Christensenellales; family Aristaeellaceae; genus UBA2943. The sequence continues at coordinate 4,347 of CAMOVR010000206.1, forward strand.
AAAACGGAGGATGTTCTTGTCCTCAGGGTGAACGGTGTCATACAGGGCACGGAAACATCCGGGTCAGATGAGGACGGGTCAAGGACGGTGATCCTGCAGGGCTGGAAATACAGACATTCGGGCAGCAGCCTGACGAAGGACTACAATGAACTGGTTCTGTCCCCTGTGCCGGACCGGGTGCTGTACAGCTGGGGAGAGGAGCAGGAGATGCTTTGGGGCGATGAGATGAACGGCGGCGTGGTTATCCTGCCCCGTCTGGTGTTGGCCTACTATGTCCTGGCCGCGTCAGCCCTTGCCCTGGTTTCAGGCCTTGTCTGGTTCCTTCTCAGAAAGCGGGAAACCGGCTGGATCCCGCGGCAGGTGTTCTTTGCACCCCTTTCCTATGTGGCGGCCCATCTGCTGGTCATGGGCACCCGGACGCGGAGTTTCTTTATGACAAGAGACTTTGTCTGTATCGTGCTTATGACCGCGGCATGCTATGCCCTGTTTACCCTGGCCTGGCAGATCTGGCTTCAGTACAGAAAAACCGCATAAAATATAGCCCGCACGAAAAAGTGCGGGCATATCTGTTTTCTGAGGGCAGGGAGGTTACCTGCGCCGGTCCGGCATAAAGCTGCCCTGCAGCTGGTGAAGAAACCTTTCCGCAATGGGGGAAAAGGTCTGGTACTTTTTCCAGATCAGGTACAGGCGGGTTTCAAGAGGCGGATACAGGGGCCGGAACACCAGGCCGGATTCTTCCGATGTGTCCACCAGGTGGGCAAAGGTCAGAAGGTATCCCAGTTTTTCCTTTGCAAACATGGAACCGTTGTAGGACAGGCGGAAGGAACCCTCCAGCCGAAGCTTCAGGATCCTGTCCCCGCACCATGCGGGGATGTCGTTCTGCCAGCCCTGCTGTGAACAGAACAGCGGGAGCCCCACCAGGTCCTCTGCCGTGACATGCTCTTTCTGAGCGAGGGGATCATCTGCGGGGAAGACCAGACCCCAAACATCCGCATCCGGAAAGACCAGGTGTGCATACTTTGCGGTGTCGGGGGTTTCCGCCAGGACGGCAAAATCCAAAAGGCCCCTGTCCAGCTTCTCCGTCACCTGTTCCGTATCGCCGCTGGTGATGTGATAGCGCAGCTCAGGGTACTGCCGGCGGAAGGTGCGGATTTCCCGGGCCAGGTACCGGATCTGATAGGATTCCGCCAGGCCCAGGTAAATGTCCCCGCCGGTGATGTCGTCCAGGGACACAAACTCCTGCTCGATTCTGTCTGCCATGGTGACCAGATCCTCCGCCCGGTTGCGCAGGAGCCGGCCTTCATCCGTCAGAAGAATGCTGAAAGCCTGCCGCGTGAAAAGCTTTTTGCCCAGTTCATCTTCAAGGCTTTTCATGGCCTTGGACAGGGTGGGCTGGGTCACATGGAGGAGCTCGGCCGCGTGGGTCATGTTCTCCTCCCGGGCAACCGCCAGAAAGTATCTCAGCGTCCTGATTTCCATGGTGAACTCCCCGGGCATGTTTTTAAAAGATATGCATATCCGGCATATCATGATATAAATTATAATCATTTGCTCATATCCCTGCAAATCTGTATCATGAGGCCGTCAAAAGACACGGAAGGGAGCAGAAGGTATATGCCGGGTGCAGAGCAGCTGATGCAGGGACTGAAAGATTCGGGCTGTCCGGAGGAAGCAGCCGCCATGATCTGTTCCCTGCAAAGCCGTGGGGACTATCCGGAGATGATCCGCCAGGTCAACTGCCCACCTGCGGAGGCAAGCGGGCTTATAACTCCCCAGTAGTGCAAACACCTTTCGGCTCCTACC
>CAMOVR010000207.1 GCA_946627565.1 uncultured Clostridia bacterium
CAGGGCTACCGCATCAATACACCGGAAACCGTGCCGGAACTCCTTGAAGAAGCCAAGCAGGCTGCCGCAGATGCGGATAAGGTGGTCATCGTGGCAGGTCTGCCCGACAGCTTTGAAAGCGAAGGCTATGACCGGACCCATATGCATCTGCCTGCAGGCCAGGATGAGCTGATCCGGGAAATCGCCTCCGTCAATCCCAATACCGTTGTGCTGCTCTATAACGGTTCCCCTGTGGAAATGCCCTGGGCAGGACAGGTAAAAGGCATTATAGAGGGTTACCTGGGCGGTCAGAACCTGGGCACAGCCAACCGGGACGTTCTCTATGGCGCTGTCAATCCCAGTGCGCGGCTGCCTGAGACCTTCCCCATGCAGCTGGAAGACACCCCCTGCTTCCTCTCCTATGGCGGTGAAAAGAACCGGGCTGTATACAGCGAAGGCGTCTTTGTGGGCTACCGCTATTACACGAAAAAGCACCGGAAGGTCCTCTTCCCCTTCGGCTACGGCCTGAGTTATACCACCTTCCGGTATGACAATCTGACACTTTCCTCCGATTCCATCCTGGATACGGATACCCTGAAGGTATCCGTGGATGTCACCAATACCGGGGATATGGAAGGCAAGGAAGTGGTCCAGCTGTATGTCTCCGACCGGGAGAGCAGCGTCTTCCGCCCTGTGCGTGAACTCAAAGGATTTGAGAAGGTCAGTCTTAAGCCCTGTGAAACCAGGACCGTTACCTTCACGCTTGACAAACGTGCCTTCGCCTTCTGGAACACGGAGATCCATGACTGGTACGCGGAAAGCGGCGTCTTTGACATCCAGATCTGCAGGGACGCGGAAACTGTTATCCTCTCTTCTCCGGTTGACCTGAAGAGCACAGTGCAGCTTCCTGCTCACTTTGACATGAACTCCATTGTCATGGATATCATGGAAAGTCCCCGGGCAGCCGCTGTGCTTTCCGCCATGCAGCAGGGCGCGGCCGGCATGACGGGGAGCAGCGAAGAACAGAGCGAAGCTGCCAGCGAAGCCATTACCGATGAAATGAACCAGGCCATGATGCGCTATATGCCCCTGCGGGCCATGGTGTCTTTCTCCGGCGGCAGTCTGACCTTGGAAAAGCTGAGAGAGATTATCAAAGCCATGAACGGTGAGGAATAAGGGCAGGCAGAATATGCGGAACAGAAAAAGAGCAGTGCAGACTGCTCTTTTTCTGTGTCACGCAAGATCTTTAAGATGCCCCGGGATACTTAACCGTCAGGGTTCTGTCTCCGTATCCTGCACTTCATCCAGGAAGATGGGGTTCGTCCAGGCCCTGCGGCCATTCTCATCCTCCACCTCAGCCCGGATATAGTTCGTGCCCTCCACCGGCACCATCATGTGTCCCCTCAGGCCCTTGCCGTGCAGGTCCACATAGGGTACCCGGAAATGGCGGAACCGGATAACCGATACCGGGGAACAGATAATGACGGCCTTTCCGTCCTCCATGTAGAAATCGTAGATTTCAGGTCCGCAGGAGGCATAGAATGCACCCCTGCGCAGGGCTTCCAGAATGGACGAGGGCGTCCTCTCCGCCCGCACCCGGATAAAGCCCTGTCCGTTCTGCCACAGCTGATGGCCGTCATCTGTGGCAATGCCGTACATTTTCCGTCCGCTGCAGAGCACTTCATCCCAGTAGGCAGCCCGGTTGTCCAGGCCGTTTTCCTGCACGCAGCCGGTGTTCCAGATTTCCATCAGGGAGATATCCGGCAATGCCATGATCTCCTCCGCCGTGTTCCCGCTCCATTCCGGATGGCAGAAAATGGGGAGATTGCCCGCCTCCCGGATCTGTTTCACCAGGGGAATGGCTTCCTCAGCGGTGGCGCCTTCCATGGTTTCGAACTTCTGATCCTGTCTGAAACCGTTTCCCTTTTCCTCCTCCGGTCCCACCGACAGAAGGTGGATCACATGGCAGCCGGGGCCCGGCAGGGAAAAGTCCAGTTCCATACCCGGCACAACCACCATGCCGGTCTCCGGTGCATAACTCCTGTAATTGTAGATCCTGTGGTCCGTCAGGGCTAGAAAGTCGTAGTGCATGCTGGCATACTGCAGCATGGCCGTCTCCGGAGACGGGAGTCCGTCCGAGCGTGTGGTATGACAATGCAGGTTTCCCTTAAGCAGGGGGCGCCTGCCTCCAAATGCCGCCTGGTGAACAATCATCCGAGCTTCCTCCATTCATGTTGGTCCCTGTCATCCCATGTAACTGTGTCACGCCATAAAAGCCTTGCCCGGGATGGCTCCCCGCTCATGGAGCCGTTTTCTCAGGGCAGAGATGTCCATGTCCGCCGCATCCCCGCCGCGCTCCGCCGCCAGGGCCGCCGCTGTGCCGGCAGCCTGCCCCAGCGCCATGGCCGTGGGTGTGATCCTGACAGATGCGGCTGCCTCGTGGGTCGCGCTGATGCACCTTCCTGTCACCAGCAGATTCCGTATGCCGCAGGGCAGCATGGTGCCGTAGGGCACATCGTAGCAGGAAAAGGGTTCCTGCTCCTTCCAGTACAGTTCCCGGCCCGTGGGGTCATGAATATCGATGGGAAAGGCACCCACAGCCACCGCATCCGGGAAGGTGCGGCTGCGTATGATGTCCTCCGCCTCAAGACAGTACGCGCCCTGTATGTGCCTGGTTTCCCTGACCCCTATGGCCGCTCCTGTCTGAATCAGTTCGATGTGCTCAAACCCGTCCACGCGCCGGCGCAGGAAGTTCATGATTTCGTCGATCTGCCTCCTTCCCTCAAGTTCCGCCTCTGCCATTTCCCGGGGATCCGTACCCTTCTTCAGCACAACCCTGGACATGTTCACCAGAGCTTCGTCTGCTTTGACACCCTGAAACAGCAGGACCCTGTCACGGGGCAATGTCAGTTCGCCCCTCTCCCGGGCCTCCTTAACCAGATCGAAATAGCCGGATACCGCCGTGTAATCCATGCTGAGGGCATAGTCCGCCAGCACAAACTGGTCCGGGTGTGCCGCCATGTATGCCCTGACCCGGGTAAAATCCACGCCCCGGATCCGGAAGATGGCCGTCATGGGCTGGGCCAGATGGTCCTTCTCCCGCCCGAAGGTAAAGGGTACGCCGGCGGAAACCGCCACATCCCCGTCACCGGTGGCATCGATATAAAACGACGCTGTTTCCTCTATCTCCCCGGCTTTGGTGTATATCCGGACAGACTGAATGCGGCCGTCCCGGACCTGGGCCCCGAGGAATTCCGCACCCAGCAGCAGGTCGATCCCGGGGGTACTGAGCAGCAGTTCACTCTCCACCTGCTTCAAGGCTTCCGGGTCCACCGGGGTGATGGTGTCCGCCACCCCCAGGGGATCCGGGATATGTCCCAGGGTGCCTCCCCTCTTCAGGAGCATGTCCACAATTTCCTGGGCTATACCGCCCACCGCCTGCTTTCCCCCGGCGGTGAAACCCATAAGGGGACTCACCAGGGAAAGAGTGTTGGTACCGCCACAGAGCAGGGCACGCTCCATGAGCAGTACCCGCATGCCTTCCCGGGCAGCTGCCACAGCGGCACACAGGCCCGAAGGCCCTGCGCCTGCAACAATGACGTCATACAATGCCGTGTCCTCCCCGCATCCGGATCCTTACTTCAAATGTCCTCTTCCAGGGAAGGGATGCCTCATACCCCGGCATGTCCCGCATAAGAGCCATGGGACATGCGCTGTAGAGCCTGCGCATCTTTTCTTCCGCATCTTCCCTGTCTACAAGGTGATAGGGGTCCTTTCCTTCCTCCATAAGCTGCCGGTTCAGCTCCGGCCGGATCAGGCTCTCATAGATGAGATCGTCCAGCAGCCGCTCATCCCGGAAGGCTGTGCATGGCCTGGCTGCCGCAGTATCCGTCAGGATCTGGGCCAGGATGGTCCCAAGACTGTTGCCCGCCGTGTTCCAGGCGCTGTACCCCCACAGCTTCCGCGGATGCCTCAGAAGCTCCATGAACCGTCTGCTTCCTCCATTGGCCCGGATCAGGTCCAGCAGATAGACCTGCCGTCCCGCTTCCACAGCCCTGTCGGTTTCCTCCGCCATGGCCCTGAGCCTGTCTGCATCCGCATGTTCATCCGTCTCTTCCTGTATCCCGTCCGGGGGAGCGGCAATCAGAAGAAGCTTCTCCGCTCCCTCTGTATCCCGAATCTGCGCATAATCCATGCTGCTGTCAAGGTTCTCCTGAAACGGCCTGTCCTCATAGCGGGCGGTAAACAGTCCATTGCTGCCTCCCAGGTACCGTACCTCCGCAGTGCTGCCCCCGGGACACATCTGACGGGCAAGACACAGTGCCCCGCCCTCATCGGTGCCGTTGTGCAGCCATACATTCCTCAGCCCTTCCATGTCCCTTCGCAGAATGCGCTGCTCCCTTCTGTGGAAGCCGTAGGGCTGGGCATCCTCCATGAGCAGGAGAAGAGACGCGGCGGCGCCCTCCCGGCAGAGCCGGATGCAGGCCCGGTTCACCGCGTGGTTTCTCTCCCTGACCTGAAGGTATTCCCTGAGGATTTCCTCCGGGATCTGCCCTCTGGCCTCCTCGGCCTTTGCATGGCATGCTTCGTCCCCGGTCACTTCCCACCTGTCCAGGTTCTCCGCATAGGCCGTCATGGCCCTGTACACCGGAAGGTCCGTAAGACGCAGGGCGGAGATGGTGGAACGGATGATGGTGTTAAACAGGCTCACAGGCCTGCCGGGGAATGCGCTGTTCAGTGCTGAAACCGTTTCATTCAGTCTGCTCAGGGCCTCCTGTGCTGAGACACCCATGTTCCTGGATGCCAGCAGGGAACCGTAGCACAGATGGTCCACAGAGATGACAAACCCGTCCGCTTTCTTCCCTGCCTTCATGAGAAAGTCATGGGAGGAAGCATAGGAAGATGGCCGGGTATACTCATCCATGGTATCCGGCAGAAGAACACGGTATCCCGCATGATCTGCCAGTTCTGACAGGAAGTCCAGATTGCAGGGCCGGGAATCCAGAGGAAGACAGGCGATCTTCATGCAGATCTCCCCTTTCTCAGTCCCTGCTGTCCAGATCGTCAATGGCTTTGCGGAAAGAGCGGATGGCGCGTACCACGCTGTCTGTGTCCCGTCCCGTGACAATGGCCCCGATCATCAGGCCCCGGATGCCTGTCCGGCTCAGGGCCGGCACATCCTCCGGCAGGATCTTCCGCTGGGTGGGCACCACCACGGGCACGTTTACACGCCTGACGATGGCGCTGTAGCGCAACAGGTCCCGCATGGTCAGCCGGGTGCCGTATTCGCTGCCCGGCACAATGCTGGCTTCCAGGATGTCCGCCCCGCAGCCGGGCATGGCCTCAATCTCCTCCATGGTGTACGTGGCGTCACAGGCAGCCATGAGGGCAGGTCCCCGGCCAGGCAGGCACGGAGGTACATGGTGGGCATAGAGGGAATAAAAGGAAAACGGCAGGGTAAGAGCAGCTTCCAGATCCTGCTCCACCTTCTCCGGATCATTTCCAAGTACAATCCCCATGGGCCCCCTGCGTTCCTTCAGCATTTCTGCCAAAACCGGCCGCATTTCAGACAGCGTTCCGAAGCTGTTGCCGCTGGCACGGTGGGTCAGGTTCACATGGCACTTCACCACATCTGCACCGGCATCAAAGGCGGCACGGCACATGTCGGGATCATTCACCGGCAGGCTCATGATGAGGGTCATCCGCTTCTCCTGAAGCATCCGGGTATAGTCGTTGCTTATCATGGAATTCACCTCAGTTTTCTTAGTTCGTTTCCGGATACCGATTCCCTGCCGGGAAAGAAATGAATACTTTTGTATGGTTTCCTGTGTAACTTAATCGTTTAAGTTCCATATGCGCGCGGACAGGGAAACCGGCATGGAAACAGCCCGGCATAAGGTTGCCTGTCCCTCACCCGGCCATTTTAGGCAGCTTAAGATGGCCCCGGTGAACCCCGGCGTCTGTCAGATCAGCGCTGCGGTGATGTATGAAGACAAAAGAATCCCGGGGGCTTAAGTTGCTGCGCGGCAAACCGAACCCCCGGGACAGAATCATCATGCAGGCTGAC
>CAMOVR010000208.1 GCA_946627565.1 uncultured Clostridia bacterium
AATTCGGCAGCTTACATTTTCCTTTCTGCAAACCTGATGGTCTGATTCTGTTATTTCATAAAGAATATTAAGAGATTCCTTATTGCCCAATCATCTGCCATATGGAGATTGTCTGTCAACTTACGATTGGATCTCCCAGAATGACGTTGGTTGAACGACTCTGAGAAAATCCAATTCAAGAGTCGAACAATTTTAACTTGCGGTGACAATATGGGCCTGACATGCATGTTAGCAGATTGGTCAGATGCCATTGACTCATTTTGCCTATATTGCAGTAATTCGCGGCTCTGCGAAAAATTATTCTCACTCATGCGCAAATCGTTCTGCTACATAAAGGAGGCCTTGTGCCGTGATCAAAAGTCAGGAACACCACTTGAAGTGGTAGCCCTGACTTGATATACTTAAGCCTGTATTTTACGTTATTACTGAACGCTTCCATATCAAGTAGATAACGGAGGTCGGGAAACAAAAATCAGGAGCACAGCCATCATCAGCCACACTCCCGGTTCTCTCGCTCCCATTTTTCCTGGTCAGCACCCGCCTGACCCGTTTCTCCATGCTCATGCCCTGCAGCCTTGCTTCACACTCCGTGAAGATGCTGAGACCGGGAAAAGCGAAGCGTCCGGAGAAGTCCACGCCCTGCATGCGGGCGCTTCCGGGTCCCCTGCGCAGCCTCTCAGCTCTTTCTTTTTAAGCGACCTGCATCGTGATTTCCGGACTGCTACCAAAACTGGCAGAAAATGCGGCCATACTGGCAAGAATATCCGCCTGCAAAATGGTATAATACCCGGGAGATGATAGTAAGTCCCAATGCCGGCAGCCCCGGCAGACGTTCCATCCAGCAAACCCGCCCATGAGAAAGCGGCGGCAACCGGAGGTTACCTGAGAATGTATGAGCAGTATCTTACCGCAAGAAATCTCTTCCGGTTTCTCTCGGTGGGTATCCGAAAGCCCGGCGTCAGCATACCTTTTCTGAGCCCGCATCTGCATGTTACGCAAAGCGGCTTCTGGTGGTGCTTTCTTTCCTCAGGCATTCCGGAATCGGATCTGCTCTGCTATTTCGAGCCCCGCAAGGAGCCGCCCCGGGCACTGAGCAATCTGATGAACCGCACGGTTCCCCATGCCATGCCCCTTAAGCTGTACCGGGCCATGGAGGAGTATCTGACACCTGAAACCCTGCTGCACATCACGGTATGGACCGCCTCCGCCCTGGACAGGGATCTGAATCCCCGGATCATGCATGAGGCACTCACGGCCCTGGAGGACGGGATCTTCCGGGAAGGCGTGGATGTGGAGTTTGCCTCGCTAAAGGACTTTTTCACATCCCTGCGACCTGTCAGTTCGGATCCCTCCCCCGCTTCCCAGAACAGGCTCTTTCTCCTCTCGGCCTTCCGTTTCTCCATGCTGGGGCTGCATGCCCTCTACGGGGACCGGATGCATGCATCCACTGCCCTGGCAAGGCTCCGGGTCTGCAGGTTCTGCGATGCTGACATGCTCTGGGCCGCGGTTTCCTCCATTGCGCCACGGGTAACCCGGTACGGTTTCAGCCTGCACTGCGCCCTGGAATCTGACGGCAGAAACAAAGCGGATCAAGGATCTGCCGCTTCGCCCTCAGGCAGTGATCCCATCTCGCAGCTGACGGCGCTGGCAGAGGACGCCCTTCCGCCCCCTGATGTCTTAAGGCAGTATCAGGATGCCGGCAGCGGCTGGTATGTGGTGGCCAACTGGCTGGATATCGATATCCTCATCAATGACGCGCCAAAGCCCACCTATGAGGGAGCCAGAGCCTACGGCACCCTTGCCAACGGGACCCTGGTGTATGTGCTCAGCGGGGAGGGCTATAAGGGGCTGCACGCCAGCAACGGCGTCTGGGGCAGGATCTGGTGGCAGGGAATTGTTGCCTGGATTCCCATGAACCTGCTGGTCCGGATCTGTGAGGGCGGTCCGCACGGGACCCCCCCCGTCCGGGACAGACGGTGACATGGAATAAATAAAAAAACATGGAAAGGGGAAAACATACATGAAGAAGATACTGATGCTCCTGATGGTTCTTGCTCTGCTTCTGTGCCTTGGTGCCGCAGCAGCCGATGTCATTGCCTCAGGAACCATGACGCCCTTGTCGGACGGTTCAGAGAACGGAACCTGGACACTGGATGATCAGGGTGTGCTTTACCTGGACTGCCAGGAACTGATCTGGGGGGAAAGCGCCATCCCGCAGGATACGCTCAAGCAGGTCAGTACCATCCGATTCAGCGCCGCAACCAGTAAGATCAATAACATCACCTTCTATTACATGCACAATATTATGCGTTATGAGGTGGATGAAGAGAATACGGAATTTACATCCATAGACGGATATCTGTGCAGTAAAGACGGCACAGAGCTTCTGCGCTGCCCGCCCGGAAAGTCGGGGAGTGTTACGATTCCGGACGGAGTTAAGACAATCGGGTTCAGTGCTTTTTACGAATGCAGTGAGATTACAGATGTCGTACTGTCAGATACTGTGGAAGAACTGAAGCAGCAGTCCTTCTTCAACTGCTACAAGCTGACTGACTTCCGCATTTCAAAATCCGTCCGGTCCATCAATATCTACGCTTTCGGCCTTATGCCGGATTTTGAAGTGGATGAAGAAAACGAAACCTTCACAGCTGTGGACGGGGTTCTTCTGACAAAGGATCCCTATGCTGTCTTCATGGTGCCCGATTCAAAAACCGGGACATATACCGCCCCTGACGTCACGGAGATCGGCCAATATGCATTCGGTTCCTCCAAAGTGACGGAAGTCACCCTGCCCGAAGGCGTAACTGCCATCCGCAAGGGTGCTTTCCAGCACAGCAGCCTGCAGGTTCTCCATCTTCCCTCCACGGTGAGCCTTGTTGAGGAAGACGCCTTTGCCAACTGCGAACAGCTCAGTGAAATCCACTTTGCCGGAACTATGGCCCAGTGGGCTGCAGTACAGATTCAGAACGGAAATGCGGATCTTCTGTTCCAGTCGGCTCACTGCTCTGACGGCAATTGTCCGCCTCTTCTGACGCAGGGCAGGATCGGGGACGGCATTACCTACACCCTGTCCGTAAACGGCAATCTGACCGTTTCAGGTGCCGGGGTATGGGATTCGGATGCATTCTACAACAATCCGTCCATCCGGAAGGTTACGCTGGAGCCGGGCGTCACCGAAATCGGCTGGTCTGCTTTCATGTATTGCAGAAATCTGGAGAGCATCACCATTCCGGACAGCGTGGAGACCATCCACTACCGTGCTTTTCTGGGCTGTGAAGCGCTGAAAACCATTGATATTCCTGCCAGCGTGACCAATATCGGGGATAAAGAGCTTCTGGGCGGCACGGACGGAGAACCCTTTGATGAATGTTCTTCACTCAGGGACGTGTATTACGGACGTACCATGGATGAATGGAACGCCATGGTGTCCCCCGCAAGCAACAGCGGTATGCTGATGGCCACCGTGCACTGCTCTGACGGGGATATTCCCCCGGCTTACAGCAGCATGCCTGAAGAAGACTATCGGATAAGTTCCGTAACAGAGACCATAAGGCGGATCAGCACCGGCCGGGGTCAGGCGTTTGCAGGCACCGGAGAAATACCGGATCATGTATTCGTAAGCTGGTACGGTCCCAAAATGGCAGATGTCATGGAAGGTATAACCGGGATAGGCTCCTATTCCATTTCCAGTATAGACACACTGAAGGATGTCTATCTGCCTGTTTCCCTGAAGACAATAGGAGACGGGGTGCTGACAAACTGCCCCAAGCTCGAACATGTTTACTATGCGGGTACCCGTGAACAGTTCGGTCAGATTTCCATCAGCGAAAGCACCCTTGCTGTCATCCGGGATCTGGTCATCTGCGCGGATGAACAGGCATCCGGTCCTGCCCTTTCCGGCACCTTCGGGGAAAACCTGACCTGGTCGCTGGATAACAGCGGCCGCCTGACCATTTCCGGCACGGGAGATATCCCGGACTTTGCATGGAACGGGGCCCCGTGGTATGCCTGCCGCGATTCCATTGTTTCCATTGAGATCCAGGATGGCGTAACGGGAATCGGCAGTTATCTCGCCTTTGATTACGGTTCTCTCACAGGTCTTACCATAGCGGACACGGTTGCCTTTATCCATGAAAACGCACTGAGCTACTGTGACGTTCTTACGGAAATCACGATTCCCGCAGGTGTTACATCCATCGCCCTGCCTGCTCAGTTTGAAGGCTGCACAAATCTCACGGACATCTTCGTCGCAGAAAACAATCCGGCGTATGTCTCCGTGGACGGGATTGTGCTAAGCAGTGACTGCACCCGCGCACTTTTCTGCCCGCCCGGAAAGCAGAGCGCAGTGATTCCGGAAGGCGTAACAGCCATTTCTTCCTACGCTTTCAGCAAATGTGCAAAGCTTGAAAGCATCGAAATCCCGCTCAGCGTTGCATCTGTTGAGTATGCCGCTTTCCATCTCTGCAGCAGCCTTAAGGATGTGTATTATGCAGGCAAGGAAGCGGACTGGGCAAAGATTCAGATCAACAGCACCTCCGGCTTTAATCAGGCCCTTGCCGACGCAGCCATCCATTATGTCCAGCTGACTGCACCCGTCGTCCGGGTGACAGAATACAGCACAGCCGGACGGGATGTGACAATCGAAGTCTCCTGCGAAGATGACTGTGACATGATTACGCTGGACAGTCTTAATAACTATGAGATCCAGGGTTCCAGCGGAACAGCAACCTTGCTGGGCTTCTGGTTCCGCGAGGCTGGTCCATTGACCGTTTCCGCCACTGCCTGGAAGGAAGTCACACTTGAGGACAGTTCCACGGACTGGGTTTCCAGTGCCACCTCCAGCGTGACCGTTGTGCTGGCAGAGCCGGAAACCGAACTGCCCGGGAAACCGGAAGTGGTTTTCTCCGCCATGGAAGCACCCTACGGTGAAGATATCACCTTCACCATCCCCGGCGCCGATGCGGTCACCTATCTTGCCTTCTGGGAAGGCATGGGCGGCGGCATGCCGAGTGATTTCCAGCTCGGAGATACAGCAAGCCCGATTTACGGCGATCCTCTCAACAATCCGGTGATACCCGGCCGCTGGGAAGTGATGTGCTGGGGCAGGTTCAACGGTATCTGGTCAGACTCCACCAACTGGTATTCCGTGAATATCCTTCCTCTGGGCACGCTGAAACCTGTTATCCAGTTCGGCGGGACCCCTGTCACCTCGGAGCATCTGTATCTTGACATAAACGGTTCCCTGAACTTTACCATAAACCCTGAAGATGCTGACAGCACATATCTTCTGGTGAGCCAGGTTGAGGGAGAGTTCAATCCGGATACACACAGTGATGATCCGCTTTATTTCCTGACGCGTGACCCGAATGAATATACAACCCTTGCGGAGTTTGAGACGAAGGAGAATCCGGTTACTCTGGATCTGATGGATTATCTTCCCGAGACCGGTGTATACCGCATATACGCGACAAGCAGCAAGGAAGGCTGGGCATCCGAGTTCTCCGTGCTCTGGGTGCATCTTGAGACTGTGGGAGACAGAATTCTGACGCTTCCCGCTTCTCTAACCGCCATTGAAAGCCAGGCCTTCGCAGACCTGACAAATGTGGATGCCATCCGCATTCCCGCATCCGTGGAAAGCATCGCGGACGATGCCTTCAGCGGATCCGACATTGTGATCCTCACACCTGTGGGAAGCTATGCGGAAACATGGGCACAGAATCCGGATCATATGTTCACCTGTCTGAGCGAATAATACTTTGCATCCAATGAAGAGAAGGCTTCCATCCGGAAGCCTTCTCTTTTACCATGCATTCTCTGAAGAAAATCCCTGCGTTTCCGTTAAAGACCCTGCCTGCCAAAATGGGATTCAGTTGGCTTCAGTCATATCATACACGAACACCTCATGGATCTCTTCGCTGTAACCTTCATAAAATCCCGAAGGCATTCCGGCCACAATTCTTGCTCCCCTGTTATACAGAAGAAGGAACTGGCCGCGCTCCTCATCAAAAG
>CAMOVR010000209.1 GCA_946627565.1 uncultured Clostridia bacterium
TGCTCATCATGGTCGTCATCGTCGTGATCATGGTGATGATGGTGCAGTTCCACGCTCACTTCGATGGGCTTGCCGTTTTCAATGACTTCCAGCATGAAATCAGGATCCATCTCATCCCAGGGGGTGGTGATGATACGGGCATCGGGATGGGCTTCCTGAATCAGCACCCGGGACTTTTCCACCCTGTCGGGGGTCAGGTTCTGGGTGCGGCTAAAGATGATGGTGGAGGCAGTCTTCACCTGGTCCAGGAAGAACTCGCCGAAGTTCTTCATATACATGCGGCACTTTCCGGCATCCACCACGGTGGCAGATCCGCCGATCTCAAGGTCTGGATGGCGGTTCTTCGCCTCATTGACGGCGGAGATGATCTCGCTGAGTTTGCCTACGCCGGTGGGCTCGATGAGGATGCGGTCCGGGTGATAGGTGTCGATGAGTTCGTCGATGGATTTCTGGAAGTCACCGGCCAGGGTGCAGCAGATGCAGCCGGAGTTGAGCTCGGTTACCGTGATGCCGGCATCCTTCAGGAAGCTGCCGTCCACGCCCACTTCACCGTATTCATTTTCAAGAAGTATGACTTTCTCTTCACGGAGTTTGCCCATGAGGAGCTTTTTAATCAGTGTGGTTTTGCCAGCACCGAGGAAACCGGAAATAACATTGATTTTTACCATGGTATGTCTCTCCTTAGTTCAGTGATACAGAATATATCCTGTATCGATTGCGGATTATAGCACGCACGGAAAAAAAGGCAAGAGGAAGGACAAAGAAGATCAAAAATACCCGTCCATGCCATTATTCCCGGATGACCTGGGCATCCTGAAGCATGGTGACGCCTATTCCTTCCCCGTGAAGATGCACTGCCCCGTCCCGGACATATATAAGGGAGAGGGAGGAGGAGAAGGGCGTGCCATACTGGAAGAAGGGGTAAACCGAAAGGGCCAGCTGGGCGCATGTAAGATCCCTGTCCGCGGCCACAAGGGAGGGGACGGCGCAGGCATCCGTGCCGGATTCGGGGGACAGGTACAGGGTTCGCACTGTGCCGTCCGCATAGGTGTAGTAGAGGCCCTCAGGGTCCTCAGAGGCAGGAAAGCTGCGGAGACGGACCAGGGAACAGGGGCCCTGAACAGAGAGCCGGGCGAGCATCCGGGGAGAGCCGGAGGCCATATCATACAGGGTTCCGGAGACGCTGCCGCCTGCCTGCAGGTTCCGGGTAAAACCGTCTTTTGAGGACAGCACGGCATCCGTAAGGCCGGCTGAAACAAGGGCGGAGGCCAGGTCATCCGCCTGGAAGGCGGAGGTGAGGAAACCGAAGTCCAGATAGGAGGTGATGCCGTTTTCCCCGGCAAAGGCCAGGAAGGCATCTGACACATGCAGGCACACCCTGTTTTCTCCCATCAGTTCCAGGCTGACCGCATCCGGGCTTGAAATCAGGTCCATGGCTTCCTTAAGATAGGCGGCGCTGTCCGGATCCGTTCCGGGGTCCACTGCGGAGGCTTCACTGTCTGACTGGCTGTAAAGCAGGGAACGGTACAGGTCAAGGACCGGCCCCAGGTACAGAAGACGCCCCGCGCCGGTCATGGTTTCAAAGGCTGCATACAGCCCGGGGTCCACCGTCAGGACCCTGTTGGGACTGGCATTGACCGCCCCGAGGTTCATGCTTTCCGTGTCCGGCCTGAGGCTGTAGCGCACATAGGCGTCCCGGCAGGCCTGTGTATATACGTTCACGGCAAGCTTCCGCCTGGCGGTGGCATCCCCGGTAAGATTCATGGTAAGGATAAAATTCCCGGCGCACGTCAGGCCCTGGCCGCCGTCGGCTTCCACCTCTGTCCATCCTGCATCCGCTGAAAGCTGCGTATGCAGAACAAAAAGAATGGCCCCGGCAAGAAGCGCCAGGGCCAGGATAACCAGACAGAGACGAAGGCGCGGGAAACGCTGATCAAGTTCAATCCTCTGGACCGGCGGGGGCATATGCTCCCTGCGGTCCCGCGCTTCTCGTTTCATAGACTGTTTCCTTCTTTCAGATATGCCGTCAAACAACAGAGAGCAGCAGGAATATGCCAAAGAGTACAAGAATGGCCAGAATCAGGCCGAAGCCTGCCAGGGTGCCCTTTTTGCACATCCTGTAGTTCCGGAAATGATGGAAGTGTCTGAAGAGGAGGGCCGCAATAAGCCCCAGGGGCGGCAGGAAGAATGAGAGAACCGCCAGCCACAGGTTGCCCGTGTCATGCACAGGTGTCCTGAGAAAATCCTCATCAATGGAAGAGGACTGTCCAAGGTCCGAGGGAACATCCTGGTCTTCCGGCACAATGGTGATGGATTTCAGGGGCACATTGGTTTCCCTCTGCTTCCGGTAGGCTTCAATCTCCTCCTCATTTCCGAACACATAGTGGCTGTGCCCGATATCCACCAGGGAGGGCTTGTTTACGCTGTAGTCGTGCACAGAAGGGTCATAGGTGAAGAGCACCTTGTGCTTTTCCAGCTTCGGGTCCGGGATGGGGATGGCGGAGATCAGGGAGCGGGTATAGGGATGCAGGGGATAGTTGAAGAGTTCATCCGTCTCCGCGATCTCCACGATGTCGCCCTTGTAGATGACGGCAATGCGGTCGGAGATGAAGCGGACGATGGACAGGTCGTGGGCGATGAACAGGTAGGTGATGTTCATGTCCTGCTGGAATTTCTTGAGCAGGTTCAGCACCTGGGCCCGGATGGACACGTCCAGAGCCGAGATGGGTTCATCAGCGATGACCAGTTCAGGCTCCATGACCATGGCACGGGCCAGACCGATGCGCTGCCTCTGGCCGCCGGAAAACTCATGGGGATAACGGGTCAGGTGCTCCGGCAGCAGGCCTACTTCGTTGATCATGGTCTCCACCTTGCGCACCCGGTCGGCTTCGTTTTCAAACAGATGGAAGTTGTACAGGCCTTCGGAGATGATGTAGTCCACCGTGGCCCTCTCGTTGAGGGAGGCGGCGGGGTCCTGGAAGACCATCTGGATATTGCGGATGACTTCCCTGTCCAGGGAGCGGGGAATCTTTCCGGAGATGCGCACGCCCTTGTAGTCAATCTCGCCTGCGGCGCAGGGATTGACCCGGATGACGGCCCGGCCGATGGTGGTCTTGCCGGAACCGGATTCGCCCACCAGGGAGAAGGTCTCCCCCTTATAGATGTCAAATGAGGCGTTCTTGACCGCTCTTACGGCATTTTCCGCCTTGCCAAAAGTGATGTCCACGTTCTTCAGGGAAAGAAGGATCTCGCGGCCATCCTCCGTCATCGGACCGTGCTCCGGCAGATGGGAAACGGCATGATTGTCTGCCACAGTACTCCTCCTTTCAGATGTTGAATGCTTCTATCAGTTTTTCGTGGATGTTTTCGATGATCTCGGGCTTGCGCACCTTCGGGGCCCGGGGATCCTCCAGCCAGGTCTTGGCAAAGTGGGTATCTGTGATGCGGAACATGGGGGGCTCCTTCAGGGTATCCACCTTCAGGCAGTAGGGATTGCGGGGGGCAAAGGGGTCACCCACAATCTTGTTGTACAGGGAAGGCGGCGTGCCGGTGATGGAGTACAGTTTGGTATTCTTCTGGGCCAGCTGGGGCAGGGAGGAGAGGAGGGCCCAGGTATAGGGATGACGGGGATCGTAGAAGATCTCCTCCACCTGGCCGAACTCCACAATCTGCCCGGCGTACATGACGGCCACCCGGTCGGCGATGTTGGCCACCACACCCAGGTCATGGGTAATGAAGACGATGGTGTAGTGGAACTCCTTCTGCAGGTCCTTGAGCAGCTTCAGGATCTGTGCCTGGATGGTCACGTCCAGGGCCGTGGTGGGTTCGTCACAGATCAGGATCTTGGGCTGGCAGGACAGGGCGATGGCAATGACGATACGCTGGCGCATGCCGCCGGAATACTGGAAGGGATAGTCGTCAAAGCGCTTCTCGGCATTGGGGATGCCCACCTTCATCATCAGCTCCAGAGCACGCTTCCTGGCTTCCACCTCGGAGCACTTCTGGTGCTTGATGATGATGGAGGTGATCTGTTTGCCGATGGTGATGATGGGGTTGAGGCTGGTCATGGGGTCCTGGAAAACGGTGGCAATGCGGGTGCCGCGGATCTGGGTCCAGTCCGTGGCGTCCTTGACCTTGGCCAGGTTCAGGACCGTGGTGCCGTGCAGCTTTTCCGGTGTCTCATCCAGGTACCGCACCCGGAAGGTGACCGGGTCAAAGACGGCGTTTAAGGTGTTGTCATCTGTCAGGTCATCACCCCGCTGCATGGCGTCATGCAGGGCATTGAGCAGGCCGGCGGTGGTTCTGGAGCGCTTGATGGGCTTATAGCGGCCCACGGAAAGCTCGATTTCCTTGGCCAGGATGACATTGCGCTGCTTCTGCTCCTCTGAGATGGGCTGTGCAATGTCCTTCTGGTACTGTTCCTGAAGGCTGCTGATCCTGGCATCCATCTCCTGATGGAAGGCGGTGTCTTCCTTATCCGCCTTTTTCCTTGCAGCCATGGCACCCGCCCTGGCTTTCTGCAGACGGCGGATCTCCTGATCCATATGGCGGATCTGCCCTTCCGTTTTGCTGATTTCACTGACTTCCTTGCGGGGGTCAAAGGTCTGCTTGAGGTTGAACAGTTCGGTGCGCTGGAACACAAGATCCGAGATCTGCAGGTCCATCGCCGCTTCTTCCTCGGGGGAGAGGGAAGCGTGGGCTGCCTTTTCCTCTTTCAGGCGCTGAATCTGGTTATAGGTCAGTGCCCCTGCCTCCAGCTGCGCATACTCGTTCAGCTTCCGGACGGAGGCGGCAATGCGCTTGTTTGCACCGCTGTCCAGTGACACTTTGGTGTCTGCCAGGGTGGGATCGTCAAAGATGATGTCCCCGGATTCGATGTAGCCGTTTTCATCCAGCATACCGGCAAAGGTCTTGGTGAATACGGATTTGCCGGAGCCTGACTCGCCCACAATGGCAATGGATTCGTCTTTGTATATATCAAGGGAAATACCCCGGATGGCGGTGAGAATACGGCCGCGCACCCGGAACTTGACGTTCAGGTCCCGGACGGAAAGCAGGACATGGTTGGTCTTCTCCATAACACACCTCTTTTACATGTGCGTTCTCGGGTCGGAGGCGTCGCCCAGGTTCTGACCGACGACATAGAGTACGACGGTGATGATGGAGGCGACGGCGACGGGGGACCAGAATTCAAACTGCCAGCCGGGCGTCAGCATGGCATTTTCTGCCTGGTAAATCAGACGGCCCAGCGACATGTCGGACATGCCCATGCCGATGTAGGAAAGGAATACCTCGTAGGAGATATAGGAGGGAATCTCGGTGGCAATCAATGTCACGATGACGCTGGTCATAAAGGGCAGGATGTTCTTTGTGGCAATGCGCAGGATCGGGGTGCCAAGGCAGCGGGAGGCCAGGTTGTATTCCCGGTCCCGGATGATGATGACCTGCGTGCGGATAAAGTAGGCGATGCTAAGCCAGCCGGTGATGGTCAGGGCGAAAACCATGGTCCAGAAACCGGCGGAGAAGATGAGCACCAGAACGGAGATAAAGAGGATGTAGGGGACGTTGCCGATGATGTTGTACACTTCCATCATGACAATATCCACTTTCTTGGAAAATCCCCACACAGCGCCTACCAGGATGCCCACCGTCATATTGATGGCGGCGCAGATGAAGGCCATGGTGATGGAGATCCGGCTGCCGAACCAGACGGCGTCAAAGGTGCTCTGGCCGGAAGCGCCGGCACCAAGGATCCAGTGGATGTTGTGCCCGAAGCGGTCCATGGCCACATTGGGCATCAGGTGCTTGCTGGTGCCGTCCATGAGGTTGGCAAAGGGGTTATAGTCGATGACCATGGGGTAGATGTAGGTGAAGGCCAGGATCACGGCAAAGAGGGAGAGAATCACAATGTTGATCCGCTTGCGGAAGAACACCCGGAACACGCTGCGCCAGTAGGAGTAGCGGGGCGCCGTG
>CAMOVR010000210.1 GCA_946627565.1 uncultured Clostridia bacterium
CCCAAGGCCCGGAGGATAACACCATGACAAATCTTGAAAAGAAGGCCCGGGAATTCCGCCTTCCCATGACCACCACGCCGGAGAGTCTGGAAACCGCGTTTTTTCGGACAGTACCGTTTTCCTGACCTTTGGGGACCGGATCCTCATAGCCGGATACAGCTATCAGGGCAGAAACCAGAACAGCTGCTTTGCAGCGGTGTATACCTTCACAGGGAAAGAGCACACCTGCGAAGATGAGATCAGGCTGACAACAATCAGCGAGGAATTCTTCAGGGACAACGGCAGCGCTATGGCCTGGGCTCTGGGGCTTTAACAAGCCCCAAAATGCGCCACGGAGGGGGCTGCGGCCTCCTCTTTGGCGTTGATGAAGAACGGCCACCAGACGCGACAGGGCGCGTTATACAGCGGTTGTGATTTTGACCTTTTCTGTGCCGATCATGGGCGGGATAAGCCTATTACAAATCCGGTATGAGACTGCTGCAAAAGAACCGGAACGGCCGGCACAATGAAGTCAGACACAAATGTCAGGTACAAAAAAATTGTGCGCAAAATGTCTGTTGACTAAGGGACTGGTCAGGCTGATAATAACAAAAATGGAATCAGGCGGTCAGGAGATGTCAGGGATGGATATGCCGGACAGGGACACCGTACTGCGTTTACGCAGGGAATATCCGAGAGGTACCAGAGTTCTGGACAGTGAAAAGTTCTTGCCATCTTTCTCACCTTGGTAATTGACTGTTCTTCCCCACAAGTATGTGTGTAAGAACGTTTCGTGATATATTCTCTGTCTGCACAGACAGATGCCGCATCGTTCCATTTATGCCGAAGCATGGAGGGCAGGATGAAGAAAGTAAGCAATTTCGTTGGCAGGTATATGGCATGGATCGTCCTTGTCATTGCCGCACTGGCACTTTTTGTGCCGGTGACAGGCCTCTGGATCCAGACAAAGTGGATCAACTATCTTCTGATGGTCGTCATGTTCGGCATGGGACTGACGACGAAAATGTCTGATTATGCAATCGTCTTCAAAAGGCCGGGAGACGTCATAACAGGATGTGCCGCACAGTTTATCGTCATGCCTCTGCTGGCTTTTGTGCTGAGGAAGGCGTTCAGACTGAGCGATGAATTACTGGTGGGCGTCGTCCTTGTGGGAACATGTCCCGGGGGAACATCCAGCAATGTCATAACCTATCTGTCAAAAGGCGATACGGCGCTTTCTGTAGGAATGACCAGTATCAATACACTTCTGGCGCCTATTCTTACTCCCCTGCTGACATACCTTTATCTGAGAACGTCTGTAAGCGTGGATGCCGTTGCCATGTTCTTATCCATCATACAGGTTGTGATTGTTCCCATCGGACTGGGACTGCTGATCAACAGATTCTTTGGAAAGCACACCCAGCGAATCAGTGATTCCCTTCCTCTGGTATCCGTGACCGCCATCTGTCTTATTGTGGCATCCGTCGTATCACATAACAGTGAGAAAATCCTGTCTACGGGACTGATCATCTTTGCTGTTGTGATTCTCCATAATCTGCTGGGATATCTGTGCGGCTATCTGATCGGCGTTCTCTTTAAGATGGATCTGCCCAGGAAAAAGGCTGTTGCCATAGAGATCGGCATGCAGAATTCAGGGCTTGCAGCCACGCTTGCCGGATCTGCTTTTCCGGACCTGGCCATGGCGACAGTTCCCGGCGCAATCTTTTCCGTGTGGCATAATATTTCCGGTGCCATACTGGCAGAATGGTTCAGCCGCACATCAAAAAACGACAATCTGACAGCGGATGAACCATGACCTGTCAAAGACCGACCGGCATTTTCTCAGAGTGTACCCAGGGCACATCCGCCCTGGAGGAACAGATGCACCGGACAGATCCCCCCTGCGGCATAAAGACAGAGAGAGGAAAACATAATGGGCAAGCTGGATTTTGCAGGCTTTGCTGAAGAGATACAGGAGCACGGCTGGCCGGTATACGGTCTGGAACTGTGGCAGAACGGCAGACTGGCCGGTGCATACGGGGACACACAGAATACACGCTTCCCGGTTTATTCCATCACCAAGTCCATGGTTTCCATCGCAGCCGGCATGGCATCGGAAGACGGACAGATAAAAATCCATGACAGTGTTCTGCGGTATCTGCCCGAAAAATATGTACATGCAATGTGTACACAGCAGCGGGAATTGTATGAAAAGATCACGCTTCAGCGTCTTATGACCATGTCGGTACATGGCTATCCGTTCCGCCTTTCCGGAAGCAACTGGCTGGAAGAAGCTTTGAACATCAGCCTCACGAATCCGGAAACACGGACATTTTCATACAGCAACGTGCCGGCCTATCTGGTGGGCGTTGCAGTGTCCGAAGCCGCAGGCGAAAGACTGGACCGGTATCTGAACCGGAAGCTGTTTGCGCCTCTGGGCATTCCGGATCCTCCCTGCCTTTTCAGCCCTGAAGGGTATTGCTACGGCGCATCCGGTATGGAACTGACCGTCAGTGAACTGAGCCGGATCGGGCAGATGCTTTCAGATGGGGGAAAAGCTGCGGATAGACAGATTGTCCCGCCGGAATACGTGAAGGAAGCAACTTCCGTGCAGCAGCTTAACCGTGAGGGCGGATATGGCTACTTTTTCTGGAAATACCGGGACGGGTTCAGCCTCAATGGCAAATGGGGGCAGAAGTGTTACGTGCTTCCCGGGCAGAAGCTGATGATAACCTTCCTTTCGCATATGGAAGAAGGCTCCGATGCACTCACGCGCTGCATGGAAAAGCATCTGCTGGATACCGGCCATGACGGCCCCTGAAACAGGCGGGAATGAAGGGATGAACTTTTACATGGAAGAAATCGAGATTTTCGGTGCAAACCGGTTTGATGCCTTCACCAGAACCCGGGAAGCCAGCCGGGCTGTCATTGTGCAGGATGGCCTGATTCTGCTCTCCCACGAAACCGTTTCGGGATGGTATCTGGTGCCGGGGGGCGGTCTGGAAGGCGGTGAAACGCCGGAGGATTGCTGCAAACGTGAAGCTGAAGAGGAAACCGGCGTGCTTGTGCGTCCTCTTGAGCATTTTCTGACGCTGTATGAGTACTATGAGGAATACCGGTACATAAGCTATTATTTTGTCTGTGAAAGCATTGGACAGGGACATATGCATCTGACCGAGGCAGAAATGCGCCGCGGCCTTGAACCTCAATGGCTCCCCCTCCGGGAAGCGGTAGATCTTTTCTCCCGCCATCAGTCTTCTGAAAGCGAAGAAAAACGGGGTTCGTATCTCCGGGAATATACTGCATTGCAGGCGTATCTCCGGATGATGTGATAAAGGCGCTTTATTGGGCATCTTCTGCATGCTGCTTCGCAAAAACACATATAGCAGCATCCGGCTCTTATGCGGGAAGATGCGAACTGCAGCGCCAGTGACACAACAGTATATCCCCCACCCCGCCTCACGGCAGAAGGTGACACCCGCGGTCCAGGGCCCGGGGAAGGCTGCCGGTTAAGACTCATGTGCTGCCGGCAGCAGCGCTTCACGCTCCCGGGAGATACCCTTTTCAGAGATATCCTTTTCTCACGGTCTCCTGTTTTTTCTCCTGCCCTCCTGTCATATGACAGGAGTTTTTCATACTGCATCGAACAATACAGCAGCAGGCCGGCAGGCTCATTTCTGCTTAAAAGAGATGCCTGTCTGCCCTCCGGGGAAAACGCCGGGATGTGATCTCCTGGGATGACGGTGCAAAAGACACCTGATCAACCGGTCTTCACGGAAAGCTTCCCGGGCCATAACGATTCCGTATTGCTGCCGCCCGGAACTGCAAAACCGGCATCTGAGAGTGCCGCAGTACACTCGGAGGCGGATTGACTGATCTGACCTGCCAAGTGCAGGTCAGGGAATGGGAGTACCAAAACATGACAAAGCAGGCATTACTGTCACTTCTCAGTTCCCTGGAGGGAAAGAAGATTCTCCTGGCTCAGCAGGAGTCACCAAGGCGGGGCTTTGCAGACAGGGAAAATGAATGGATTCAGGCGCTTACGGGGGAACTGCCCGCCATCCGGGGACTGGACTTCATCCATGACGATTATGACGGCGTGGTTGACAGGTCCAGGATCTGGCGGGATCATGGTGGAATCGTGACCATCTGCTGGCATACCGGCATAGAAGAAAACACATATCCGGCCAGCAAGGAAGAAAACCCTGACTGGGAAAAGCTGCTGACCCCCGGGACGGATGCGTGGAATCTGCTTCACACCCGCTGGGACCGTGCGGCAGAGGCGCTCGGGAAATTACAGGCTGAAGAGATTCCTGTCCTCTGGCGTCCTTTCCATGAATTTGACGGCCGGTGGTTCTGGTGGGGCAAGGCAGGCGGAGACATGTTCAGAGCGCTCTGGAAGCATATGCATGATTACTTTGAGAAGGATCATGGCCTCACCAATCTGATCTGGGTTCTGGGATATGCGGACGATATACTGCCCGGATGGGAAATGGATCCGGAGCTTTTTGATATCGCAGGATCGGACACCTACCGCGGGGAGACGGTCCACGCGCAGGCATATCAGCGGCTGAAGACGCTGTATCCCGGGAAACCGGCTGCTTTCCATGAGTGCGGACTGATTCCGCCAGTGGATGCCTTTTTCAAAGAGAAATGTGCCTGGAGCTGGATTATGCCATGGCATGGGAATAACCTGATGAGCAACCATCCAAGGCGCATTCAGGAAATATATCAGGATGACCGGATGGTGACATTAAGCAGGCTTGAGACATGCGGCTTTCCCCTGCCTGATGGGAACAAGGCCTGATTCAAGCCCATCCCAGCCGCAATGCGCTTATTCCCGTTGTGAATCAGCAGCGCGGAGCATTCCATCCCAGGGTCAGGGAAAAGTTTCCGGACCCTGCATCCCTTTACGCTGAAGTCAGCTTTCACTTTACATTCCGTATTGGTACAGGGGGTTGAAACCCCGCTCTCCCCCTTTTGCTCCTGTCACATGGACAGGAGCATTTTTTCTGGAATGTTCTGTTTACAGACAGCTTAAGCTCACATCTGGGAAAGTGACGTGCACCCGGAATAGCGGCAGACTTTTCCCGCCTGTGGCGCTGACCGGGCAGATGCTTATTTATGGAATTTCCGCATCTCCTGTCTGTCCTTGTGATTCTGCAGATTATTTGTATGATCCATGCGCTGCAGCTTCTCTGTATCAGCGTGATAAAGAGGCGGTTCAGCTGTAAATTGCAGGTATTATTCCCCCGGAAGAATTACTGGTCTGCCTTTCCGGTACGTGGCCGGAAAATGTCTCCCAAAGTAATCAGATGAATGTGTGGATCATGAATGGCGCACACATCCTCCGTAAAGCCTGATCGGGAAATGAGATAATAATCAATGACTTCATACTGATCGAAAATGGAAAGGCTTTCACGCAGGTGAACAAGCATGGCCATACTGAACGGCGATTTTCGATACTTGCATTCTACAGCAAGCAGGTGGTTCTTCTGCTTACCGATCCCCTCCGCCAGGCAGTTCAGCTCAATGGAGCGGCCAAGCCGGGAGTTTTCCACCGTATAATTGCGAATCGGTTCATAATAAACGGGCAGCTTTCCTTCGCGATTCTGTTCTTCCAGCCAGAGCAGAGCTACATCTTCAAAAGACCGAGCGGTAAAATCCCGGATTTCATCCAGGTCTTCACGGAAAAGGATTTCTCCAAAGCCATTCTGAATCACGTCCCGCTGGTCAAAGATGAACCGATACCAGAAACGAAGCAGGTTGTCTGCCACGGCATAGTAATTGGTTTTCTTTTTCCGGATAAAAGATTCGCGCCGTTCCAGCACCTGCATCTGCACCAGTGACGAAAGATATTTTGCCGCATAATTACTTTCGACGCCGACAGCCTCTGCTATCTCCTTACTGAAGCGTTTTCCCTGTGCAACCGCCAGAAGGATCGAATTGTACATATTCTGCTCCGAGACGCCGACCGGCATGATCTTTTC
>CAMOVR010000211.1 GCA_946627565.1 uncultured Clostridia bacterium
CCGACATGTACACCGACATGAACGGCGCTCAGGACAACTCCCCCTACATCGAGCTTCTGTATGGCATCTATGTCGGCGGCTGCGATATTCCCGACGGCACAGCTCAGGACTTCCAGTTCGACGCCTACAAGCCCGGCGCCGGAAACAGCGGCAGCAACTCCGTACTGGCCAATGCCATGCGCCTGTCTGCCAAGCGTGTATGCTATTCTGTGGCCCAGTCCAATGCCATGAACGGTATTTCCAAGGGAACCCGTCTGGTGCCCGTCACCCCCTGGTGGAAGACCGCTCTGACTGCCACACAGATCATCTCCGGCGTGCTGCTTGCCCTGACTGCAGCATGGATCATCTACAGTCTGCTGGGCGGCAAAAAGAAGAAGGCCTGATTGTTTAGGAACCTGGACGCTGCATAACCGGCAGCGCAATACCTGCCTGATCTTCTGCATGCATTTCCCTCTGCGGGGTGTTCCGGATGTCTTTCCGGGCACCCCGTTTCCGGTTTGTCTGTCATAAAGCATGCTGCCCTGATTGTCAGGGCATGTGTATTCCCGGGAGAAACCGTTTTCCGAAACAGAGGGCATGATCCTGTACGCCATAAAGCTATCTTCTCATCTTTGTTACGGAAACGCCCGGGCTGTATGGCATGCTGTTCACGGATATGCATCCTGCTGACAGAAAAGAAAACAAAAGCCCTGAACCCTTCTGTATAAGGGGTTCAGGGCTTTTTATACAGCAGACCTGTCCGGTCTGTTACCTCGACTCATCGATTTTTTCGTACTTTCTGGTCCACATTCTGGCATCCAGGAAAAGCTGTTCCACATCCGCCATGAAATCCATCTGATCATCAAAGCCGAATTCATCGCAGATAAACAGCTTCCGGATATTCTGGAGAATCTCCTGCCTCATTTTCCAGCAGTCGAACTCGCCTTTGGGATCTGAAAGCTCCGGTTTGTCTATCTCTTCGGTACGCAGATAATTTGCGTCGACGCCAAGGGCTTCTGCAAGCGCTTCGTAGGTGGCCGGTTTTCTGGGGATGGATGTGCCTGCCTCATATCCTGCAATGCTGCGGGTGCTGACGCCGATCTTCTCAGCAAGTTCACTCTGTGAAAGCTTCAGACTCTTGCGCAAAGTACGTACCTTACTGCCAAAATTCATATATATTTCCTCCTCTGTCATGCCCTTGGTAACATAGGCGTATCAAAAGGACACGAACATCAACCTTCGCTGTATGCAATATGGAGAATGCTTCTATATTTCGTGTACAAGTCTACACGAAATCCATTTCATCGTCAAGATTCGGCTCCATACTCTCACATGCATACACGAGGGTTTCAGCATCCTTCCCGCAGTCCGGCGGGGTCTGCGCAAACACCTCTGTCAGTGTCCCGGCCCTTTCCCCACGATTTCTTCAAAGAGATCCAGGCCGAAACTGGTCATCTCCGGTACCTTCCGGATCATGCGGAAGGTACGTCTGCCATTTTCCTTCCTCTCTGCCGAAAGAAACTCGACCCGGGACGCCGGAAGGTCTTTCTCCTCATCGTAAAGGCGCTGTGCAAAGGAGAGCAGATGGGTAACCATCAGGATCTTCACGCCTGCCTCCGTCAGTGCCCTGGTAATGTCGCAGGCGATGACAGAGGCTTCTTTCTCCGTGGTGGTTGCAAAGGACTCATTGAGCAGGAGCAGGGATCCATCGCAAATCTCCTCCACAATCCGGTTCATGCGCCTGAGTTCCTCATCCAGGCGTCCGCTGTTCATGGAGGCATCCTCCCGCCTGGTAAAGTGGACAAAGATCCCCGGGAACACGGCGCTCCTGTATGCTTTTGCCGCCACCGGCAGGCCGCACTGCATCATCACCTGTGCAATCCCTATGCTCCTGAGGAAGGTGGACTTTCCTCCCTGGTTGGCGCCAGTCACCACCAGCAGGTCCTTCCGGCTCAGTGTACAGGTGTTCCCGATTACCTCCACGCGTGTTTCAAGACCCATCACCAGTTCCCTGAGTTCCTCAAACTCCATGATGTCCCGGTCAGACACCTGCGGAAAACAGGCATCGATTCTCAGGAAATCCATGTAATCCCGGATGTGGAGAGCCCCCAGATAAAAAGCGGTCTGCCTCCTGAGCTGGTCAAAGAAGGACTGGAACTCCGCCATGATCTCCGGCATCACCTGGTCCACCATAAACCGGGTCACCACATATTCCAGATGTTTTGCCTGCTCGGCCAGCTTCTGGTCCTTCTCCACCTTAAAGGAGCCCGGGGCCATGGCATACCTGATTTCCTGCAGCTTCTTCATGGTGGATCCGTAGGGGTAATAGCGCATGTTTTCGGATGAGACCTCCACAAGACGGATGGAGCTGAATTTCAGTCCGTCCTCCAGCCCGCATTCCAGCACAATCCTAGGCTTTTTCGTCCAGCCTTCCTGCCCTGCCGCGCTTCCCTTCTGCCCTTCGCCGTCTGTATAAAAGGAAATGCGCTCAAGCATCTCCCTCAGGCTTTCCTCCCGGCTGTCAGAAAAGGCAGCCCTGAACCTTTCGCAGAAGCTTCTGAGCCCTTCCGAGTGAAACACAGCTCTGCTTAAGGATTCTGTTTCGCTGGTTTCTCCGTCAAGGCATGAGCGTATTTCCCGCAGGGAATCCAGGAAAAGGTGCAGAAGACGGATGTCATCCAGCAGCTTTGTGACCGGACTTCGCTTCCGGGACCTTTCCACCGCACTTCGGCCCAGGAAATCCCAGGCCTTCAGCGTCTCGTCGCTGATCCGGTACAGTTCCCGAAAGAATGCCTCATGTTCAAAGCAGTCCTTCACAATTTCCTGGCGGTATTCGATTTCATCCCGGGATAAAAGGGGGACCATCACAACCTTTTCCATGGTATCCACAAGGAAAGGGTCTTCCCGGTCCACCTTTTTCACTTCGCCCCTTTCACGGATCAGCTTCCGGCCGGCGGCATGAAACAGAACGCCCAGATTCAGATCCTTCTTCATGTTCTCACTGTCAGAATAGGATCCTTCTGTCAGGCGCTCCCTGTCCCGGTCTTTATACAACAGACATACTTCCATACGATCTCTCCGCACATTCCGATTTCTGCAGAAATCTGCGCTTCACCGGCCGGCGCTGCCTGAAAAGACGCCAGGCCCTTTTCACAGCCTTTCCTTCAGCTGCTGATAGGTCAGGCCGTATTTTCTGACCTGGTTTTCCGCGCTTCCGCTGTCCGCCGCTTCTCCCCGCCTGATCTGATACGTGGCCTCTCCGTTTTCATCCTGCACAGCCCGCAGGCTGACCACCTTTGGATGTACCGACGCCAGTTCCTTCAGGTGGGTCACATACACGCCCATGCAATCAAGGGAGATGAAGTGTTCCAGGACCTTCCCGCCCATGATGCGGGCATCGTAATTTGCAGCTGTTGTGAACAGCTCATTGATCACCACAAAGGTCCCTCTCCGCTCCTCTTCCATCATGGGAGCAAGCCGCATCAGTTCTTCCTTCAGCTTTCCCCGTCCGGTTTCCACGCTTTCCTCCACGGAAAAGTGTGTCTGAAGATCCTGGAAAA
This sequence comes from uncultured Clostridia bacterium, assembly GCA_946627565.1. Taxonomy (GTDB): domain Bacteria; phylum Bacillota; class Clostridia; order Christensenellales; family Aristaeellaceae; genus UBA2943. Next base: position 3,540 of record CAMOVR010000211.1, read on the forward strand.
ACGGCACATTCGCTTCCCTGGCCGGAACATCCAGTCCCATTCTGGCAAAATAAACCAGCTGTCCAAGGCTCCTGGCAAAAGTCGTCTTTCCGCCCTGGTTCATGCCGGTCACCACAAAGAAGCGCTCCCCGGCCCTGTAGCAGAAATCGTTTGCCACCACCGGTTTTCCGCTTCTTACATGCACGCAGGCAAGGGCCAGATCATACAGTCCCCTTCCCTCCATGGGGCGATCCTCCAAAACGGAGGGAACCGCAAAGGCAAAGCCCTTTTCCTCCATTTCCCTCTGCAGGGCGCAGTAGGAAAGATAGAACCGGATCTCTTTTTCAAATCTTGCCAGCACCGGGTTTTCATAGGATTCAAAGCGTCCGGCCACCTCCAGGATGGCCCGGAAGAATGCCGGCTTCCTTTTCTTCAGGACCTCCAGGCACTCCTTCTCCATCTCCGAAAGTTCAGCACCTGCAGCAAAGGGATTCCGGATCAGCCCGCCTTCCTGGATGGGATTTGTCCCATTCTCTTTCCCGTCTTCCGGCACCTCCACCCGGATCCTGTCCTTCTCATAGGTGATGATCAGCCTAAGGCCGCGGATTTCCTGCAATATCCCGTGTACCTGCCCGTACATTTCCTGAAAATCTCCGCTCTCCGTCATCTGCCGGATGATATCCCGGAACCTGAGCAGGCCCGGTGATGTCAGCTCTGCCTGCTCCAGATCCTCTTTAAGCTGTCTGCATGCCGAGCACCAGGCATCCACTTCCCGGACAAGCCATACCGCCTTCTGCATGCTGTCCTGAGCATAATCCCGTTTCCGGAAAAGATCATGTACCTGGCCCATGCCCTCCGTAAAGCCGGTCAGCGCTTTGCATACCCTGTCCTTTTTGACATCGCTGTACACGGCCCGCCGGTATGCTTCCGCCTCCGCTGTTTCCGGAAGAAAGCGATAGTATCTGAGGACAGATTTTCCCCCCGTCACGGACAGATAGTCAAAAATGGTTTCCAGATTCAGATCCTGAATGTATGCCGGCATCTCCCTTTTTTCGTCGGTCTTCCCCTGCGGATCCAGAATGCTGAATGCTGCATATGCGCTTCCCTCTTCCATGATGCTGTACCCCTCTGTCCGGTTTTCCGTATCAGGCCGTCATCCCCCGGCTCCCCGCCGGATGTACGCCTCTCAGATGCCGAAACCCTGCATATCTTCTGACAGATATTCCACGCCCATGCTTTCTTTCCTCTCCTGCCTTGCTGAAAACGTCTGTTTTTCCCCGGAAAAACCGGCATGCGGGCCGAAAAGCGCTGCATGATGCGCAGATTTTTATATGCGGGTATATTTTGTCATGGCCATTTAACTCAGGAAACCCGATTTACCGTCTTTTTCTTTTCCCTGTTTCGTTGACAGCCGTTTCTGTTATGTTATAATCAAATCAGATACAAGTTTCCGTAAATTCGTTTGTACATCAGAATCCGGCATGAAGCACCTTACAGGACAGGCTGGTACAGACTGCATCCCATACAGCCAGCTGCCCGGGACAAAAAGGAGGATCTACTGTGAAAAACCGTATCTTTGCTGATATCATCGCCGAAATCATCAACAAGAGTACCATGGTGCTGCAGGGACAGCCCAAATGGACCTTTGGCAAGAACACCTGCAACACCTACGAATTGTTCGTCTCCGAATTCATCACTCCGGACGGAAAGTCCTTCCCCTCCTGGGAGGTTCTTCAGGAGGTTGAAAACGATGACGAACTCTCCGTTCTCTTCTCCAGACGCCTTCTGTGGGAAACGGCGCGCAAGACCATTGAAATCAGCAACAGCACCAACACCAACATGACCCTTTCCCTGAACATGCTGCCCAGGTTTGCCGAAAGCAGTGAGTTTATCAGTGACGTCTGCAGCTGTCTTGAACAGACGGGTCTGCAGAGCAAACACCTGCAGTTTGAAATCAGTGAACTGCAGGACCTGAATGAAAACGGCTGCGCAAACCTGAACACCCTCCACGATGAACATGGCGTTCTGCTGGCCATGGGCAACTTCGGCACCTCCCAGACCAACATTCCCCTTCTGTGCAAAGTCCATTTTGACCTGATTGAGCTGGCCAGAAGCATAGCGGAACATGTTCCGGAGGACGATCAGACCTGCAGGACCATCATCGGCATCCAGCATATGGCCCACACCCTGGAGATGAACATCTGCGCCAAGGGCATCGACACCCAGGACCAGTTTGAATTCTTCGAGGAAATCGGAACCTTCAAGGGACAGGGCTCCCTCATCGGCAACGCCATGAACATGGAAGAGCTGGAAGACTATGTACGCCACTACGGTCTGCACAGGGGCCATGACTGAGCCC
>CAMOVR010000212.1 GCA_946627565.1 uncultured Clostridia bacterium
GGTTCATGGATGTGGCGCATTTTTCAAGAGTGTTTAAGAAAACAGCCGGTGTTTCACCGAATGAATATCGGAATACGAGACTGTAAACTGAATCAGAGAATAACTCCCGGAAGAAATGCTGTGCATATCTCTCCCGGGAGTTTTTTGATGCAAGTGTTAGCTGACAGCCTGCGGGGAGTGTCTGGTATATCGTATGTATTGGTTCACATCTCGGTTATTCGGACTTGACTGACCATTAATGTAAGCATTCTCCCGGCACTTTGAAGCATTTCATCCATGGAAAGATCGCCGTTTTCGATCGAGTGGATGAGCCCGTCGATATCGTTCTGTGTTCCGGGCATGATCAGGTCATTGCCGGCATGGATACAACCGGGTATGGAGGAGCAGCTGTATTTGTGGTTTTCTTTACGATCGGAGACTGTCGTTCCCCAATCACACATCACGAGACCGTCAAAGCCCCACTCCTGCCTCAGTACTGTGGTCAGCAGATCCTTCTGGTTTGCCATGTGAATTCCGTTTACCAGATTCAGGGAGGTCATCAGGCAGCGGGGATGTCTGGCACGAACCGCCATTTCATATCCCTTCATATAGATCTCTCTCAATGCCTGTTCACTGACGTGAACGTTGGTTGCACCGCGGTTGTCTTCCTGATTATTGCATGCAAAATGCTTGATGCATGGAGCACTGTATCTGCATTTCTGAAAACCTTCCAGGGCTGCAATGGCACAGCTGCCGGTGATAAACGGATCCTCCGAATAATACTCATAGTTTCTTCCACACAGAGGGCTGCGATGAATATTCATGGACGGAGCCATCCATACATCCACGCCCAGGGCATCCGCTTCCTGACCGATGATCTCGCCGCAGCGTTTCAGCAAAGCCTGATTCCAGGTCTGCGACATGACCATTGCCATAGGGAATGCTGTGGGATACTGCCAGAAATGTTCACCACCGCCTTCTTTTCGCAGGATGTCTCCTGCAAATTTGTCTACGTTGCCGATGGAGAAAAGAGGGCTTGTGGCAAGGTTTCCTTCTGCGTCTGTCTGAAATTCCGGAGCGAGGCGTAAACCGGAGCCGCCATCCGCGATGTTCAGCTTGGGAATCCCGCGGCTCTGCAGCAGACTGACCGTTGTTTCCGTTGATCCGGGTACGATATATTCGATTGCGTTTCCGGTATCCGCCGTGGAAACGGAGGTCCCGGACGCAAATACCGAGGCGCGGGTTACTTCTCCGGCTGTCTCCGGAACATTCCCTACCAACAGGTGAGCCAGTTCATTCAGTGACAGATCGCATGCCAGTTCCTCCACTGTATTCCTGCCGGAAACCACATCCTGAAATGAAAGAGGTGTGTCTCTGTGAAGCGCAGAGGAAGTTTTATTTATAACGGTTCGATAATCATGTGTCTGTGTTTCAATTTCCTGTGCGGAGACCGGAAGAACGGGGAGGTCCGCGCCGGTGTATCCGTATCCGCCCGGTAATATTGTTTCCGGTACAAATTCATCCAGTGGCCAGGAATCTGCACAAACGGGGGTGCACTGTTCGGTAACGGCAGGACTGTCAAGGCGGACGATACCTGCCGGAATGAGGTGCTCCGAATCATTGCCTATATAGAATATATAATCACCTGACTCCAGAACCCAGGCAGACCGGGCTCTATCATACGAAGCCAGATTTCTGAGCGGTACGGCAACAGTGAGAGTCTGGCATGTGCCTGGAGGCAACAAATCTGTTTTCTCATAGCCTGCCAGGATCTTTGGAGCTTTGGGAATACTTCCTCCAGGCTGGGATACATACAGCTGTACAGTTTCTTTGCCGGCAAAGGTGCTTCCGACATTACGGACCTCGATGGATACATATATGTCTTCGCCCTTTTTTTTAAATCCTGCGGGATTCATTACAAATTCTGTGTAGCTCAGACCGTATCCGAAGCAGTAAGCAGGCTTGATCTGAAATGCATCAAACCAGCGGTAACCGACATAGATGCCTTCCCGGTATTCTTCGTCATCCAGATTCCCGTTGACTGCGGCGTAGGTGTCCGCGGATGGATAGTCGAGGTACTTTTCTGCCCAGGTCGAGGTAAGCCTTCCGGAGGGGCACACCTTTCCGGATAGGATCTCGGCTGTTACAGTGCCTGTTTCTGCTGCCCCCATACCGACAAAGAGCAATGCTTTCAGGTTCTGAAGGCTTCGGATCCTTTTTGTGTCGATCACTCCGCAGGTATTCAGAATTACGATCAGGTTGTCATAGGCTGCTTCCAGTCGTTCCAGGTTGGTTATTTCATCTTCGGACAGTTCATAGTCGCCGGGAATCGGTTTACGGTCGGCGCCTTCCCCCGAACAGCGGGAGATGACATATACTGCCGTGTCGGTATCAGAGTCGCGGATATCCTCCTGTGTGATTTCCAGCTGTGCCGATGGGACATACGGATCGGAGTACATGATAAATACGCCTTCGATGATTTTCTCTCCACAACGCTCCCTGATGTTCCTGTAGTAGGCATCCTCTTCCGCCTGCATCTGTGCTTCATAGCGATCCAGATACGATTTTGTGGTGACAATGAAACCATTATTCTCCAGTCCTGCTTCTATGCTCACACCCTTTCGGATATGAATACTCGCGGCACCCAGTCCGCCATAGACTGTGTTTCGAGCGCCATATCCATACAAAGCCAGTTTTCGGCCTTCCTGTACAGGCAGAAAGCCTTTATTCTCCAGCAGTACAGCGCCTTCGCGAAGCATTTCCAGCGCAACAACGGCCCCTTCCTTCTCCATATCTGTCGGTTCGACAGATCGGTTTGCCAAATACTGTTTCATCTGCGATTCTCCTTTCGTTATATGCTGTAATACAGAATGACCGGGCCCAGAAGGCCGCCCGGCGGCAGCGCATTGTATACGGTGGCACTCATGCTTCGGCCAAAGGCGGAAGATGTTTCACCGCCTGTTTTCCTCGCCCTTCCGGTCTGAACTATTATACGCAGCCGGTTTTCGCCGGCACGAGTCAGTCCGCGGATATTGTAATCATAGGGTGTACACTGGCGCAGCCCGGCGGGCTGGCTGTTAACATAGACTTCTGCGGTCTCCCAGACCTCCCCAAGATGCAGAACATCGGGGTTTTCATCCAGAGAAAATACAGTCTCATATTCAATTCGTCCCATGTATCGCGGGAAAAGATCTGCAGCATTGATGCTGCGCAGCCTGTCCATGTCCAATGTTGTGCCGTCTTCCAGTTTCACCTGCCATACGGACGAGAGAATTTCTGTTTTTGCGATGGGAGGAAGTTCATTTTCTGTACCATCCGGATCGCCCGCAGCCAGGAGGATGGATTCCCAGTGATCCATGTCCAGATGACAGGTAAATCGGCCTTCTCTTTGCTCTGACGGAATCCGGCGGGAAGTCTGTCCCATAATGTCTATGAGCTTCAGCGTTCCATGTCCGGCTGCGTTGATTTCAAAGGTACAGGAATCTCCCTGGTTGACCAGAAAATAATAGTCGGTGCTTTCCTTCCGGTAGTGTGCATAACGGAGATACGGGAGATTTCTGTTCGGGATCAGATCTCTTTGAATAAGCTGTTGCAGCCTGTCTGCAAGAGCTTTCATCGGGACTGTCTCACCACTTTCGATATGGATATGTCTGCCTGTTTCTGCGACAACTTCCGGGCGATGTTCGCAGAAAATGACTGGAACGGGAAAGACCTGTTTTTCCAACTGCAGGGCGAGTGCGGAAGGAAGTGCAGCTGCTTTGGGAACGATCAGAACTTCATATCGGATCCCGTTTATGCACAGGCCATCGGAAAGATCGGTATGGAAGAATGCCGTATCCTCAAAGACGTCCGCCGGGATGACATCATAGCTGATCTGTGCCTGCGCGAGGATTTTTCCTGCCTTCTGGAACCGGTCAAAACCTCCGCCGTACCATTCTGCCTGAGCATGGTACAACACAGCTGCTTTAACTACAGGACGCGTATCATGCAGCAGGCAGCACATATGCCTGACATATTCATTCTCTTTTCTGCTGATGTCGGGAGCTGCCCCCGGAACGAAGGGCGGGGCAGGGATCATTTCATTGATCCCGTTAACCAGCAGATGGTCATAGATATATTTCCGCAGGCGTGTTCCTGCGATGTCGCCGTACACTGCGAAAACCTCACAGAAAGCTCTGCCATGTTTATCCGGCATGATATGTGCGGCAGAGGAAGCCAGCTTGGCAAGGCCATAATGATAGTATTCCCCATCACCATCCGGGCAGCCGTACCAGCTCTGCCGGAAGTCTTTACCCGGCATCACCTGTCCGCCGATGAGATCGATGCCGGCCGCGTCCTGGTGTTTCTGCATCCGGAAAAAGTGGACCGGTCCGTTTGCCAGGGAACAGTGCGTGTTTTCATCTTCACAGACATGGCCGATATACTGCAGACCGTGTTTTTGGCACCATGAATGCATTTGTCCGTTATATGTTTCCTGTACGATCCGGGACACGATATCCATGAATTGTACACGGACATGGGGCAGTTTTTCACAATCCTCCCAAAGGAAAGGTAATACCCGGCGGGACTGAGTACCCATCGTATTTTCCCATTTTTTCTGAACAAGGGGACTCCAGGGCAGGGCCATGCTTTCTCCTTCTACATTGCGCCTGTCTCCGGGCAGGGTAGGCACATTGTAACGCCACAGGTTCCCGATTTCCGTCTCATCGTAGAAAAAACCGAGCCAGGTTTTGCCTGCTTCCCCCTTCAGCCGCAGGTAATGTGGTTCGTAGATGGCTTGAAGGTTCAGTTTGACAGAGTCCGGATCCAGAAGGTTGATGTAATACTGCCTGCCTCCGTCATTCATAGTGACAAAGATCACGAATATGCGCCAGATGCCCTCCGGTACCGGCCATAACAGAAGTCCGTCCGAAACTGCGGATGTAAGGTCTGCTGCACTGTCCGGATCGAGTCCGTCCCGATCATGCCTGACAGCAACGACCGCGTACAGGCTGTCTCCGGGAAAGGGACGCGCCTGGCCAAATCCATGCTCCTGATCGGTGGATCGAATGGAACCCATCAGTTCGGACACCAGAAAGGCTCCGTCCGGATTCGGACCCTTCACATCCAGGTGACGTTCACCGAGATACTGTTTGTTCCTGTTCAGGAATTCCGGCTGCTTCAGCCATCCGTCCGCAAGTCCGGTGGGGAAAGGTGCAGCATCCTGAATCATGAAAGTCATGCCTTCTTTCCGGCAGATCTCCGCTATCCAGCCTATCCTTGTCCAGTAACTTACTGAATTAAACGGGGTATGACTGCCTGTTTCATCACCACCGCTCCAAAGCAGATTCATGGAATAAATACCTGCAGCTCTTAGCCGGGCAAGGCGCTCCTCCACTTCTTTGCGGCTGTCTGTTATGGAAAGACCGGTGAACGGAGCCAGATAATTCATGGCGTTGGAGCAGCCTTCAGTCTTCATTCGAGTGTGGTCCATGCATATCCCCCTTTTTACAAATAGAAACAGATAATAACGAAAAAAAAGCTGCCGTCCGGAACGGTATGCGTACCGCGAACGGCAGCTTAACAACTATAGCTACTATAATGATTTTAAAAGATCAGAGCAGCAAAGAATATCTTTTTTTACGACAGGGATTGTTGATTTTCAGACTTTTACCGGATCGACCGAAGTTCCCGGGAGAACGAACTATAGTAAAACATCAAAAATAATGGTAATATGAACAGAAGAGACAGGAATGTACACCGGGGAGGAACTGATTTTGAAGAAACGAATGTTCAGCCTGAAAAAACAGATCATCAGCGGAACCTGGTTTTTTATGACAGTGGTGGTTCTATTGCTGTGCACCCTTCTGTTCTATA
>CAMOVR010000213.1 GCA_946627565.1 uncultured Clostridia bacterium
GAAAAGACCGGTACAGCCTGTTTTCGTGAAACATACAGAGAGGTGACAGTATATGGGCCAGATCATCAATCCATATCTTCCCAGCTGGGAATATGTACCGGACGGAGAACCCTATGTGTTCGGTGACAGAGTATACGTCTACGGTTCCCACGACTTTTTCGGCGGGGACGTCTACTGCATGGGGGACTATGTGTGCTGGTCAGCCCCGGTGGAGGATCTGGGCAGCTGGCGGTATGAGGGCGTCATATACAGGAAGGACCAGGATCCCCACAATGAGGATCTGCAGGGCAACCTGTATGCCCCGGATGTGACGGTGGGGCCGGACGGCCGCTACTACCTGTATTATGTGCTGAGCAACTGGGGCGTTGTGTCCGTTGCTGTCAGTGACACCCCTGCAGGAAAATATAAGTTCTATGGTTATGTCCACTATCCGGACGGGACATATCTTGGGGAAAGGGAAGGGGACGAGCCCCAGTTCGATCCAGGTGTCCTGACGGAAGGGGACAGGACCTATCTGTACACGGGCTTCTGCAGCAGGGGAGACACGTCCAGACACGGAGCCATGTGCACGGTGCTGGGACCTGACATGCTGACGGTCCTGGAAGCGCCCCGCTTTGTGGCACCCGGCTGCATGTACAGCAAGGGGACAGGCTTTGAGGGGCATGAGTTTTTTGAAGCGCCCTCCATCCGCAAACGCGGGGATCTGTATTACTTCATCTATTCCTCCATCCTTTTCCATGAGCTCTGCTATGCCGTCAGCACAAAACCCACAGAGGGGTTTGTCTATCAGGGGGTTATCATCTCCAGCTGCGACATGGGGATCAGCAGCTACAAGCCTGCCGGGAAACCCATGTACTATACGGCCAACAACCACGGCAGCATGGAGAAGATCGGGGATGACTGGTACATTTTCTACCACCGTCATACCAACGGCACCAACTATTCCCGCCAGGGCTGCTTTGAAAAGCTCAGAATCCGGGAGGACGGGACCATATGTCAGGCGGAGGTGACCTCCTGCGGCAGCGTCAGGCCCCTGGAGGGCAGAGGCTGGTATCCGGCATATATTGCCTGCCACCTGTTTACGGATACGGAAGTGACCTATGTGCCCTGGTCCGGCTGGATGGATGACCGCTTCCCCAAAATCACCCAGGAGATCCGGGAAAACGGCCATGGCATGAGCTACATCGCCAACATGCGGCCTTCTGCCACGGCGGGCTTCCGCTATTTTGACTTAAGGGGCGTAAGGCGCATCGGGATCCGCACCAAGGGATATGCCAGGGGACGGATGGAGGTAAAACTCAGCTGGGACGGGGAAGCCATAGGCAGCATACCGGTGTCCTATGCCAATGTCTGGCACAATACGGAAGCGGAGATCCGGGTACCGGACGGGGTGCAGTCCCTGTATTTCACCTTTGAAGGGGACGGGTACCTGCAGTTTGCCGGGTTCACCCTGTTTACGGATGAAGCGTGAGAAATCCCGGAAGACAGTTTCAGAGCATAAGTAAAGGCAGGGACAGTGCTGTCTCTGCCTTTACTCGATGAAAGCAGGAATAACATGAAAGACAGAAAGAATGCAGATCTTCCAAAGGGCAGGCTGCCCAGGGGCCCGGTGCTTCCCGCTCATCTTCAGAAAGAGCCCGTCAGTCCGTCTTCCCTTATGGACATCGTCAGGCGGGCAGAGGAGGAAGGGGACACGGTAACCGGATGCCTGTTTTCCCAGGAGGACCTTGAGGAAGTCAGCGGTTCCGTGCTGGATTTCAGCGGGTGCGTTTTTCAGCATGTCCGGTTTTCAGCCCCTGAACCTGTTCGCATCCATTTTACGGACTGCTGCTTTGAGGACTGCGACTTTTCCTCTTTTTCCTTCCGGGACGGCAGCATCATCCGCTGCTCTGTCACCGGAAGCCGGGGGGCCGGCATGAACATGGAGAACATGAATCTCAGGGATGTGACGGTAGAAAACTGTCTTCTCAGGTACGCGGGCTTTGTGGACTGCCAGTTTCAGGACGCCCTGTTTGCCTCCTGTCAGATGCGGCAGGCGCTTTTCCACCGGTGCAGACAGAAGAACCTCATATGGAGGGAATGCTCCCTGGAGGAAGCGGAGATCCAGGAAACCCAGCTTAACCAGATAGACCTTTCCACCTGCACCATCACCGGGATCCGGACATCTGTCTCCTGCCTGCAGGGGACCAGTATTTCCCTTGACCAGGCGCCTTCCGTCCTGTCCCTGTGCGGGATACGTGTTACATGACTCAACTGCCGGATGAGCGGTAATGCCCCACGGCCTGCCTGAAGAGCAGGTACATGAGGGAAAAGACAGCAGCGCCGGACAGCGGTGTCACAAAGGCGGTCCATTCCGGCCAGCCAAACAGCGGCTTTCCCGGAATGCGGGAGGAAAGAACCTGGAGCACCAGGGCAAAGGGCAGGCGGCTAAGAAGCTCCACAGTGGGCATCATCCGCATGTTCAATTTATTGAAATTTCATAGGCTTACACTTATAACAGCACTTAAGATAGATAAGGTATATTTGCCTGTCTGCTTTTCGCAGATTAGAGGTGAGAACATGGCTGTTTCAAGCATAATCGAGAATATCCGCGTCAACAATCCAAAGGTTCTTGAGGCGTATGCAGATGCGATGGAAGAACATGCAAAGAATCGTCACCAGAGGACAGAGGATGAGAAGTCCGGCGTCGTAACAGATCGGGAGAGGACAAAACGTTTTATGGCTAAGGTTCTCGCAAAGAAGGGAATCAAAGCATGACGATTGCTGTATAGAATATTCCTGACCTGGACGATGAAGCCGTAGAAGAGGGCATGAATGCACTGGCTGCAGACCTTAAAGCAAAGAAAAAGAATGAAGATGGAATCGCAGAAGAACTGAATCCGGATATGGAAGTTTTCCTTAAGAGGAATGCGTTCCGGTTTGCCAGGGAAAAGAAGTCCATAACGTATTTGGTTTGTGATGAGGATGATGGACTCAGCTGCCGGATGAGCGGTAATGCCCCACGGCCTGCCGGAAGAGCAGGTACATGAGGGAAAAGACAGCAGCGCCGGACAGCGGTGTCACAAAGGCGGTCCATTCCGGCCAGCCAAACAGCGGCTTTCCCAGAATATGGGATGCAGGGACCTGGAGTACCAGGGCAAAGGGCGCCAGACAGGTAAAGAGGATCTGCAGGGTGCGGGGATAAATGTTCACGGGATACTCGCAGGCGCTGCGGCCCCCGTAGGTGATGGCGTTTACCAGCTCCACCGACTTGATGGAATGGATGCAGAAGACGGCCTCTATGAGGAACAGGCCCAGGATCAGCATGCATCCAAACAGGATGGCTTCCATAAGAAGGAGCACCCGGGGAAGCGTCCAGACCACATGGCTCATATGGCTTCCCATGACAAGGGCCGTGGTGCCCACGGCGATACAGGCGATGCGCCTTGGGTCCATATCGCTGCAGAGCACCTGGGTCAGTACGCCCCGGGGGCGAAGCAGCAGGGTATCCAGGTGGCCGGAGCGCACCATGGAGGGGAAGGTGCCGGTGAGCCCCCTGCCGAAGCACTCGGTGAGGTAAAAGGTGACGGACATGATGCCAAAGAAGAAGTAGAGGTCCCCGGCAACCCACTGCCTGACGCCTTCAAAGCGCTGGATGAGAAGGATCACGGCCAGCAGTTCGCCGCCCTCCATAATCAGCTGGGCCAGGGTCTGCATCAGGAAGGAGGCAGGATACTGCAGACGGCTCTTCATGAGGATGCCCATGGAGCGGAGATAAAGATGAAGCGTGTTCATGTCTGTCAGCCTCCCTGAAGGACCAGGCGTTTCTGGTTGTGCTTCCAGAGGAAACGCCCGGAGAAGATCAGAAGGACGGCCCAGAGGGCCTGCAGGGGGAGAATGCGTCCGGCATCCGCGAGCGCATAGTCCCCTGTATAGAACCGGATGGGAGCGTCCAGCATCTGGGCAAAGGGCAGGCAGGTGATGATTTTCTGCCAGCTGTCCGGAAACAGGGTCAGGGGAAGAATGTTCCCGGCAAAGATCATCATGAGCAGGTGCATCATGCCCTGCAGCCCCCTGGGGTCCAGGGTGAGCATGGTAAAGCCCATGGTGATGTTTTCAAGGGCACACACGCACACAAGCCCCAGGAAGAGGGCAAACAAGGCGCAGAACAAGTGGGGCAGAGAAGCAGGCGGCGCGGCGCCCCAGCCCTTTGGCAGCAGGAAGGCGATGAGCATCATGGGGATGCCCCGCATGAGGCTGCCGGTGAGCTTCTGGGCCATGATCCGGACAAAGTAGAGACTGTACAGGTCCGCCGGGCGGCACAGGTCGTAGGCAATGCCCCCGGTGAGGATCTTGTCGGACAGGTCCCCGTCCGTGGCCAGAAGCATGCGGAAAAACGCCTGCTGAAGCCAGACATAAGTGACCACGTTCTGCAGGGGGAGGGTCTGGGGACGGGTGTCGTACAGGGCTCTGTAGAGGGCGATGAGGATCAGGCCGAAAAAGGTCTGGCAGACGATGCCTCCCACCATGGCGCCCCGGTACTGCAGTTCCATGTTCCCCCTCAGGCGGAAGATGGAAAGATACATGGAGATGTGCTGCCGGAGAGCATGCCTTCCGGAGGGGTTCCCTTTGTCCGGCGAAGTCAGACTGTTTCTTTTCATAAGGCAAGCTCCCGGTACATGTCGGCAATGATGTGGTCGATGTTCTGTCCCTGGATGGTCATTTCCCGGATGGTGCCGCAGGGCCTGAGACGGGAGAGAAGCTCCCCGGTGGGCAGCACCCGGGGGTCATAGGCAATGGTCAGCGCATCGCCTTCCCGCTCCATGGTGACGCCTGAAGGTAACTCCGGGATGGACAGGAGGGGACCGAAGGAGACGGAAACCCTGCGGGACACATCATAACGGCTGACCAGGTCCGAAAAGAGACCGTCAAAGAGCTTCTGCCCGTGTCCCAGCACCAAAACCCGGGAACAGAGGGCGGAGATGTCCTCCATATCATGGGTGGTCAGGAGAATGGTGGTGCCGTGCTGCGCGTTTTCCCATTTCAGGAAGTCCCGCAGGGCCAGCTTGCTGACCGAGTCCAGCCCTATGGTGGGCTCGTCCAGGAACAGCAGGTCCGGCCGGTGCAGCAGGGAGCCGCACAGTTCCGCCCGCATGCGCTGCCCGAGGCTCAGCTGCCTGAGGGGCGTGTGGAGCAGGTCCTGAAGATCCAGAACCCCGGTGAGTTCATCCAGCCGGGCGCGGTAGTCCCTGTCGGATACCCGGTATATGTCCTTCAGCAGGGCATAGCTGTCCAGGATCGGGACATCCCACCACAGCTGCATGCGCTGGCCGAAAACAACCCCCAGATGCCGGACATGTTCCTTCCGATTGATCCAGGGTACCCGGCCGTCCATGACCACGCTGCCCGAATCCGGGGTCAGGATGCCGGAGAGGATTTTGATGGTGGTGGATTTCCCGGCGCCGTTTGGGCCGATCATTCCCAGAAGCTCGCCCTTTTCAATGGACAGGGAAACGTCCCGCAGGGCTTCCACCCGGGTCTTTTCCCGGCGCAGGCGGCCTGCCTTTTTGTATACAACATAGGTTTTGCAAAGATGATCCAGGGAAATGTAGCTCATAGACTGTCCTCTTCTGCTTAAGACGCACTCTGTATTTCTGGCCTGGCAGAATGGGAAACGTGTGTTTCCGGGTTTGTGTAAAACCCATCTGCCGGTATCTTCCTTCGCAGAGGCTTACAGACAAAGGCCGTGCAAGCATGTGGGAGTGCATCTTAGCAGAGGAAGGCCGGGGGTGTCAAGGCAGAAGGAGAAGAGGAA
>CAMOVR010000214.1 GCA_946627565.1 uncultured Clostridia bacterium
ATCCCTTGCATGCCGGAAGGCATAAGGTTTTATACATAAGGGGGCAGCATATGGAACCCACGGAACAGGTGACCCTCACCAATATGTGCATGATTCAAAGCGGCAGCAAGGTACTGGCGCTTGAAAAGGTATGGGAAGACGGCAGGGGCGTCACCTTCCCCGGCGGCCACGTGGAAAGGCATGAACCCATTGTGGACTCCGTCATCCGGGAGGTGAAGGAGGAGACCGGGCTCACCATACAGGACCCAAAGCTTTGCGGAATCAAGGAATGGATCGAGGAGGACGGCAGCCGGTACATGGTCTTTCTCTTCCGCGCCAGCCGCTTTACCGGGGAGCTGACTTCCTCAAGCGAGGGCCGGGTGTTCTGGGTGGACAGGGACGATGTGCTGAAAACAGACTGGATCTGGCATCTGGACAGCCTGATGCGTATCTTTCAGGGCGGGGATAAGTCAGAACTGTTCCTTGACGCGGACAGGGACTGGAAACCGGTGCTGAAGTAAATACAGCAGTGACTGAAAAAGAAAGGACATAAACAGCATGAAAAAGACCATCCTGGGTGTACCCGTCGCCGGATTTGCCGGCGTAATCCTGTGCTGCCTTGCCGGCATCCTGGCGGGCTCCTTCTTTGACTATGCCATCAGCACGATTCTTGCAAACAAAACCAGCCTGGGTGCCGTCTTTGCCACATACGGCTCGTATTTTTCCTTCTGCCTGTATCCCGCGGCGGGTACCTGCCTGTATCTCGGCCTGAAGAAAAAGGGCGGCAAAAACAGAATGCTGGCAAATGTGCTCCTTGTTCTGGCCTGTTTTCTTGCGGTGTATTATTCAAACAGCTATTCCGGCGCCAGCGTGCGGGAACTGCTGGGCTATGTTCCGGGTACTTCATCCCCCCTGCTGTCCGTGCAGAGCTGGCTTCTGTGGGTGATTCTCTTTGCCTGGGTGCCCATCGTCATGCGGAGGGTTCTGGATGATGAAAAGCCGGAAAAGCTCATCGCTGTGGGCGCCGCCATTCTGGTGGCCGGGGTGCTCTCGGACCAGGTGAATCTGTGGCTCAAGCAGGTGGCCTCAAGGCCCCGCTTCAAATACCTGCTCACGCTGGAAGATCCCATGAGCCAGTTCCGTGCCTGGTGGCAGATGGTTCCAAACCTTGCAGGCAGCAATGACAACTTCAAGTCCTGGCCCAGCGGCAACATGAGCATTGCCGCCATGATGTTCGGCCTGCCCATGCTTACTGATGTGACGAAAAACCGCACCGTGCGGAGGAACTGGATTGCCTTTGCCCTGGCCTGCGCTTTCGTCTGCCTGTACGCATACAACAGAATCCATATGACCAACCACTTCCTCTCCGACGTCTGCTCCGGAACGCTGATTTCTTACCTGATTCATGCATGCTTAAGCAGGGCGTTCCTCAAGGCAGCAGGGGAAGAATAAAAGATTGGGGGACATACAATATGAAGTATCTTGGCATTCATAAGGTCCACGAGGGCCGTTTCATCACCCGCTATGACGTGGACTATGTAACCGGTGAAGGGCACACCAAGACCTATGAGATGATAAGCCGCAACCGGAACATCCAGACCCTGGAGGAGCTCCAGAACCGGAAGGCGGATTCCGTTATCCTCATTCTCACGGACCCCGCCGGGGAGCGCATCCTGGTGAGCAAAGAGTACCGCATGGCCATGGCCCAGTGGATCTATAACTTCCCGGCAGGCCTCATTGACCCCGGGGAAACGCCGGAGGAAAGCGCCCGGCGGGAGCTGTGGGAGGAAACGGGCCTTGAGCTGACAGAGATCCGTGACACCCTGGACAACAGCTACAGCGCCATAGGGTTTTCCAATGAGCGCAATGTATGCGTGTTCGGTACCGCAAAGGGAGAATTCCACAAAAGCACCTCCGATATGGAGGAAATCGTCCCCGGCTGGTATACAAAAGAGGAAATCCGCCAGCTTCTGAGGACAGAGGCATTTGCCGCCAGGACTCAGGCCTACTGCTATGCCTGGGCCAACAGCTGAGAAAAAAGCATTGAGACAGAATATCCGAGGTGAAAGCATATGGCCAGAAGGCCGCAGATCAGCGTACATCTGGATACAACCGGTGTCATAGCACTTAAGGAAAAAGAAATCGGGCAGATCCTCCGGGCCGCATATGATATAGCGGGCAATGGCGGAAGGGATATGCTGACAAAAACCCTGAAGGGTTCCAGAGAAAAAAAGATCCTGGAGCACGGCATGGACAAAAATCCGTCTTACGGGGCCATGCAGGATATGACCGTCAGCGAAATCAGCCGCCGGGTGGACTGGATGATTGAGCACGGATACCTGGACACTGTCACTTCCGGCCGTCTTCCCCTGATCTGTTATACCGAGCGGGGCTGGGAAATCGTGCGGGAAACCATGGTGACCGAGCTTCTTAAAGCAATTGACCGGGATGTCCGGCTGCACCGTACGGATACAGCCGCAAGGCTCACCAAAATGCCCCGGGACCTTATCCTGCTGCTTCTGGACAGCATGGAGGTCCGCTGTGACATATCCGTTCTTCCTTTCCTGGATGCATGGCATGACATGGAGGTCAAAAAGGTCAGGGCACGCATAACCGAGGTTAAGAAGAAGCTTCAGGAGAAACAGAAGGAGAAGCAGACGGAAAAGCAGCCTGCCTTGGATGAGAAAATCGCCGTCTTCTTCCCCGGAATCGGCTACACCTGTGACAAGCCGCTTCTGTACTATACCAGAAAGATCTGTCAGGCTGAGGGCTATACCATACTGGAAGCGCCCTACGGGCCCCTGCCGCAGGATGCAAAAAAAGACCGGGAGCACCTTATGGAAACGGCCCGGACACTGCTTGAACATGTGGACCGGAACCTTCAGGCAGACTTTACCGGCTGCAGGGATATCCTGTTCGTCGGCAAGAGTATCGGCACCGTTATTGCCAATGAGTTCATGGCACGGCGCAAGATCCGGGTACGGTCCGTGTGCTTTACACCCCTTCCCTGGACCTTTGCAGACGCAAAGGGCAAGGGCATCGTCTTTCACGGTTCCAGTGATCCCTGGGCAGAGGATACGGATTCCATCCGCCAGGAGGTGAAGCGGGTCCGCCAGACACTCCACATCATCCAGGGTGCCAACCACTCCCTGGAAACCGGTGACCTTATGACAGATCTGCAGAACCTTGCAAATGTCATGCGCCTGACGCGGCAGTTTATTCTTGAAAAGCAGGCGTAACAGGCAGATGATGCCACAGAACATACCGGAGGGAACCCATGCCAAACATTCAGCAGCAGAAAGAACGCTTTCTTGCCATAGTCAGGGAGCATATTCACAGAAAGGGAGCAGAAGAACTGATAAAGGGCCTTGAAAGGACTGACTTTTTCACCGCACCTGCTTCCACAAAATACCACGGGGCCTATCCCGGAGGGCTGTGCGAACACTCCCTGGATGTCTGGGAGTATGCACAGTCCCTGAAATTCCTCTCCCCGGAGCCCATAAACGACGAGTCCCTGTGTATCGCGGCCCTCTTTCATGATCTGTGCAAGCTCAACTTCTATAAACCCGGAAAGAAGAACCAGAAGATCAACGGTGTATGGAAAGAAGTGGACTGTTACACGGTGGAGGAGGCCATTCCCTTTGGCGGTCATGGCAGCAAATCCGTCTATCTTCTGCAGCGTTTCATGCCCCTTAAGGTTGAAGAAGCGGTGGCCATCAACTGCCACATGGGCTTTTCCGATGCAACCCCGGGACAGGTGGGCAGCATAAGCAGCGCCTTCAAAAAGTACCCGCTGGCGTGGATCATTCATGTTGCCGATGAGGCCGCCACATACCTTCTCAACCGGGATCCGCCCGAGTCATGAAGCCGCAAACGTCCCTCCGGAATCCGGAATCTCAGACGAATCGTTATGCCCCATGCCGGTGGGAACCGGCAGGCAATTCGGATGTGTCAAATGATGATGGAACGATATAAACTGTCCTGACCTCTGAGAGGAGATCCTAAAAATGGCTTTTACGGTAGGCGTCGGAAAATCCGACTTTGCGGCCCTCAGGGAATCAGGTAATTACTATGTTGACAAAACAGAACTGATATACGAACTTGTCAACGATACGGATCATGAGGTTACGTTTTTTACCAGACCCCGCAGGTTTGGCAAAACGCTCATGATGAGTATGATGGAAAACTTCTTCAGCATACAGAAAAAAAGCGAACCCCTGTTTGAAGGTCTTGCCATTACAAAACACAGGGATTTCTGCAAAAAATGGATGAATCAGTATCCGGTGCTGTTTGTTTCCTTCAAGGACGTTGAAGGCGAAACATTTGAAGACGCATACGAAATGCTCAAGGTCCGGCTTGCAGACATCAGCAGGGAATTATCCGATCTGGCAAATGCCGGCACAGTAAACAAATACGACAGGGAAAGTTTTGAAAGACTGCAGGCACAGAGCAGTAAGCCTGCGGAGGTCAAAAATGCCCTGAAAACCATTATGCGTATGATGTACGCATTCTATGGGAAGAAAGTCATTCTTCTCATCGACGAGTACGATGTCCCTCTTGCAGGAGCCAGTGAAAAGGATACCGCAAAGAACCAGTATTATTCCAGGATGCTTGATGTTATCAAAGGTATCATGAGTACTGCTCTAAAGGATAATGAATTCCTTCAATTCGCTGTGATTACAGGATGCATTCGTATTGCAAAGGAAAGCATTTTTACAGGTTCCAACAATTTTGCTTCATATTCTGTTCTGGACAGGGATTTCTCCCAGTATTTTGGCTTTTCAGATCAGGAAGTCATCTCACTGCTCGACGCAGCTGACTGTAAGGATAAAGCATATCTGATTAAAGAATGGTATGATGGGTATATTTTTGGCAACAGCTTTCTCTATTGTCCATGGGATGTCATCAACTATGTTTCGGCATTAACGAAGAGAAAGGATGCCCGCCCAAAAAACTACTGGAAGAATACCAGCCACAACGGTATTTTGCTGATGTTTGTGAAGCATACGGATTTTGATGTCACCGGCAAATTTGAAAAGCTCTTAAACAATGGCACAATTGTTCAGACAATCTCTGACGAATTGACATATGATACCCTGCATTCTACAGAGGATAACCTCTGGAGTGTCCTTCTCATGACCGGCTATGTCACAAAGCAGGATCCTGATGAAACCGGAGATACAGTTTCCCTGAAGATTCCCAATAAGGAGATTGCCTCCATTTTCCAGGATTCTGTCGCAAGATATTTTACAGATACCGTAAACGCCGATACCATAAAAAAACTGTTTGACGCTCTGTGGGGAAAGGATGAAGCAGCTTCCGGTAAAATACTGTCCGGTCTGCTGTGGGATACAATCAGCTATAATGATTATCACGAAGACTATTACCATGCATTTCTTGCGGGAGTATTTATTGGAAGAGGATACGAAGTCGAATCCAATAAAGAGAAGGGGCCTGGCCGGCCTGATATATTTCTGAAGGACAGGAAAAACAGAAGAGCCATCATCATAGAGGCAAAAAAATCAGAGAAAAAAACGGACATGGCAAAGGATTGCAATAAGGCTATAAAGCAGATTACAGAAATGAAGTATGCGCAGGAGCTTTATGGTTATGATCAGGTCCTCTGTTATGGTGTCGCATTTTTCCAGAAACAGGCGATGGTAAAGCT
>CAMOVR010000215.1 GCA_946627565.1 uncultured Clostridia bacterium
TTCACCCGCACAGCGCCTGAGGTGCCTTCATCCGCCATCGCTTCGTCCGCCTGTATGCAGCTTTGCACAGACTACGGCTGCTCCTGCTTATCCGAGATGAGCGCCATGAACTCCCGCATCCTGCTCTCAAACTCTTCTGCAGGGAGCAGGGCGATCCCGACCTCATCGCTGGCCACAATCAGGCGGTCTCCGGTATGCAGGTCAAATTTGTCCCGGGCGGGTTTTGGGATCACGATCTGTCCCCGGTCCCCTAGCACAACGCAGCCCCAGATATTCTTGCCCTGCGGCGCAGGCGGAAGGATGCCGATGCCCTCCACCTGCTCGGTTCTCATCAGGCTGTCCAGGGTGACGCCATACACCTGTGCCAGCAGCGCCGCCTTATCGATATCCGGGACTGTGGCCCCGCTTTCCCATTTGGCGTATGCCTGTCTGGATATATTGATCTTCTCCGCGATCTGCTCCTGGGAAAAGCCGTTCAGTTTCCTCAGCATCACCAGATTATCCTTCAGCACGCCTTTTCACCTTCCTACAGGTCAATCTTCTCAAAGTCCGCGCACGCCTTCTTACAGGAAAGAAACGTCATCAGGGCATACAGCAGCGCGCCGCACGCAAGCAGCGACAGCTGCAGCAGGATATGATCATATCCGAAAGCGTTCAGCGCCTCAAGACCCGGGATATGGTGCAGTGTCTCCGCGACCCCGATCACAAGGAACGCCACCACCACGTAGATCACAAATGGCTTTCCGATCTTATAGGCGGTTTTCCAGAAGCCTCCCACAAAGATGCTATTAAACAGTCCAAACAGGATGAGCACCATGCCAAGGTAGAACAGATTGGCGTTCATCAGGGCATTTTGCCTGTAGACGGGGGCATTCTGAAAAAGTGTCATCCGAAGGAGGGTCATCAGGGCCATCAGGGCAAATCCCAGAAGCTCGATAAGGACGACAAACCGGTATTTTCCCCTGACCACATCGCGCTTTGCCACCGGCAGCAGCACGGAATAAAGCACATCATTGGCCTCTCTGGCGTTCTGAAAGCTCTGATAGATCCCCAGGGTGATGAAGAACACCCCGCAGAGGATCGGATACCCCGGCAGCAGCGTCATAAAGCCAAAGCCGATAAACAGCCAGGTCAGCAGCAGTGTGGAAAGACGTATTTCCTTTTTCATGAGCATCCTCATGCCCTCGCCTCCCTCTCAAGACGCAGGAAGATTTCCTCCAGCGTTTCGTCTGCCTGCCCGAAGCTTTGCATAAACTCGCTCTTTAAGCAGGCTGCCCGGATCTCGCCCTGCCGGATATAGATGATGCTGTCCGCGCAGCGTTCCAGATCCGAGGTGATGTGCGTGGAAAAAAGGATCGTCACACCGTGGGACTTCAGTGTCCGGAATACCTCCAGCAGTTCATCCCTTGAGAAGGGATCCAGGCCGCTGGTGGGTTCGTCCAGGATCAGCACCTCAGCCCTGTGGGACAGTGCCAGAAGCAGGTTGAATTTGACCTTCATGCCTTCCGACAGCTCCATGGGCCTCTTGTTTTCGTCCAGACGGAAAAGGTCCATATAGCGCTGACACGCCTCTTCATCCCAGTGGCTGTAAAAGCCCCTGGTCACCTCAAGGATCTCCCGGATCGTCTTTCTCGGATACCAGTTGACGCTGCCGGTGGAGTAGCCGATCCGCTGCTTGATCGCACTTTCGTTTTCCTTAAGCGGCAGGCCGAAAAAGGAGATGTTCCCGCTGTCTGCATGAACCAGATTCAGCATGGATTTGATGGTGGTGCTCTTGCCTGCACCGTTGCGCCCGATAAAGCCTGTGATTTCTCCCTTTTCCAGCGAGAAGGAAACATCCTTCAGACGGAATGCAGGATAGGCTTTGCAAAGGTCCGTCACTTCAACAATATGCATGCTTGCCTCCAAAGTATGATTTGCATGAATATTGTAGTGTCCGGTTGCCCTGTGTTCCACCAACCGGAGATAACATCCTTTGCCATTTTTCTTTGCATGCCGCTGGTTTTTCTGCCTGAGGCAGTGCCGTTCTTCAGCGGGTCATGCTTACTGCCCGGCTCTCATAAGCCGGATATTCCCTGATGTTGTGCTGAAATCAGCCTTTGCACTGCCGTCCCCGCAGACATACCGGCTGCCTTCCCTGGAAAGCGCCGTATCGCAGTCGATTTTCCCATTGAGTGTATGAATCTCTGCGGTAAAGCCCGGCTGCCCGGACAGTGTGGCTGTGATGCCGCCGGAGGTGGTAGACGCATCCAGGGAGGCAAACTCTGTCAGCGCCACCGAAACCGTTCCGCTGGTGCTGACAGCCTTTACCCGGTCCGCTTTACGAATATCGATCGACACATTTCCGGATGTGGAGGTGACATCGCATGCTTTCACGTGACCTGCGCTGATCTGTATGGTGCCGGAAGTGGAACTGACAGAAACAGCCCCGGTCTCTTCCTCTGTCTGCACCAGAACATTTCCGGATGTGGCGATGGCTTCAATATTTCCTGCTTCCGCCAGCGCCAGGATATCGCCTGATGTGGACCCAAGCTTCAGGTTATCCGCCCTTATACCGTTCATGTCCAGATCACCGGAGGTGGAGTGTACAGTCACATTCTGGAAGGTGCAGCCTTCCGGGACGCTTACGGTCAGCTCCTTTTCCTGATCCGGCACAGGCTTATAACCGCTTTTTGCGTACTTAATCCGCAGGATATCACCGTCCAGCCACCATCTCATCTGCATGTCCCCGCTGATGGTCTTTAAGGACGTTTCACGTAGCTCCAAGGCATTTCCGCTGTGGTATTTCAGCGTAACCTTACCGTTGAGCCAGTCAATCTCCAGATTCCGCACGGTCCCGCTGATATCCGTTTCTCCTGCCGTATATTTCTCCGCATGCTCGTAGCCGGAGATCTTTCCGCCAAAGATCATCTGCGCACCAAAAGCCAGGGCAAGCAGCAGTACCGCCGCAGAGACAATCCTTCCTGTACGCATGGACTGAATGCTTTTCATTTTCCGTTTCTCCTCTCTTTAATCCCATACAGCACCGCCAGGACGATGCCCCCGATCACGCCGGCAAAGGGCCAGAACCGGCTGCCGCTTCCTCTGGGGTACAGAATCGTCGTCATCATGTTCAGGAACAGGAACACGTCCACGCCCAGCACAAGCAGTATTTTGTTCAGGTTTCCAACCCATCTGCGCAGGGGTTTTGCCCGGATGGCCCATGGAAGGAAACACACGGCCAGCCCGAACAGCAGCGCACTTCCCGCAATCTCAAACCAGTTGCCGCGGGTCACCATGCAGATCACGTACAGCAGCAGTTCCGTGCTGCCTGTAAAGGCACACAGTGTCCAGAACAGCTTGCTTTCCGGCACCAGAATCGGCACGGCGATCACACTGGCCGCCACGGCCAGGGCTGCCAGGACAATCAGAAACCAGCCAAGTCTGGACCCGGCAATCAGGTTCAGCAGCAGCAGTACCAGCAGCGGAATCATGAACAGGCCGGATGCGGTTATGCCTGTACGGGTGGTAAGCTGTTTGAACTTCCGCACGCCGTAGTCAATCGCATCCTCCTTTTCCTCCTTAAGGCCGCTTTCGATGTCGGTCCTCCGGAGCCTGTGCAGCATGTTCCTGCACTCTGTGCACTCCTGCAGATGCTCATCCACCAGCTCCCGGCTTTTTCCGCTGCAGATATCATCCACATACAGGGGGAGCAGATCCCGGATGATCTCACAGTCTGTCTTCATACTTCTTCCATCCTTTCCTGCAATTTGATGCGTGCTCTGTGATAGGTGACCCGCGCCCAGTTTTCCGTCTTTGAAAAAATCATTCCAATCTCCCGGAAACTCAGTTCTCCGAACACCCTCAGTTCGAACACCTCTTTATATGGCTCCTCCAGCTCATGCAGAATCATGTGAATCCTGAAGGAGGAATCCTGATCCTCCACGGTCTTCTCCACACCTTTGGCATGATCCGGCAGATCTTCCGGTATTTCTCCATGACGGCCTGCCCTGCGCTGCTCATCCACAAACAGGTTCTTCGCAATGGCGCACAGCCAGGTGACCTCATCCGATTCGCCCCGGAATTCCCTCTGGCGGGTAAAAGCACGGTAGAAGGTTTCCTGCGTGAGCTCTTCCGCAGCTGAGCGGTCTTTGGCCAGCGTCATGATGTATGAGAATACCCGCATATAGCAGGTTTCATAGAGCCTCTCACATTGATCCTGGGTCACTTTCTCACCTCCCTTCACTCATGAATCACAGGTTAGACGTGGGATTTGCATTTTCGTTACAGAAACCGGAAAAGAAAAATCGCAATTTCTGCGATTTTTCTGGTCATATGATGTCTCATCCGCAGAGGCATCTTAATCAGTTACTCCATCACGGTTCCGTCGGGCCGGCGCCAGATTATGTCACCTTTCTGAAAGACAAAATGGCTGGCCCGGTCACTTCTGGTTTTCCTGTCGTCCGCTTTTCTGTCTGCCGGCTTGTTTTCATCTGTTTTTTCTTCACGATTTGTTCCCTGGGGGGCATTTCGCAGCCCGGATGATCTTTTTATATTTTTCGGCTTCCTCAGCACTTATGTCGTCATAAGACATAAAACTGCCCTCACCAATCCGAATCCTGTCGGATAAAGGAATGTCCACCCATTCCCCTTTGACCGTGGGATCAAAACGTTCCGTGTTGTTGGTGTTAAACTTAAGCAGTACCGGCACTTCGGTATCCGTTCTCACTGCATAACTTGCCGCTTCATCATGCTTCTCTGTACGACTTGCCATCTTTGTGGCTCCCTTTTCATGGATGTTTGCATTACGATGCACCTGAATAAAAGTGAAATAACCAGGACCGTTTCCAGCGCCGTTGACTTATGTCTTCACTCTCACATTCCATCAGCATTTTGACAAGTCAAAAGCCAACATCAAAAAGCCATGTTTCGTGAAGTAAGCCGGATTATTAAGCGCGTATAAACAAGGCATATCAGCAGTATTGGAATCAGGCCGTATAGCATCGCCATCAAGTCTAATGACGCATACGGTAATTGTCAAGGACGAAGAACCATCCACGCAGGATATGAAACTGGAGCAGCGGAAGCTTTTTCCTGCGAGGTGTTTTACGTTTGTAGAATTTATCTTCCGATGATAGAATACTGCCTGAGAACACTCTGATATAGCGTATTTCGCTCCCGGTATGCGTTGCGCATTCATACCGATTTTCCGAGCCAGCAAAAGAATCACAGGGTTTTGCAGACTCCGGCTATTCCAAAAATCCGACTGCAGGATTCCTGCAGGCAGCAAATCCGATTCAGAATCTGGTCTGGCTCAGGTAAATTCTTGTCACAAACCTGCCGCCATATCTGGAAACAGTACCTCCGTCAGGAGTGCCTCATCTTCCTGAGCCATGATGCTTCCATAATGCACGGGCCAGAACCTGTTTGTCATTTATCTGACGCTTGCTCTGTCTGCCGTCAGCAGCGTAGAGTTCAAATCATCTCAAAGTAAAGGAGTCACCTGTATGGCTGATATCAAATTCAACATCATGGAGCAGTACGGCATTCTCTCCACCAGCAGGTCTGGGTGGACAAAGGAGCTGAACCTGGTCTCCTGGAATGATGGCGTTCCCAAACTGGATCTTCGGGAATGGGG
>CAMOVR010000216.1 GCA_946627565.1 uncultured Clostridia bacterium
TCAGTCCACAGCGTGGTCCCGCATCACATCTTCCCCGCACCAGATCTTCCTGGATGTCCAAGCCTGGTCTTTTTCCGTCCAGAAGGGATCCGAAGCGGGCAGGCCCAGGGGCAGGAACACTGCAGCGCACAGGTACAGGCTGCCGGAGGAGATATACTCCTCCGCCATGGAGGGCTGATGCCCGCAGACACCGGGGGTGAGAAAGCCCTTTTCATCAAAGGTTCCCGGGGCAGATAAGCTTCTGTCTATGCAGGCGGAAAGGGCTGCGCGCACCTGGCCCGCCTTCAGCTCCTCCGGCAGGAAATGCTGCAGGGCAGCCTGGCTCAGAAGCTGGAAACAGCCAAAGCGGTAGACCGTGGAGCGGCCGTACACGCACCAGCTGCCGTCGGGCCCCACCATCTCCTCCAGAACATGGCTGTAGCGTGAACTGCGCCGTATGGCCTCCTCCAGGAAAGTACCGTAATCCCGGCCGTCTTTTTCAAACACCCGCAGCACGTCCACCAGCATGGGCTGAATGACAAAACTGTTGTAGTAATCCCAGTGGAACCGGTCCCCGTCCCCGTAGGTCCCGTCCCCCACGTACCATCTGCGGAACATCTGCACCGCATAGTCCACCCTGGTCATGTCCGGCTGGTCCCCCAGCACCTTCAGGGCAGCTTCCACCATGGCGGAAAACAGGATCCAGTTGCTGACAAAGGGCGTCAGGGTCCGGGTGGAGCGCAGGGCAAGGATCAGGCGGTCCCGGAGGGTGCCGTCCAGCTTCTCTCCCAGCTGTTTCGGGGCCCGCACCACGCCATGGGCAAGAAACGCCGCGTCCACCAGGGACTGGCCGTAGCCTTCCGAGAAGTTCATATGGTCCGGGGCTGCAGGATCCACAGCCTGGGCAAGCCCTTTTATGACAGCCCTGCGAAGCTTATCCTGATACGCTTTTTCCTCCCCTTCCGTCTCCTCCAGTTCCAGGAAGGGGGCGATGCCCTCCATGGTTCTGCCAAATGCCTCCAGCATGGCATAGGGCTTCCGGTCCGGGTGGAAATCAGAGGGCAGGGTGCTGTGCAGTTTCCCCTCCGAAAGAGACGAGATCACCGGGGATACAATGGTTTTCATCCAGTTAAGCCAGGTACTCCGTGTATATGCTGTATATGATTCCATATCGTTCACCTCTGTGCCTGCATTGTACCATGTTCCCGGGAAATGGTACAGGATGTTCCAATCTTTACTTTCCCATGTTTCAATGATACACTGCATGCAGCCCCAAAGGGGGCTTAAGGAGGCGGAAAACCATCAGAATCGCACTCATCGGACAGCAGATTTCCTCCCTGCTGCCTTCCATGCTGACCGACCTTCTGCAGGCCGGGCATGAAGGGGCAGACGTCAGAATTGAAGAAAAGAACAGCGCCATGCAGGACCTGCTGGCGGGTTACGGCGGGGCATGTTTCCGTCACGCGAATCTCGGGGGCTCCATCCAGGCCCTCTCCTCCCGCACAAAGGTGCTGGAAGGCGCGGACCTGGTGATCTATGCCGGCGACCCCATGGCTTCCTCCCGCTTTCAGCAGGACCGGGATGCCCTCTCCGGCGTGGAGGAAGGCGACGAAGGCCTTCTTGACCAGGCCAGGGTCAACGGGGGTATAGGAGGACTTATGCATACCCTGCGCCAGGGCGCTTCCATTGTGCCCCTGGCACATGACATGAAAAGCGTATGTCCGGATGCCCGGGTTATCTCCCTGGGAGATCCGGTGGCCCGCACCACCGATATGTTCGCGCGCCTGGGCTTTGAAAGCTACGGGCTGGCCCGCAGCTGCCTGCGGGGACCCACGGGTCTGGAAGGCATATGCCGGAAGCTGGACATGAAAATGGAGGATGTCCGGGCTGTATGGGCCGGTCTGCCCGGTTTTTCTTTCCTCACCTCCCTTCAGGACTTATCCGGCCGCTCTCTTATGAGTGAGGTATACGCCCTGGCCTCCGACGGTGTCCTGGGCCGCCTGATTCAGAGATGGTACCGTCTGTACGACGCGGTGGCCATAGGGCGGGTCACGGACCACGCGGAATACATGCCCGCCCAGGATGACTTCAAACCTGAAGGAAGACCGGAAATGGGAGAGAGCGTGGAAAAGCGGAAGGACCGCATCCTGAACATGAACCTGGTCCGTGAGCATGGCCTTGAGGATCCAGACGGCATGACCGCCCAGCTCCTGCTGCTGACCCGGACCCCGCCCCAGCGTCCCATTCAGCTGGGTCTGGCCCTGCTGCGGGGCGAAGACCTGAATGTGCCGGATGTCACCCGGAAAAACGCGGGGATCCTGGCCCTTTCCCGGGATG
Organism: uncultured Clostridia bacterium; assembly: GCA_946627565.1. Taxonomy (GTDB): domain Bacteria; phylum Bacillota; class Clostridia; order Christensenellales; family Aristaeellaceae; genus UBA2943. The sequence goes on from CAMOVR010000216.1 coordinate 2,317, forward strand.
CAGAGATTTCCGCTCCCCTGATTCTGAAGCAGGGCAAAGCGGTTCCCTCCCCTGTTCAGCTGCCCGGGGCCCTGCTGGACCTGATGGGCGATATTGCCTGGGCACATTCCCTGGCTTCCCAGGCCGCCCTTGGCGACAGGGCTGCCCTGCGGGAATGCGTGGAGACGGATCCCGCCCTGGACGGTCTGGACCGGCTGTATGTGCAGGATGTGGTCCAGGCCATGATACGCATGCACAGCGATATTCTGGGGGACCTGTTTGAAGACCCTGACGACGACGGGGATATGGAATAAAGCCGCCGATAAAAGGAGCAAGCGCATGTTTCTGACAGATACCTGGAAAGACTATGAGGTCCTGGACACCGGAAATGGGGAAAAACTGGAGAGATGGGGCAGCGTTATCCTGCGCCGGCCTGATCCCCAGACCATCTGGCCCCCGGCCTCTCCCCGGATCTGGGAACAGGCGGAAGCTGTCTACCACCGCTCCCAGCGGGGCGGCGGGGACTGGGAATTCCGCCGCAGACTCCCGGAGAGATGGACACTGAACTACGGGGACCTGAAATTCTATGTGCGCCCCACCGGCTTCAAGCACACCGGTCTGTTCCCGGAGCAGGCCGCCAACTGGGACTGGATGCGGGGCCTGGTGGAAAGCAGCCGGCCGGGCCTGCGGGTCCTGAACCTGTTTGGCTATACCGGGGCCGCCAGCAGCGCCCTGGCCATGAGCGGCGCCCATGTGACCCATGTGGATGCCGCAAAAGGCATGGTGCAGTGGGCCAAGGAAAACCGTGAGCTCAACAATCTGCCGGAGAACAGATTCCGCTTCATTGTGGAAGACGCCCTCCGGTTCGTGGAGCGGGAAATCCGCCGGGGCAGCTTCTACGACGGCATCCTCATGGATCCCCCCAGCTACGGCCGTGGGCCTTCCGGGGAAGTCTGGAAGCTGGAAAACGAGCTGTACCGCCTGGTGGATACCGCCAGCCGTGCCCTTTCCGACCGTCCCGTCTTTTTCCTGATCAACAGCTACACCACAGGGTTCCAGGCTTCCGTCCTTTCCAACCTGCTTGAGCGCTGCATAGCCGGCCGCTTCGGCGGTCAGGTGGACGCCCAGGAACTCTGCCTGCCCGTCAGCAGCGGGGGCGTCCTCCCCTGCGGTGCTTCCGGAAGGTGGTCCTGTCATGAAGATCCTGTTTGAAGACAACCACGTGCTGGTGGCTTTCAAGCCGCCCAACATGCTCTCCCAGGCCGACAGCACCGGGGACACGGATATACTCACCCTCCTCAAGCAGGACCTGAAAGTCCGCTATCAGAAGCCTGGCGGCGTCTATCTGGGGCTGGTGCACCGGCTGGACCGCCCCGTGGGCGGCCTCATGGTCTTTGCCCGTACCAGCAAGGCAGCAGCCCGGCTCAGCGCCCAGTTTCAGAAGCATGCCATGGGCCGCTCCTACCTGTGCGTGGCGGAGGGGGCAACACCGGAAGACTTCACCCTCACCGACTGGCTCCTGAAAAATCCTGCCCTGCACAGGACAGAGGTGGTGCCGGAGGATACCCGGCAGGCCCAGAAGGCTGTCCTGCACGGCCATACCCTGCGGCAGAGGGAAAACACATCCCTGGTTTCCGTCACCCTGGAAACCGGGCGGAACCATCAGATCCGGGTGCAGATGGCCCACATGGGCTCCCCCCTGTGGGGTGACAACCGCTACGGCCACGGGATCCCGGGCCAGCAGATTGCCCTGTGGGGCTACCGTCTGGAATTTGAGCATCCCATATCCCACGCCCCCATGGCCTTCATGTACATGCCGGAGGGCGGGATCTGGACGCGCTATCAGGACGTGCTGGATACCATCTGGGGTGCCTTCCAGATGGAACAGCTTCAGAATACCCACAAAAGAGAATAAACCCTATCTTGGAAAAGAGGTCCTTATGGCACAGCCTTTTACCTACGAACTGAAACACATCTGCAAACAGTCAGGCGCCCGCCTGGGGGTTCTGCATACCCCCCACGGGGACATTGAAACCCCCATCTACATGCCCGTGGGCACGGCTGCCACCGTCAAGGCCATGACCAGCCGGGAGATGGAGGAGATCAAGACCCAGATTCTCCTCTCCAATACCTACCACCTGCACCTGCGTCCCGGCGAGGACCTGATTCAGGAAGCCGGCGGCCTGCACAAGTTCATGGACTGGCACAGGCCCATCCTGACCGACTCGGGCGGATTCCAGGTCTTTTCCCTGGCTGGCATCCGGACCATCAAGGAAGAAGGCGTGACCTTCCAGAGCCATATCGACGGCTCCCGCCACTTCATAGGTCCGGAAACCAGCATGGATATCCAGGCCGCCCTCGGCTCGGATATTGCCATGGCCTTTGACGTGTGCACCGCCTATCCCTGTGACTATGACACGGCAAAGATGAACATGGAGCGCACCCACCGCTGGGCCCAGAGATGCAAAGACTATCACCACAGGGAGAATCAGGCCCTCTTTGGCATTGTCCAGGGCGCCTTCTTCAAGGATCTGCGGATCGAAAGCGCCAAGGTTCTCTCCGACATGGACTTTATCGGCTACGGCATTGGCGGACTTTCCGTGGGCGAACCCAAACCCATCATGTACGAGATGCTGGAAGAGATGATGCCCTATATGCCCACTGAAAAGCCCCGCTACCTCATGGGCGTCGGATCCCCGGACTGCCTGGTGGAAGGTGTGCTGCGCGGCGTAGACATGTTTGACTGCGTCCTGGCCACCCGCATTGCCCGCAACGGCACCATATTAACCAGCAAGGGCAGAGTGGTCATCAAGAATGCCCAGTATGCCAGGGACTTCGGTCCCATGGATGAAGCATGCGACTGCTATGCCTGCACCCATTTCTCCAGGGCTTATGTGCGCCACCTTTTCAAGGCCGGGGAAATCACCGCGGGCAGACTCGCTTCCATCCATAACCTGCGCTTCCTGATCCACCTCATGGAACAGATCCGTCAGGCCATCGCCGAGGACCGTTTCCTGGATTTCAGGAAAGAGTTCTATGAAAACTACGATATGAGCCGGAATTTTTAAGGAACTTATACACAAAACGCGGTGAACCCCGAAAACAGGGTCACCGCGTTTTGCCATGCTTTTTTTCAGAAAAAGAAAATCAGCGTTTCAGATGAAACGCTGACATTCTCAGAGGTGCCACCCGGATTTGAACCGGGGAGTGAAGGTTTTGCAGACCTTTGCCTTACCACTTGGCCATGGCACCAATAAAATGGAGCGGTAGACGGGATTCGGACCCGCGACATCCACCTTGGCAAGGTGGCACT
>CAMOVR010000217.1 GCA_946627565.1 uncultured Clostridia bacterium
GGCTTTTTTCACAGTTCGGGCGGGGGATGTTCAGGCAGGCTTCAGACAGTATTCCAGCGGTGCCGCAGTACGCTTTGGACAGGACAGAGGAATCTACGGGAAGAAGGTGTATGGAAGGGAAAGGGGGGGAAGGAACGCGCACAGAAGATCGTTACACTGTTGTATAAAGCCGCATCCTGCAAAAGGATGCGGCGGCACGGTATATTTTGTTTTCCGGTATTTCAAAAAGCTTTTCCGGAGGCGGATGTTCTGATGAAAGCAAATGATCTGATGATTAAGGTACTCTCTATGTTTCTGGCCTGTCTGTTCGCATTTTTTATCCCCTGGCATCCTGCCCGGGCGGATGAGATACCCACGCACTATATTGAAGCCATGCTGCTGACCACGGTTTCGGAGGACAGGGGCGAATTCAGCGCCGTTGGGTATGACATTCTGGGGAAGAAAAAGGACGGGCGGGACTGGTACTTCTACCTTGCGACCAGCGTGGGCCGGTATGGCTACATGGGCGGATACTGCATCGAGTTTTCCGGATGGAGCGGCCCCTGTACCCTGGTGTTTCAGAAGGTGGACGGATACTATGTTCCAAAGCAGATGCTGATGGCGGAGTCCTACAGCGATATTCCGGACATCATGCCAAAGAACATGGAAAAGAAGTTCTTAAGCGGCAAATATTCGGAAAAGAAGATCCGGCAGATGCTTAAGGATCATATCGACATGTTCCGCCGGTCAGACATGCCCATGGGCAGCTACGCTGAGGCCGGGGGAGAGCTCTCGGGGATCATAACGGTGGCGTCGAATCTGCTCACCGCCTTTGCGGATCCGTGGCCCATTGGATGTACCAGCCTGGAACGCGTGGAAGACGGCGTGCGCATGGTTTACACCCGGACATGGACAGAGGATGAAGGCAGCGGGGAAGAGTCGGATACGTCCCATGAAGCATTTTCCGCAGATGTATGGGGCGGAAGTACGGGCACGGAACGCTTTGTCAAAACCCGGGCGGATGACGGAAAAGTCATGGAAACCATCTCGGCCCATGCGTCAAAAAAGGAGCTGACCGTTCTTCTTGAGGATGATTACGGCAGCATATTCTACACGTTCCCTCTGGTTATGACAGAAAACCATTTCCCTCAGTATCAGCAGCCAATGGTCACCTGCACGGGCAGCTGCCGGATGGATGTGGAGGTGTTTGAGCGGTACGTAAAGGAACTGCCGGGGCAGAGGCAGTCTGTCTGGACGCGGGAAGATCTGGTAAACGTTTCGGACACGGAGCGGTTTATTCTTGAGCGGGACACATGCCATCACAGGCTGTGCCATGAAGTTCTGCGGGACGGACAGTGGGAAAGGGACTGGATCAACAGCGGAATGACGGAGAACCACTGTGAAGAGATGTCCATGCGGTTTATCCCGGGAGAGGGAATTCAGGAAACAGAACGTTTCAGCCGGAGCGTGGGAGACCAGGTGTGCCTGTACGCAGGCGATGAGCATCCGAGCATTTTTATCCAACTGAGCCGGAACCGTCAGGGCGCCTGGCAGGTGGACAGCATAGACAGTATATACGGCCGGGAGCATGCGTACCTGCTGGATGACTGTGCACTCATTCAGGATTCCTCCCTGTCATCTGACAGCCATGCGCTGTTTGATCCAGATGCTGTGAACCGGGATGCCGCCACATTCCGGGCACAGGACATATCTGAAGCGCATGAGACACTTATGGGACTGATGAACTGGGATTTTGACCTGGCCATGCGGGAAAAATATGTGAACGGCGCCCTGATGGACAATTACGCGGATATCGGGGAAGCGCAGGTTCTGTACGCTGTTCCGGGTATTGACAGAACGGTCCCGGTATACGTGTATCCGGATACGAAAGCCCCAAGGGCTGCGAAGGGAAAAGCCTCCGTGTCCCTGAAGGAGCCGGTGGCTTTTCTCTGCCGTGAGGGAGACTGGCTCATGGTGCTGTATGAAACAGGAGAGGGAAAGCACCGGACGGGCTGGGTGTCCATGCAGGATGACCCGGTTCTGAAGAGAATAGGCGAGGTTTCCCTTGAGCCGCATTTTACCCGGGACACGGTCAGGATTAAGAAAAAGACCGAGCTGGTGGATGACCCCCTCAATATAGCGGGAAAGCTCTGTCCCCTGAAAAAAGGCAGCCGTGTCAGGGTGCTTGCGCGGGAAGCGCCGCTGTTTTACGTGGAAGCTGAAGTGGGCGGGAAAACGTACCGGGGCTACGTGGAAAGCAGCTGCCTTGAGGGCAACTGACAGGCAGCGGCGATGTACAGCCTTCACCTCCCTGTACACATTCTTACTCCGCTGCGCCAAAAGCGGCAGGAAATTGACAGGTTCCCGGGGATGGATGTAGAATAGCGCGAACATGTTGAAGGAGGCACAGGTATGTCGGACACCAGGAATCTGGAAGAGCAGCGGCGCGAGGAAAACGGGGTTGAGTACTTTGACCGGGGCACCATTACCGGAAGAGACGGGAAGAAGTATGACCGCTTTGCCATCCATACCCATTTCGTGGAAGTGGGGGAGAGCCAGGCAGATCTGGTGCGGCGCTATGTGCTGCCCATCTGCAAACCGGGAGACGTGCTGTCTTTTACGGCCAAGGTGATGGCCATGTGCACAGGAAATGTGAAAACCAAGGATGAGGTGCATCCGGGTTTCTGGGCCAGGACACTGGCGCCCTTTGCGGGGATCAACTCCACGGGCGTGGGCATGCATGAACCCTACAAGATGCAGCTGACCATCGATATCTGCGGTGCTCCCAGGGTGGTCTTTGCGGCTTTTGTATCCGCCATTACAAGGCCTTTTGGCGTGCATGGACTGTTTTATAAGATCTGCGGAAAGGGCGTGGCCGGCATTGACGGCTTCTACTTCCGTTCCGCTTTTGACCGCTATAAGGATCTGGCCCTGATCAACAATGACAACCCGGTGGAACTGTGCGATGCCCTGGAGAAGGAAACAGGCATTCCCGTGGTGCTCATGGATGCCAACGATATTGACCAGAACCAGCTGGGCAAATGCACGGATTTCCCTCTGACGGATGCGCAGATTCAGGACGCCATGAAGGATAACCCCTCCGGACAGGGCGGCGAGCTGACCCCCCTGATCCTGATCCGGCCCCTGAACTGAGACGTAAAAAGGCAGGAACCGGTTTTCCGGTGCCTGCCTTTTCACGTAAACAGCCTTTTTCGCTTCCAAAGTCTGCCCGGCTGAAGAAATTCCCGGTGTATCTGCGTCAGTCAGGCGGCGAATGGCTTTTCAGTTCTTTCTATATTGTGCTCATATGCAGAGCTGTTCTTTTCTATTCGACAATGATGCTTCCAATTCCTCCCGCCGGGTGATGCCTTCCGGCTTTTCGCCTTTTTGATTCTCACTTGCAAATCGGGGAACAAATGTGTAGCATAAGCCTGTTCCGGAGACGGGATACAGTACGGCATAAGGCAGACAGGACAGAAAGAAAGGTTTGGCGTATGCAGGAACTCATTGAGGCAATTGAAAAACTGGGAAGCGCAGCGGGCTCGGATGTGGTGAAGGTGGATATGTTCCTCAACCACCGTCTGGATACCACCCTGCTGTTTAAGATGGGGGAGGAACTGGCGGGGACCTTCAGAGAGGAAAAGCCCGATCTGGTTCTGACCGTGGAGGCCAGCGGCATTGCCCTGGCACTGACGACAGCCCATGCGCTGGGGGACATTCCCGTGGTATTTGCCAAGAAGTCACAGACGGTGGTTCAGTCCCGGGATGTGATCCAGGCATCGGTGTATTCCTTTACCCATAAGTGTACCAACATGATCCGGGTGGACCGCCGCTACCTGCCCCAGGGGAGCCGGGTCCTGATTGTGGACGACTTCCTGGCCGACGGGCAGGCTGCCCTTGGCATGATGTCCCTGTGCACCCAGGCCCAGTGCCCGGTGGTAGGCATCGGCATTGGCGTGGAAAAGGGCTTCCAGGAAGGCGGAAAGAAGCTTCGGGAAGCCGGAATGAATCTGTATTCCCTGGCAGTGGTGGACAGGATTGAAGACGGCAGGATCGTGCTGCGCAGAGAAAACTGAAAGCAGGGATGCCCTGAAGTCAATGTATGCCATGCGTTCCCCTTTTTTGCGGAAAAAAGGAATCGGACGGCAAGGCAGACAGGGAGACGGATCAGGGAGCAAAAGCTGAGAAACAGGACCGGAATTCGAAGATTTTTTGCCCTGCTCTTGCTTTCATTCGGAAATTCAGCTAGAATACGCATGCCTTCCGGAGTGAATGTTCGGATTTGAACTTTCCGGCAGGCGCACATCCTTTTTTCCCGGTACGGACCTGATTTTATTAGGAGGAAATGACCAAATGAAAAAGGTAATGGCTCTGGTTCTGGCTCTCGTACTCTGTCTGTGCTGCGCCTCTGTGCTGGCAGAAGGTGTTTCCGCAGAAAACATCAAGGTTGGATTTATTTTCCTGCATGACGAAAACTCCACCTATGACCTGAACTTCCTCAATGGTGCAAAGGAAGCCTGTGAAGAACTCGGAGTCGCCTATGTGCTCAAGACCAACATTCCTGAAGGCCAGGAATGCTATGAAACCGCTGCTGAACTGGTGGAAGACGAAGGATGCAACATCATCTTTGCTGACAGCTTCGGCCACGAGTCCTTCCTGATCCAGGCAGCCAAGGAATATCCCGACGTCCAGTTCTGCCATGCCACCGGCACCCGTGCCCACACCGAGGGCGTTGCAAACTATCACAATGCGTTTGCTTCCATCTATGAAGGCCGTTTCCTGGCTGGCGTCGCTGCCGGCATGAAGATGAACGCCATGATCGAAGCCGGCGAATTCACCGCAGAAGAAGCCAAAATGGGCTATGTCGGCGCTTATCCCTATGCCGAAGTGAAGTCCGGCTACACCTCTTTCTTCCTGGGCGCCCGCTCCGTGTGCCCCTCTGTGACTATGGAAGTGACCTTCACCAATTCCTGGTATGACGAAGCCCTGGAAAAGGAAGGCGCCACCAAGCTGATCAACGACGGCTGCAAGCTGATCTCCCAGCATGCTGACTCCATGGGCGCTCCCACTGCCTGCGAAGTTGCCGGTGTTCCCAACGTTTCCTACAACGGAAGCACCCTGGCTGCCTGCCCCAACACCTTCATCGTCTCTTCCCGCATCAACTGGGCTCCCTACATGAAGTACATGATCACCTGTGTCATGAACGGCGAAGCCATTGATACCGACTGGACCGGTACCATTGCCACCGGTTCTGTGGAACTGACCGCTGTCAACGAAGCTGTTGCCGCTCCCGGCACCGTCGAGAAGATCGAAGAAGTCAAGGCTGCCTTTGCAGACGGCTCTGTCAAGGTGTATGACATCACCACCTTCACCGTGGATGGAAAGACCCTGGACTCCTACCTGGCTGACGTGGACGACATGGGTGACTATGTGCCCGAGACCGAAGTTGTCTCCGACGGCTATTTCCATGAATCTGAATATCGCTCTGCCCCCTATTTTGATGTCGACATCGACGGCATCACCAT
>CAMOVR010000218.1 GCA_946627565.1 uncultured Clostridia bacterium
GGAGTGAAGAGTTTTGACCCTGACTTCAGCATCCGCGCCCTCCTGAAAAAGGCGGCGCAGGCAGAGCGGACAGGGCCGGCGGTCCGGCCCGCAGGACCTGCTGTGCAGGTGCCGAAACCGGCAGGGGCATATACCCCATCCGGTCCCGCGGCATCCCCGGCACAGAAGCCCGGGGTGGGGGAAGTGCTGGACAGGCATTTTCCAAAGCCTGCCAGGACATCCTGCGTCAATGCCTGGATGAAGGAAGCGGACATGGAGGCCATGCTGGAGCCGGTCATTGCCAGGGGGGACGATCCCAGGTTCTTTTACCACACCTATATTCTCTACAGCGGGGCCAGGGACAGACTGACCTACATGAATGAGCTGTATCAGCTGTATCAGAAACTGATTGCTGCCGGACGGCAGGTACTGGTGCTGGAAAATAAAATACCCCCCGCCTCGCCGGATGAAATCAGCCGGATCCGCAGGCGGCCCTACCGCATGCTGGATGAGCTGATCATTGATCTTGCCGGGAACCTGCCTGCAAATGCTTCCCGGGAACTGCAGATGGAACAGCAGGCCGCCTATCTGGCCGTGGTGAAGGAGCTGGCGGTGTCCGAGACCAATCTCAGCCGCCTGACCAGCCAGGTGGTTCAGCTTCTCTGCCTCATTCAGCGCTATCAGCCCATGCTTTTCCAGGGCTACCGGGACACGTCCTGTCCGTGCCTGATCTGCATGTGCAGGGAACTGAGCCCCTCTGAGCAGCTCTATATCCGGTATGTGTCCCGTCTTCCCGTGGATGTGCTGATCCTGGCCCCGGACCTGAATTTCCCTGTCGTCCTTAAGGATGAAGGACTGCTGGAAATCCGGGGCACGGAGAGCGTCAGCGGGGCGGTCTTTCCAAGAGACGAGAGCGGTCTTCAGATGCGCACCGTGGCATCCATGGCAGAGCAGGATCTGGATACCATGCTCTACGGCCAGTCCGGCATGTACCGGCGCCAGCAGTTTGGCACCGCCCGGTCCATTACCCTTAAGACCACCTATGATGAACTCTCCATTCTCTGGGACAAGGAACTCAAGTTCAGACCGAATTTCAGTACGGAGGGCGGATCTGTCAGCATGCCCGTGCTGTACGCCAAGGTTTCCGGGGTGGAAGGGGGCAGGATGGAGCCCTACTGGCAGAAGATCCGCATGCTGTCGGATAACAAAGACACCATACTGTACCGTCAGCTGCCCATACGGATGGAGATCCACACCATCGGCGCGGAGGATATGGCATCCAAATACCTGCGGGACGGCATCATCCGGCGGGAGGCCCTGAGGAGTGACCGCAGGTATCCCTTCGGGCACCTCAGGGATGAGATCCAGCAGCATATTTTTGACAAGGTTCAGCTGATGCTGGATCAGAGATACATCCGGGGAACCTTTGAAAACGGCACGGAATACCGGATCCTGTCCACCATACTGAACCTGGACAGGGAAATACAGCGCAAACTCCAGGCCTTTGACTTTACCCGGAACAACCCGAAGGTGCTTTGCGTCCACACCAGCGAGGCGGAGCCTTCCCTGACGGATGCGATACTGTGCACTTTCTTCAACCTTGTGGGCATGGACGTGGTTCTGTTCGTCCCCACGGGCTACCAGACCATTGAGCGGTTTTTGCAGGGCAATCTGCCTGTGGAACATCAGATTGGCGACTATGTTTATGACCAGCACATGCCGGACCTGAGTACCCTGCAGGGTACCAGGGAGAGGTCCTGGCTGGATAACCTATTTCGGAGAGGATGAAGCAGCATGGCAATGAATTTCAACCGCCCCACACAGAGCACGACGGTCAGCACACCCGTTACCCAGACGTCCATGATTGAGGTGCAGCCCTACGATATCATGGATGACAGGGCCAAGACGGTCATGTCCCTGGAAAGCTCGCCGGAAATCGATTCCCTGACGTCCACCATCGACATCTATGATCTGAATTCCATTGTATCCTTCGGAGCGTCCTCCGCAGAGGAAATCTCCAAGGCGTCCGACATTGTTCTCAGAAGCATGAATCTTTCCCAGCTGGATGAGTCCAGCAAGATGCTGGTGGCACTGGGCAAGATCATGGACCAGTTCAAACTGGAAGAGATCCAGGACAATCCCGGCCTGTTTGGGAAGCTTTTCGGGAACCTCAAGACCCAGATTGAAAAGATCCTGGCCAAGTACAACACCATGGGTGATGAGGTGGACAAGATCTATGTGCAGCTGAAGCAGTATGAGGGCGAAATCAAGCAGACCAACACCAGACTGGAACAGATGTTCCAGGCCAATGTGGGCTACTTCCATGATCTGGAGAAGTACATTGTGGCAGGCGAACAGGGATGCCGGGAGATCCAGGATTACATGGCACAGCGGCAGAGGGATCTGGAGGAGACCGGGGACCAGTCCATCTCCTTTGAAATCCAGACCCTGCAGCAGGCCCTCATGATGCTGGAGCAGCGCACACAGGATCTGCGTACCGCTGAGAACGTGGCTCTTCAGTCCATTCCCATGATCAAGACCATTGAGTTCAGCAACATGAACCTGGTCAGAAAGATCAATTCCGCATTTATCGTGACCCTGCCTGTGTTCAAGCAGGCCCTGGCCCAGGCCATCATGCTCAAGCGGCAGAAGATCCAGGCGGATGCCATCTCTGCCCTGGATGCCAGGACCAATGAGATGCTCCTGAAGAATGCCAAGAACACGGTGGAACAGGCAAAGATGACCACCCGCATGGCGGCGGGGAGCTCCATCCGGGCAGATACCCTGGAGTCCACCTGGCGCACCATCATGAACGGTATCGATGAAACAAGGAAGATTCAGGAAAGCACGCGCACCCAGCGGGTACAGGACCAGGCCAAGCTGGAAGCCATCAAGAAGGAATTCATGACCAAGTTCAATGTGGGAAGGTAAAGACTCCGGGGCCTCAGGGCCTTCGGGATCCTTTCCCTGCAAACATAACAGAGGCAGGAGACGGAACTCCTGCCTCTGTTATTTGCCCATACGGTCTGCCTGAGCAGGACCGGGGCTATATGGTGCTTACGTATTATGGAGTCTGAGGGGCTTTATCCTGCGTAGCCTGCTCTGTCCGGATGTCAAGGCCTGAGCAGGATGCTTCCGTCAGAAAGTCGGTATTGCCCTGGTTTTCCGCCCGGATGGACAGATCCTCAAAGGAAAAACCGGAAAGCCTGTACTGGCTGTCATTGGTCTCAACCTGGATGAACACACTGCAGTCCACCTGACAGCGCCGCAGCGTCACATGATCTGCATAGGACAGGGGGATATCCTTCCGGTCCTTCAGGGAGAAAAACTGGGTCCAGGGCAGAACCGTAAGTGCGTTGGAAACGTGCCCCCTGACATCCTCCATGGTGATGTATTCATAGTGCTGGGGCGTATCCGGACGCATTTTCAGCCACAGCATGTTGAAGGCATCGTCCACGGTGATGCGGCGGACCACCACGTTGCGGCAGTGGACGGCTTCGGAGCCAAGGGTCAGGCACCCGTGGCAGAAACCATAGTGGCAGTCTTCCACCACGATGCGCTCATTGCTTCCGTTTTCCGGCAGCGTATCCGCCCAGGGGCCCTTGCCGCCCTTGAGGACCACAGCATCGTCATTGACATGCATATAACAGCCGTGAATCAGCACATCGCTGCATACGTCCAGATCGATGGCATCCGTACTGGGTGCCTTGACGGGCTCATAAGGGGAGTACATGCTGCAGTTCAGAAACCGGACATGGTCGCACCGGTAAAGATGACAGGTCCAGAAAGCGGCATTCTGCAGCCTGACGCCGGAGAAGGTGACATGGCTGCTGCCGGAAACATAAACAAGGCGGGGACGCTGCTCGTCTTTGTTGGTGCACTGTGGGTTCCAGCTGCGGCGGAGCCAGAAGGCTTTCCAGAATCTCAGGCCGTTCCCGTCAATGGTGCCGGGTCCGTATACGGTAAAGCCGCTGCAGCCCTCTGCATTGATCAGGGCGGCAAAATACCGGCAGCTTTCCCCCTCAATCCGGGTATCCACCACCGGGTAATCGGAGATGTCGTCACTGCCAAGCAGCGTGGCGCCTTCTGCAAGACACAGATGGACGCCGGGCCTGAAAAAGAGAGCGCCGGTCCGGAAGGTGCCCCTGGGCACCAGAAGGGTCCCGCCGCCCTGTGCGGCGATGCGGTCAATCAGGGCCTGGATCCCGGCGGTATGGATCTGACCGTCGTCCAGGATGCCTGCATCCGTCAGGGAAAAAGCAGGGCCGGACGGGGGCGTGCTCAGATCGGAAAACCAGGCATCCATGGGTGTGCCGTCAGGGAAAAAGGCAGAAGATACTTGACTCATGATTTGTCCTCCGGGTGCGCATCAGCGGTATATATGTATGACTTGCAGAGAACGTCTGTTCATGACAAGTGTAAACTCCCGGAATACAAATGACAAGACCGGCCAGTCTTGACAGCAGGATGCGGATGTGTACAATGCATGCTGAAACGATTAAGCAAAGATGAAGTTAAGGATGGATGCATATGCCTCAGAAACGGACAACCATAAAGGAAGTGGCAGGCTACGCGAAAGTGTCCACAGCGACGGTGAGCTATGTTCTGAACCAGAAGGAAGGACAGAGCATCTCAGCCGATACCATAGAGCGGGTCCGTGAGGCCGCAGAGGAACTGAACTATGTGCCCAACCGGGCAGCTGCTGCGCTGAAAACCGGGAAACTGGGTTTTATCGGGGTGGTCCTGCCGGGCATCGCCGCCGCGGGGGAACTGGCACTGGCAAATCCTGCCATTTCGGCGATGCTGGCACAGATCGAGCTGCAGTCCCGGCTGAACGGATACCAGATCATGCTGTGCGGCAGGGATGCCATATCAGGCAGCCTTACGAACAGGCGGTGGGAGATGGACGGCCTGATTTTTGTGGGGGAAGCTTCAGATCTTTCTGAAGAGGACCGGGAAAGAATCTCCTGCCCTGCGGTGCTGGTGGACCCGCCGGATGAGAGCGGAAGCCTGCGTACCGTCAGCAGCGACGACAGGGCCGGCGGAAGACTGGCTGTGGAATATTTCAGGCGCCGCGGGCATACAAAGCTGGCTTTTGCAGGCGGCGCTGGCAGGTGCAGGGACGGCTGGCAGGAAGGGCTGAAGCAGGCCGGTATCCAGGCGGAAGAAATTCTGGTGCCGGCAGGTCCGCTGACGCTGGATTTTGGAAAGAAAACAGCCAGAGCGCTGGTGAAAAAAGGCGTGACAGCGGTTTTTGCAGATTCTGACATGCTGGCACTGTGCATGATGGGCGGACTTTCTGCACTGGGTGTCAGGGTCCCGGACGACATGTCGGTCATGGGGTTTGGCGACATTCCCCAGGCGGAGCTGGCTGTTCCCGGGCTGACCACGGTGCATACGGACATCCGGGAGAAGAGTGTGAAGGCTGTGGATCTGCTTCTGGACGCAATAGACAAAAAGAGCCAGATTACCCACGTCATGCTTCCCGTGTCTGTGGTCAAACGCGCAAGCGTGCGGTAAGACG
>CAMOVR010000219.1 GCA_946627565.1 uncultured Clostridia bacterium
TCAGGCCTTCATAGTTGATGCCTTCGATACCGTTCTGCATGGCGAACATGTTCTCGGGAATGGCCATCCAGTCCATGTACTTCATGGCAGCAATGGCGGTCTTCTCATCGGTGGTCAGCGGGATGATGATGCTCAGGCCGGCAGGTGCATAGATGTCATGCAGGGTCTTGCCCAGGCTCTTGTTGACAAAGGGATTCACAGTGACCCAGTGTCCTTCGGGCACGTTCTTTTCAAGTTCGATCTGATAGTTCTTGTCGGTACGCCAGGGCTGGTCAGGCTGCTGGGAGAAGAATCCGTTGTAGCCCATGATCAGAGCGGTGTCGTTGGCCTTGTCGTTGTCGGTCAGGGCGAAGGTCTCAGGCAGCAGGCCCTCATGATACAGGGTGTTCAGCCAGCGGAAGCCTTCCTTGGCGCCGGGCAGCATTTCGGGGTTGCGGGCATAGGCGAACCAGTCTTCTTCGGTGACCTGGGAGAAATCCACCCAAGCATCGGTGAAGCGGCGCACGTTGTACAGAGGATCGGGCGCATAGATGCCGAAGGAGAAGGGCATGGTGTTGTCGCCAGCCAGCTTGGCTTCCTTGGCGGCGCGCAGGTAAGCGGTGAAGGATTCGATGTCGGTGGGCTTTTCCATGTTCAGGGCCTTGAGCCAGTCTTCACGGATGAAGTTGCCCACGTTGGCGCGGCTGATACGGCGGGCAGGGAGATACCACTGTTCGTCGGTGCCGTCACCGTCGTGATCGCTCCGGCCGTAGCCCAGAAGTTCTTCGCCCAGGAAGGCCTTCAGGTTGGGGCCGTATTCGTTGAGCAGGTCATCCAGCTGCCAGATGCCTTCGTCGTCAATGCACTGCTGAACAAGGCTGCCGTTGTAGGTCAGGCAGATGTCCGGTGCGGTGCCGCCGGCCAGAGCATTGGTCAGCAGGTCGCCTTCGGTCCAGCGGGCAAAGGACACGAACTCAAGCTTGATGTGGTTGGGATCGCCGAAGTGCTCCTGGGCATACTTCAGCTGCCAGCAGTTGGTTACGTCAAAGCCGGTGATTTCACGGTCATAGGTTTCAACGCGCAGTGTGATCCAGTCATCCTCTGCAGCGGCAAAGCTGACGAGAGAAGACAGGATGGTCAGGGTAAGCAGAACAGCCAACAGTTTTTTCATGGGGTACACTCCTTTACTTGGATTATTCTCATATTTCAACCGCACCAGAGGCGGCTGGAAACAGACTCAGCCCTTCACGGCACCGATGGTGACGCCGGCCACAAAGTAGCGCTGGACGAAGGGATATACCACCAGGATGGGCAGGGTGGCAAAGATGATGGATGCGGGTTCGATGGACTCGGACACGCTGCTGGCCACAGCAGATGAACCGCCTTCCATGGCCGCAATGTCCACGGCCTGGGAGCCCTTGATCAGGTGGTACAGTTTCAGCTGCAGGGGCTGGTAGGCCTTGTTCTGGATGTAGTACAGGGCATCCTGGAAACTGTTCCATTTGCCCACGGCGTAGAACAGGGTAAGGGTAGCCAGGGATGCCATGGACAGGGGCAGGTAAATCTGCAGCAGCACCTGATAGTCATTTGCACCGTCGATGATGGCAGCTTCTTCCAGTTCCTGGGGAAGGGCGGAGAAGAAGCTCTTCAGGATGATCATGTTGTAGGTGCTCAGCATGCCGGGGAGAATCAGGGCCCAGGGGGTATCCAGCAGACCCAGTTCCTTGATGTTCAGATACAGGGGAATGGTGCCGCCGGAGAAGTACATGGTAAAGAGGGCCAGGAAGTTGAAGAACTTGCGTCCCCCAAGGCGCTTTTTGGTAAGCGGATAGGCCATGAGGATGGTCATGATCATGGAAAACAGGGTATAGACCACGGTAATGCGGACCGTGAACCACAGGGAGCGGAGCATGCTGGGATCCGCAAAGATGGCCTTATAGGCGGTTGCCTCAAATTCAATGGGCCAGAAGGTAACGTCGCCCCGCAAAATGGCGGATTTGGAGCTGAAAGATACAGCGGCCACGTTGACAAAGGGCAGCAGACAGGTCAGGGAAACCAGGATGATGAGCACATTCAGAATGATCTGCGGTGCGGTCCAGTAGTTGCGTTTTTCTTCTTTGTATACAGGCTTCATCTGTTCTTCCCTCCTTACCAGATACCGTCTTCGCCAAGCTGTTTGGTGACGAAGTTGGCGGCGGAGATCAGGATCAGGCCTACAACAGACTGGAACATGCCGATAGCTGTGGCTCTGGCGAACTGGGAATTGGTGATACCTGCGCGGTACACGAAGGTGCTCAGCACGTCGCAGTAGTCCTGCACCTGGGGGTTGCCCATGATATAGGGACGGTCAAAGGAAATGTTCATCATCTGGCCCACATTGAGGATCAGCAGCACCACGATGGTGGAGCGGATGCCGGGCAGTGTGACGTGCCAGATCTGCTGCATTTTGTTGGCGCCGTCGATCTTGGCCGCTTCAAACAGTTCCATGTTGATGCCCGTGATGGCGGACAGATAGAGAATGGTGCCCCATCCCATGGACTGCCACACACCCACCAGGGTATAGGTGGCCTGCCAGTGGGGACCGTCCGTCAGGAAGGGAATGGACTTGTCAATAAGACCTGACTTGAGAAGCAGCGCATTGATAATGCCCGTCTGGGGTGAGAAGATCTGAAGCACCATGCCGCCGATGATGATCCAGGAAAGAAAATGCGGCAGATAAAGCAGGGTCTGCGAGACTTTCTTAAGCCCGACCCATTTCATCTCATTGAGCATGATGGCCAGTACAATGGGTACCGGAAAACCCGCTATCAGGCCCAGGAAGTTCAGCCAGAGCGTGTTTTGCAGCGCGATGGGAAAATCGGGCATTTTCATCACGAACTGGAAGTTCTCCAGACCGATCCACTTGCTTCCCCACATGCCTTTGAACATGTTGTATTTCTGGAAAGCAATGACAAGACCCACCATGGGCTTGTAGCAGAAGATCAGGTAGAAAGCCACGGGCAGGATCAGCATGGTGTACAGCCGCCAGTCCTGCAGCCAGGAACGCCTTTTGGGTTTCCTTTTTACTGTCTTGGTTGTCATCTTTCAGCCTTCCTCTTCAGTTCCGTATTTATCGGAATGTGCACATGGCACAGACATACAAAGGTCATATGCAGATGTTTATGTGAATCAAAACACTGTCTTCATTATAGTCAGGTGAAACCTGTTTTTTCTATGCAAAAGTTGCGGGATACTATGCAAATCCTGCACAAATTTGTCCCACACCCGGGCGGCACGGAATGAACAGGAGAAGCGCAGCAGGTCCTGGCAGAATGCGTTTCAAACAACAGATCAGGCGTGACGGACCTGAAAAGAGGCGGCCGGGGACAGCTGTTATGCAATTGGCTTCTGGTATGAAGTATAGTCATGAAAGCATGTGAGGTCAAGGGTCACGGGGAAAAAACATTGTCGGTTTTTGGGGAATGCAGGATTGTGAAGCCACTGGTGTGTACAAAGGAAGAATACTGATTCTGCATGGCTCTCCTTTCCGGCCGCCTGCAGGAAGCGGGGGATATGCATCGAATCTAACCTGTTGAGGGCCGAATGCTTGTGCATAATCTGCATGGTCCCTCTCCGGAGAGAATGCAAAAATTGACGCAGTCCGAAAGTGTGCCGGATATGCATGGAAGCAGAAGGGAAAGAAGAAACCATGAAGACCTATCGGTTTTACGGCTGGGAGACAGCAGATATTACGGAGGCGCACGGCCTGACGCCGCGGGACATCTATGACCTTCTTTCAGGCATCTGGTGTGCTGAAACCTGCGCACCGCGCATGAGACAGAACTGGACGGAAGAAAACCGCACCCTGGGACAGTGCTCCATCACTGCCTTTCTTCTCCAGGACCTCTTTGGCGGCAAAGTCTATGGTGTGCCTCTGGGGGATGGGAACTTCCACTGCTTTAACGTGGCGGACGGATGTGTTTTCGACCTGACCAGCGAACAGTTCGGTGATACGGTTCTGGATTACACGCTGGTATATGAACAGTCAAGGGAAAACCATTTTGCAAAGGCGGAAAAGCAGGCCAGGTATGCCCTGCTGCGCCAGAGACTGCTGGCACGGCTGCCTTCGTAATAAAGCACAGAGAGTACCGCAGAATCCGACAGGAGAGAACAGAATGGAAAAAGATCGGACGGGCAACCGTTTCTTTGAAAACCGGGCATGCGCCTATTATCCCTGCCATAAAGGCCTTGAGGAGGGCAGCTTCAACTGCCTGTTCTGTTTCTGCCCCCTTTACGTCCTGGGCCGGCAGTGCGGGGGAAACTTTGTCTATCTGGAAAATGGCGTCAAAAGCTGTGAAAACTGCACCTTTCCCCACCGGCCGGAAAACTATGACAGGATCCTGGCAAGATATCCGGAGATCATGGATGCGGTCAGAAAAATGGATGAGAAGAAATAAGCCCCGGCTGTCCAACCAAATCAGGTGAAGTTGGGATGACTTGACTCCACTGAAGTTTCGCCTGCCTGCATCTTCTTACAGGTTAAAATGATTCGACATCCTCAGAACACTCATAAAGCCTTTGTCTGATCCGCTGAGGCAGGCCTTGTATGAAAGGCGATTTCCCAAACATGCAGCATGGACGCTCAGAGGGTCATTCCTTGAGAGATGGACATGGGCTTTTTACGGATGGGTCTTGTATTGCGTTATTGGGCTACAGACTTCATTCGCTTTAAACAGATTTCACAGCGTTTTACGATGGTATCAGGGACGGAGGCACCAAAAAAGGGGAGCCTCATTTTGCGACACCCTTCACTCTTGAAGCTGCAGAAAGAAAACCCTGGAACACCCTGGACAGAACCGGAGGGGCAAGGTGTAAGGCCGGGCAGGGGATCATCACAGGAATCCAGGACACAGGTTTTGATCCTTGTGGCCGCAGAAAGAATAACCCCCGGGTGTAACTTTTGTCAGGTCCGGAGGGAGTCGATGCTGTGCCAGGCGGGCAGGCGGATGCTGGCCAGGCTGCGTTGAAATGGAGTTGAAAAATTTGCACAGTCTGCGGACCGGAATCTGGCCTCGTTTTCCTTCCGGGCTGCACAAAGCAAACCCCTGACACGGGCCCCTGTCTTGTAATGAGTATATTGGCGTAATACGTACTAAGGTCTTGTAAGAATAATAGGCTATATATATAAATATTATCGCGCGCACGCGCTATATATAATATATATAATCTAGAATATATATTATCGCGCGCGCACGCGTTATAAATATATATAATCTATATTAATAATTTATATATAACATATAAATACATTAAAAACAATATAAACTGTATAATAGCAGTACATATACATGAATTGTATATAACTCTGTACACGACTACTAAGATATCCCCCTACTATGAAATAATCTATATTGTCTTCGCCCTTGATAATATTATTACGCGCGCGCACCCGCATGCGCGCGAATTATAAATATTATTAAATAAAAACTATGAGTTAAGATATTGAGTTTATTCTTAGTACAATATGAATTATAATATTAATAT
>CAMOVR010000220.1 GCA_946627565.1 uncultured Clostridia bacterium
TTTACAGCTTCTGCACCATGGCCAGGAACCGGTTCTTGTACTCCGCTTCTCCCGTGACCTCACGCACCACCCGGATGCCTTCGGGCACCTCTGCCTGCCGGCTCCCGGTATACTGGAACAGCACCGCCCGGTCGGATGAGAAGGGATAGATATCGATCTCGCAGCTGCAGTCCCCGCTGACAAAACGGTACTTGGTCTTGCGCACCTGGTGCATGCTGGAATCCGCTTCCATCAGGTAAGCCACATACTGCTTGCCCGAAATGGGTTTTTCCGTCACCCATTTGGTACCGTCCTCCAGGGTATGCTTTTCGGTATAGAAATACAGATACGAGTCGTCCCGGCGCTGCTGGCGGATCCTGCGCTCCACCCCCTGCCTGGTTTCCACCAGGTAGGTCTGCATCATCTCCATGGGCACCGCCCGGTACCGTTCCATGAGCATATGAACGTCCGGCATTTCAATGAGGAACTTCCTCTTCTCCACCATGGGCACCGGCTCTCCCAGGATCCGGTAGATTTCCCGGACGGCCCGGTTCATCTTCTGCTCAAAATCCGATGAGTTGTCAATGAGATGCCGGTTCGGATGCCCGCTCCAGGCCCTGAGGGTTCTGTCGTCCATCTCCCGGGCATACTCCAGGGATTCCGTCCTGGCTTCATTGCCAAGGTTGTAGGCATATTCCGCGCCCTTGGCACAGGTAACCAGGTGCAGGACCGCGTCATAGCCTGCCAGCACCTGTTCCTCCGTCCTGCCGTCAAAGCGGGCCAGAACTTCCCGGAACTCCTCATCTGAGATATAGGCTTTGTCATCCAGTATGGCCCGGTCATAGATGATGAGGATGTTCTCCTCCGGCACCAGCTGTGCCGCATCCAGCGCCAGCTTTTCCTTGTGGAGCTGGTCTGCGATGACAAAATCCTGGAAGGCCAGCATGCTCAGGCATCCGCCGAAGGGCTTGATGCCAAAGCCGGAGATCAGCTCCGTGGCGGTCTCAGGGATGGTGATGACCCGCCATCCGTTTTCCTGTTTGAACTCATGCATGATACGGCTGATCAGGGTGGTCTTGCCCCCCGCAGGGCCGCCTGTGAGTACGATCCTGGTGATCTTCTTAGCCATAGTCCCTTCCCTTTCTTCATGTCAGGCATCTGTCATTTCAGGTAATCAGAAAGCTCCTGCACCGTGGAAAAATACATGTCGCAGTTCTGTTTCATAAAGCTGCGGATCTTTTCAATGCTGTTTGCCCATCCTGCCGCCGCAAAGGGCACTCCGGCCGCCCTGGCCATGTCATAGCCGGGCTTTAAGTCATCCAGCACCAGCATCTCCTCCGGCTGAAAACCGTATGCCTTCCGGATCTGCTCAACAGGCCAGGGACTGGGTTTGCGCTGAGGCGGCGGGCACTCCCAGCCAAAGACCATGTCCGGTTCAGGCAGATTGTTCTCCCGGTAGTCCCTCAGGATGTTTTCCCGGTAGGAATGGGAGACGACACAGATCTTCCCCCCTTCCCTTTTCTGTTTTTCCAGGATTTCCTTTATGCCCGGGTACGCATGGGGCACGTGCCGCCTGGCATACTCATTCCAGTAGTTCTGCTCGTGCAGCATCTCTTCTTCGCTCATGCCCACAATGTCCCGGAAAAAAGGCACCACGCCGGGATCAAAGTTGTAGGTGAAGTATTCTTCCAGCGTGCAGGAATAGGACGGAAAATAGCGGCTCACATATTCCACAAAGCATGGATAATGCACCGTTCTGGTGGAATCCACCACCGTGTCATCGTGGTCCAAAATCAGACAGGGATATTTCAGCAAGCAACTTCCTCCCCGGCTCTACTCGCCGTACTCTTCCCAGATCCTTTCAAAAAGCCTCCGGGAAATGGTGCAGATTCTGTCATCCATGGTGTTGTTGCACCCGTTGGTGATGAGGGCAAAGACCAGAGAGGACTCCGGATCCCAGTACAGGTTGGAGCAGATGTCCCCGCTCATCCCCTGATGGCCGTAGATCATCCGGTCCTCCAGCAGGTTGTCGATGCGGTTGATGCACA
Source organism: uncultured Clostridia bacterium (assembly GCA_946627565.1). Classification (GTDB taxonomy): domain Bacteria; phylum Bacillota; class Clostridia; order Christensenellales; family Aristaeellaceae; genus UBA2943. The sequence continues at coordinate 2,028 of CAMOVR010000220.1, forward strand.
GGCCGTAGGGGCTGTCAATGGTGACATTTCCCTTGCCTTCCTGGCTGGCCATCATGGCCTGAACCGTCTCTTCCTCCAGGAGCCTTACCCCGTCCAGCTCACCGCCGTTTCTCAGCAGCATGCCGATGCGGCACAGGTCCCGCCCCGTAATCCAGATAGCCCCCACCGTAAGGCGGTAGTGCATCTCCGGGTTCACCGACGGGTCCCAGTCCTCCTCCAGAACCGCCTTGCGGGAGGACATGAGCTTTGTCCCGCCCCGGGCGTAGATGTAGGAAACGCTCTCGGTGTCCTTCAGCAGGGCCGGATGGTATGCCGCGTCAATGTCCAGGGGCTTAAAGACATGTTCGTATACCGTATCGTTCAGGTTTTCCCCGGTGACAGCCTCCATCAGGCTGCCCATGATGCCCGCCCCGAAGTTGGAATACCGGTATTCGGTGCCGGGGGCTTCGTCATGGAAGTTGCCCAGCTGCTTCCGGTCCGTGGAAATCAGCTTGCGCAGCGGGTTTCGCTTGTTGGAGTAGCCGCCGCCCACAGACAGGGATGAGGTGTGGCTCATGAGGTTGCGCAGCGTCACCCGGCTTTTGGGGTAGTAGGGGTTTCGCACCGTGTACCCCAGATAGGTGGAGATATCCTCATCCAGGTCCAGCAGGCCCTCTTCCACCAGCTGCATAACCCGGATGGCGGAAAGCATCTTGGTGACGGAGGCCACCCTGAAGTGGGTCTTTTCATCCGTCCGGACCTTTTTCAGCAGATAGGAATAGCCGTAATTGCGCTGGTAGATGATCTCATCGCCCTTTGCCACCACCAGCACGGCCCCCACTGTCTTGAAGTTCTTGAAGATTTTTCCCAGGTCCTCGTCCAGCACCGGGTTTTCCTCAAGTGCGAATGCAGACAGCGCCGTCAGGCAAAAGCATATGGAAAGAAGCAGGCATATGAAACGCCGCATAAGGACACCCCTAACCCAAATCTGTCATTGAAAGTGAATCTGAAAGACATCTCCCGGGAGGCTTTCCTCTTCTTCCTCCTCCCCGGTCCGCATGGTCTCCGGCACGGCCATCCCGTAGGTGTATTCCCCGGGGGCCACACATGTTACCAGCTCAAGCGCGTCACCGTTGGTCAGCACCACAATGTTGCCGTCCAGAACGCTGTAGATCTGCACCTCATCGTTCACGTCGCACTCCCTGCAGTATTGCCGCACCGTCTGGCGGTTCCTGCCCGGCACCAGGATGATGTCCGGGTTCAGCAGCTTCATGGAGGATTTCTGGATGCACCATCTCTGCAGGCCGTGATGGGGGAAGGACAGCACATCCACCTTCACAAACAGGTCCGGGTGCCGGTCCTTGATGAGCCAGTCCACCCAGTCCCCGGTAAAGAAGAAGCGCCGGCTCCCGCAGGTGACAAAAAAATTCAGGGAATCATAGTTGGTGTTGCCCAGGGTATTGCCGTCGGCAGGACCAACACAGTCAATGACAAAGGGCCCGATCTCAAGATGGTCCCCGTCCCGCATCTGCCGGTATGACCCGTTTTTCAGGGGCACATAATCCTTGCACAGCTCCGGGGATGGGCCGTAGACAATGCTGTCCTCTGTGCCGTAGGTTTCGTTGATATAATTGATATTAAAGCAGTGATCGTTGTGGTAGTGGGTCACAATGTGGGCGTCCACATGATCAATGCCGGAGGCCGAAAGGTAGGTAAACAGCGGCGTATTGTCGTTTGTGGCATCCGTGTCCAGCCCGCAGTCCACCAGGATCACGGTGTCACCGGACAGGAGCATGTATGCGTCCCCGCATCCGATGTTGATCTGATGCACCTGGAAAAAGGCAGCCTCACCGCAGACGGGAAGCGCAAGGGGCAGCAGAAGGGAGAAGAAAAGCAGAAAAACAGTACAAATGCCGGAGCAGGAAAAAGCGCGGGTTTTCTGCATGCTTAAACTCCTTGTTTCTTTCTGATCACATGCATTGTACCCGTTTTTTCCCTGCCTGTCCATCTTGAAGCAGCCCGGCCTTATGGAAGGCATTTGCAAAACAGGCGCCTGTGCTCTATACTGACTTCAAGAATCATCTTTTTTCGCCCCATGTCTCCGAAAACCTTCCGGTTTTCCGGACTGAGGGCCCGTATTTCTGTTTGCAGATCCAAATTGCTGTATGATAGGAGGTCATGTTTTGCATTACCGGCTACAACCCGTCCTTCTTCTCCTGCTCTGCCTGCTGTTTCTTCCCCGGGTATCCTCCGGGGAGGTGACCGTCATCCGGGCGCAGCCCAAAACCCCTGCTGCACAAAGCACACCCCAGCTGGTGGAGGGCGTGTATACCCTGCCCATTGACGAAAGCGGCGGCATGCCCTTTGTGGATACCTTTGCCGAGAACAACATGGTCTATGACGATCCCACACTGCACATTGAGCGCTTCCGCATCTACAACGGGGATACGCCGTATAACTGCATGGTGCATTACGCCAAGATCCGCATCGCCCATGCCTCCCAGCTCCGGACGGCCTCCTGCAAGGGCTTTAACGTCCAGATCATGGACCGGGTGGACCTGATCGGGAAGGATGTCAATGCGGTGCTGGCCATCAACGGGGACTTTGTGGGTGCCCATCCCGACGGGTATGTGCTCCGCCAGGGAACCGTGTACCGGGATAAGATTGAAAGGAAACTGGACCTTCTCCTGATCGATGAGGACGGGGATTTCCACATCATCTTCTACGATGAGGACCAGAAGGCCATGGACAAGACCCAGTGGGAGGGGAAAAAGGTCATCAACGCCTTCTCCTTCGGGCCTGCCCTCATTGTTGACGACCAGGTGGTGATCCACAGGGAAGCTGACCCCGCCTATGCGGATGCCCCTGACCGGGGTGCCCGCACCTGTCTGGTGCAGACAGGGCACCTGGAGTACATGGTGGTCACCGTCCGGGAACTGGGCTGCTCCCTGGAGGAGATGGCAAGCCTGGTCCAGGAACTGGCCGGCCATGTGGAATGCGCCTATCTCCTTGACGGGGGCAATTCCTCCCAGCTGGCCTTCATGGGGCGTCTGGTAAACAAGCTGGCCTCGGAAACCTACCGGGTACGTCCGGTGACGGACATCGTCTATTTTGCCAGTGCCTGGCCCGGTGAGACGGAAGAATAACGCAGGCAGCATGCCGTGAACATGCAGAGAAACAGCCCCGGCCGGAATAATCTTTCCGGCTGGGGCTGCTCTTCATATGTATTTTAAGATCTTAATCGGTCAAGCAGGTCTGGAGGATCACCCGTAGAGAAACGACTCATAACCGTAACTTCTCTACCAAGAAATGTCCATATCATATCTTGCATCAGACGGATATCAAGTGACTCACACATCATATGTATTCGCAGTGTGCAGGTTGTGAAAGTCATTTCTATATTAACAGCATATAGATAAAAAAACTGTATTT
>CAMOVR010000221.1 GCA_946627565.1 uncultured Clostridia bacterium
ATTACAAAGTCGTGATACTGTCTAATGTAGACATGCGTCGACTTTGAATCAGGGGTGATGGCTGATGGCTATACAGATAACGGAAGCGGAATGGAAGATCATAGAATGCCTGTGGGATCATGCTCCACAGACTATGGGTGAGATAACGGCAACGCTGGAACCGGCTACAGGCTGGACACGCCAGACAGTCATTACTTTGCTAAAGCGAATGACCGATAAAGGCGCTGTCAGCATGGATGATTCCGGACGGGCGAAGAAGTATACTCCGCTGATTACCCGAGAGGAAGCATCCGCGGAGGAAACCCATAAGCTTCTGAACCATGTATTCAGGGGGAAGGCTTCTTTGCTGGTCAATCAACTGGTAGACAACGGTCACCTTTCTGCAGAGGATCTGCAGGAAATCCTGAATGCCCTGCATAATGCAGGAGGTAAAAACAAATGCTCCCGTTGATACTGACAACGATTGAGAACAATGACGACAGGGCCCTTATGGAGGAGCTTTATCTTCGATATCATCATTTGATGTACGCGCAGGCGCTCAGGGTTCTGAATAACAGCTATGCTGCTGAGGACGCAGTAAGCGATGCAATTGAAGCCCTCATCAAAAAAATATCTCTCCTGAGGAATATGGATTGTAACAAACGCAAGGCGTATGCCGTCATTACTGTCAGGCACATGGCGATCAACCTTTATCGTCGGCACAGCCGCGAGACAGTGTTGGAGGATGAATTTCTGGAATTAATCCCCTCGAATAGCCGCGTAGAGGATCATGTGCTGGAAGCCGCCGGTGTGGAAGAAATCAAGGAGGCAATCTATCAGCTGAGCGAGAACGACCGAGACATTTTGATGATGAGATTTTTTCGGGAGATGAGCGATGCGGAAATCAGCAAAGAGCTTGGAATCCTGCCGGCGACAGCCCGGGTGCGGACGAGCCGGGCAAGAAAGCATCTGATCAAGCTGCTGGAAAGAAGGGAGGCGGGATTATGAAGCAGGAAGATAAATGGAAAGAAGCTTTTTCCAGCGTTGCGATGGAGCAAACGGAGCAGCTGGAGAAGAGCCTGACTTACGAAGAACGGAGAAAATCGGAAGCTCTGTACAAACACCATCACGATACCGCCCTCCGCCTAATTCGGAAACAAAAGGTTTCCATCGTGAAATGGGTATCTGGAATAGCAGCAGTTGCCGCAGCTGTCCTTCTAATCGTTTGGGGAGTGAACCGGCCTGCTCCGGATATCATAACGCCAGCAACAGCGCCTGTCAGCACTGTGGTGTCCGCTTACACGAATGAACCACTGCAGACGGAAACAGCGACGCCTGCAGTGCAGACTGTAGAACCCACACCCCATATACCAGAGCTGAAAGCACATCTGGTTAGTTTTCCAGAGGGTATGAGATATGCTGTATATACTGGCCCGGGAGAACGTTATGAACGGGCAAATCATAATAAAGCAGTTGTTTCAACCAATGACTGGATTGAAGTCTTCGGCGTGGAAAACGGGTTCGCCATGATTCAATACGCCATTACATCTACGCAGCGCCGAGTCGGATATATTGATGCGGCTGCGTTACCGACGCATGCATCTGTAACGGCTTTGGAATTTAGCTATCTTCCTGCTGTTATCACACATGAGACAGATCTGACAGATGATCCCTTTGGAGAGAAAACGCCGCTGCATATACTTCCGGCCAGCACGGAGGCCAAGTGGCTGGCAACATTGGATGACTGGGTATATCTGGAATGGTACGGAGGAGACCAGCCTGTACGCGGTTTTGTTCCTGCAGCTGCGGTTCGTCTGAAAAGTGCCGAATAAAAATTACGCGTGCACTGTAACACCTGCCTCCTCAGGAACGTCATATTGTGTTGACAGGGCAAAAATGATGTCTGACTGTCATCGTAAAAGGCCTGAACCAATGATAAAATGTGGAGGAATCGGATCATGAGAAAGTTCTGTGGTTTTCTGTTGGTTCTTACAGCCGTGTTGTTCATGGCTTGTGCGACGTTGGCGGAGGATGGTTCCCTTCAGGGGCTCTCTCCTCGAATCGTGCAGATTCTTGCAGATCAGGGATTGGAAAACTGCGCGGAGGATTATATCCGTTTTAGCTGGACTGAATCACCGAAGGGAGTTTATTTGGATCATACGTTTGTCCTGATCAGCAAAGATGGAATACATCATGAGGTCTACCACTTTACGAACGATCAGTCGGATGAAAACGCGGATCAAGGCTGGAAACTGAAAGCACGCTATGACAGCCTGGCACCTCAGGGAAAAGGGATCGTGGCTTTTCGGAGGCATAATGCTTCTGACCGAACGGGAACAGATATCAGTCTGTATAAGGATGACCAGGGCTTCCTGATTTATCGCATTGATCCGAATCATGAAGAATACTGGATGCAGGGAATCAATGTTCATGTGATAAACTGCCAGTTCCAGGTGGTATCTTGGTTTGACCGGAGCAAAGCGACAACAACAGAAGCATATATCAGAAATGGGAAGATCGTATTCTATGATTGGGATGCGGATAAGAAGCTCGGCGATGTGAATCTGTATACAAGCTTTGGGCTGAACACATCGTTCAGCTCCCTCCCCAAATCATATAAGGAAGCAAAAGCAACCTTCTCCGACCCGCCAGCGATCCCCGGAGGTACATTGACAGCGGAAAGAATCAAGTTTTCGTCCAACAAAAAGTATGCTGTCTATTCCGGCCCCGGTGAAAACTATCTCCGCGGCGGCAATGGAAAAGCCTCTGTTTCCACCAATGACTGGATTCAGGTTTTCGGAAAAGAAAATGGCTGGATTATGATCCAGTACGATATTACCAGCGACCATATGAGAATTGGCTGGATCCGTGAAGACGCGCTGCCTAAGAAAACAAGCGTCAGTGATCTGAGCTTTGGAAACCACAAAGCGCGTACTGCTGTTCAATGTACCATCACAGATGATCCGCTGTTTTCTATGACTGCCATCGCGAATATCTCAGCAGATGCGGAGGTGAGATGGCTGGCGACGATGGGCAGCTGGACTTACGTAGAATACAACACTGGCACACAATCCATCCGTGGCTTCATTCGTTCTGATAATTTGACTTCGTTAACAGAGGAACAGGTCAGAAGTCTGTCGCAATCCGCACTTCTTGCAACGGGGCCGATCGCTGAAGGCAAAGCTGTGACGGCAGATACCTTGAAGAGCTGTCGCATTTCCTGCAGCTATGATGCAGCATCCGGGCAATGGAGCGTACGCTTTGATTCCGGAAGAGACTACGGTTATACTGTCATCGTAGAGGACAAGTCCGGCATGGCATGGCTGGCTGAATCAGATAATGGATAAACGACTCATTGCCAGAATACAGTGCCTTACAGATAAGTAGAAGAGGTAATCGTAACATGGTTCGAAGAATCTGGTTGCCGTTTTTTATCGCATGGATGCTCCTGATTGTTCCGACCGCGCTTGCAGCAAATGAAGCGGAGGATTTCGAACAATTCATGAATGAACGATATGTGAACAAAGGATGGTCTGCGGAAAGCGTGACCCAGTGGGGAGACGCCGCAGCAGCGGTTCTGTATCAGGGAGATAAGGGACTATTGGTGGTGCGTAAAGGAGAGCATCTGATAGAGAATACAGATGCAGTACTGTCCTCCGGGTATACCGTTCACATGGATACCGAGGATCTTCTGTACCTTACGGTTGCCGATGGCAAAGAGACCACCACATATGATTTCTATTATGTTCATAATCGCTGGCTGTTGGGTGGCATTCGATATACAGGTCAGGGCCCTTCTGAAAGGGATATCCCTATCATCGAGGAAATTCTGCTGAATATGTTGGATGATGAAATCAGCACTAATTACCTGTTGGAAGATGAAAACGAGAATATACTCTCGCGGGAAACCACCCCTCCGCTTCCGGATGTGCTGACGGAGGATGAACTGGATCTGGCGAACTGGAGCCCCTTTACTTGCCCCGTGTACTGCACCGGATATATGGACAGGGATCTAGGAGATTCTTCTGACATCGTCAGGAAACGGTTGTTTGACAGGATGAAGACCGGTACCTTCTTTGCGGATGATGCCTACGTGGATGGACTGATCAACCGGGACACCTTGCAATTCATTGCTGATAAGCCCAACGGAAGCCGCGTGCTGCTGTGTGGCAGCTTTGCAGAAGATACAGGCTGGCAATTTGTTGAAAGCAGCCCCTTGCCTGCCGGTACAACTATGGGAGTCGAAAACTTCACAAGTAATCTGTATTTCCCCACCATTTATGGAGGTCCCTCTGTACAACGATTTGCTGACGGAATCTGGGGAGTCAGTTCCATGATCTCCTCCCCGGGAGAACTCTATTTCATGGGGCAAAACTGGATTTCTCTGGACGGGAATCCAGTGTGGAGTGAATACAGTTGCTATGGAGAACACCCATGGAGCGACATCACCGCCATAGACTGGAACAGCATTCCGCTGACTGCGGCGGAAGCGCAAGGACAATTGGATCTCGGCAGTTGGGCAACACCCAATAGCAGCAATCCTGAAGACCGTCTGCATTTGCGGGAGAAGGCTGAAAAAGGAAGTCGTTCCTTGGGCAAATTCTATAATGGGGCCCCAGTAAAAGTGCTGAAAAGGGGCCAGGAATGGACGAAAGTTCAGATTGGTCCCATGACAGGCTACATGATGACGAAATATCTTGCTTTCGGTAGTGATATGAAGAATGTGAAGCTTGCTGTTCCTTACAAGGACACGCTTCATCTGACTACCGCAGTGACCTGGCTTACAGCAGAAGGAAACACGCACACGCAGATACTGCCCGGCGAACGAATTCCATCTCATATTCTGATCGGTATCCATGAAGATCTATGGTTTTTCTGGGATTACATGAGCAACAGTTTTGGGCAGATCCAAGACAGTGATCTATGGGACGGAAACGGCTGAAAATGATAAGAATCATATGATAACGCCCTGCTGCACTTCCTTTACATGTCGGGAGTGTGCAGCAGGGCGCTTCTTGCTGAACAGGACGTGAATCGCAGACAAATTCGTTAAGCCATGAGAAAACCCTCGGAAGCTTTTCAGCCTCCGAGGTTGGGTGGTGGAGCATAGGGGAGTCGAACCCCTGACCTCGACAATGCGAATGTCGCGCGCTACCAACTGTGCTAATGCCCCGTATGGTTTCCCGGGTGCTTCCCCGGGGGAGTTTCCCGCGTTTTACGTCTGCGAGTCTGGAGACGCCCTGTCTTTACAGCAGGGTATTCCTGAATATCAGGAAATGATCTGAAGCTACATAACTGCAGCTGTGCCACCTGATCGGTCAGGTTTTTCAGGCACGGGGAGGATTATAACACCAACCCATAAATCCTGCAAGAACTATTTTAGGGTATTTTTACGCCCGAAAATTTCATTCCGAAATGCAGGGGTATCCCGAGTGACCCTGCATTAAGTCTC
>CAMOVR010000222.1 GCA_946627565.1 uncultured Clostridia bacterium
AAGAAAAGCTCATGGCGGAGGAAGGTCTGAAGAAGACGGAAAATGACCTGATCCATGTGGGCTGTCCCATTCCCTTTGACACGGATGAATTCTTAAGAAGCCTGGATTCCCTCATGAGCGCTGCCTACAGCAACAAGCAGGACATCCGCGAGCGGGTGGAGGCCATCGTAAAAACCTATCATCCGGAAAACACCGGAAAAGCGCCTGTCGTCAGTGATTCCACGGATCACTTCACAGGAGAAGACCAGTAATGATTCCCCGGCACACCTGTGCCGGGGTTTTCTTCTGCCGCGTAAGATCCATCTATTTGACAGAATGCTGATTCCATGATATGAACTGAATCATCAAGTTTCCCAGGAGGTATCCCCATGATCGATCTGTCCAAAAGCCGCACGTTTCCTCTTGGCTTCGGCCTGATGCGTCTGCCCAAGCTTTCAGACGGCAGCATCGACATTCCCCAGGTCTGCGACATGACGGACCTGTTCCTTGAAGCCGGCGGTACCTATTTTGACACGGCCTACGTATATGACGGAGGCCACAGCGAGGAAGCCTTCAAGGCTGCCGTGGTGGACCGTTATCCCAGGGACCGCTATACCATTGCCACCAAGCTCCATGCCGGCATGGCCTGCAGCGATGAAAAAAGTGCCAAGCAGGAATTCTACACCAGCATGGAAAGAACCGGCGTCTCTTATTTCGATTACTATCTCCTTCACTGCCTGCAGCGCTCCAACGAGAGCAAGTATGAAGACTATCATCTCTGGGACTTTGTGCGGGAGCAGAAGGAAAAGGGACTCATCCGGCACTGGGGCTTCTCCTTCCACGGGGATCCCGGCCTGCTGGAAAAACTGCTGACCCGCTATCCGGATGCGGAACTTGTCCAGCTTCAGATCAACTATGCCGACTGGGACAATCCCGGCGTGGCTTCCCGGCAGAACTGGGAAATCTGCAAAGCCCACGGCAAGCCCGTGGTCATCATGGAACCGGTGAAGGGCGGCGTCCTGGCGGATCCCATTCCGGAAGTGAAGGAAATCTTTACCGACAGCGGCTATCCCTATTCCTGTGCCGGCTGGGCACTGCGCTACGCAGCCGGTCTGGATAATGTACTGAGCGTGCTCAGCGGCATGAGCAGCCTTGAACAGATGAAGGACAATCTGGAAACACTGAAAGGCTTCCATTCCCTCACAGAGGAGGAGATGGCCTTCATTCATAAGGCCCAGGAAGCCCTGAACGCAGACAAATCGATTCCCTGTACTGCCTGCCACTACTGTACCGGAGGCTGTCCCATGAACGTGGCCATCCCGGAGATCTTCAACGTCATCAACCGCCGCAAGGGCAGTGTGGAATTCCGCACCAAGAGGGAATACGGCATCGTCACCCTGGGAAAGGGGAAGGCCAGCGACTGCATTGCCTGCGGACAGTGTGAATCTGTCTGCCCGCAGCACCTGCCCATCATCGACCTGCTCAAGGACTGCACAAGTCTGGAAGCATAAAGAAATCCAAAAGAGCATTAAGAAAGCATAAGGAGGCAAACTCATGAAGGCCATGAATCTGGCGGGGGATCAGGTCTCCCGGATCGCCCAGGGCTGTATGCGTATCTCCGGTCTTTCCGACAGCGATCTGGAACGTCTGGTGAATGAGGACCTGGAAAACGGCATCAACTTCTTTGACCATGCAGACATCTATGGCGGCAACGGCGCATGCGAGAGCCGTTTTGGCGATCTCCTCAGGCGCTGCCCCGGCCTGCGCAGCCGCATGCTCATTCAGACCAAATGCGGCATCCGGCCCGGTTCCTATGATTTCAGCCGTCAGCACATTCTCTCCTCCGTGGAGGGCAGCCTGAAGCGGCTTGGGGTGGAAACCATTGATTTCCTTCTTTTGCACCGTCCGGATACCCTCATGGAGCCGGAGGAGGTAGCCGGCGCCTTTGAAGAGCTGTACAAAGCCGGCAAAGTCCGTCATTTCGGCGTTTCCAACCATCACCCCCTGCAGATCGAACTTCTTCAGAAAGCCATGCCGGACCTGCCCCTGGTCATCAACCAGCTACAGTTCAGCATAACCAACACCACCATGATCGACGCGGGCATCAATGTGAACATGGAAAACGCCGGGGCTGTCAACCGGGACGGCATGGTTCTGGAATACTGCCGACTCAAAGGCATCACCATCCAGCCCTGGTCCCCCCTGCAGTATGGCTTCTTCGAAGGCCCCTTCATCGGGAGTGAGAAGTTCCCGGAACTGAACCAGGCCCTTGAAAAGTATGCCGGGGAATACGGCATCACCCCCACAGGCCTTGCCATTGCCTGGATCCTGCGCCATCCCGCCTGCATGCAGCCCATCATCGGGTCCGTGCGTCCGGAACGCATGGCGGAAATCGCCCGGGCAGCGGATGTCACCATTTCCCATGATACATGGTATGAGCTTTACAGGGCTTCCGGCAAAAAGCTTCCCTGACATGTCCTGCGCTGTTTTGTCCGCATAGCAGTGCCTGTAAGAGAGCCACAGAAAAGCAGTCCCATCTGACAGCAGATAACCTGCCGCCAGAGCGGACTGCTTTTTGTGATGTCCTGCTATGCCTGCAGCGGAAGAATCACGGAGACCGTCATGGTTTTCCCTTCCTTCACCGCCGCGCTGATTTTCCCTCTGTGCGCTTCCACAACAGCCTTCGCAATGGCCAGACCGATTCCGTGCCCTTCCTGTCTGCTCCTGGATACATCCCCCCTGTAAAACCGTTCGAACATGTTTTCCAGTGTCCCCGGGACCATTCCGTCCAGGCTGTTTTCCACCGTCATTCTGACCTTTTTCCCCTGACAGGCCAGGCTCAGGGAAATGGTGCCTCCGTCACTGGAATATTTGATGGCGTTATCCAGCAGGATGGACAGAAGACGGAGTATGCCGTTTTCATCCCCCACAAAGGAGATCATGGGCTCTATGCTGGTGATGAAAGTCTTATCCTGCGTTTTTGCCACCGCCTGAAACGAAGCGGCGCACTCGGATACAGCATCCGACAGAGGGAATTCGATCCTGCGGGATGATATCTGCTCCTCCATTCTGGAAAGGAAAATCAGGTCATGGGTCAGATCAGAAAGCCGCCTGGTCTGGCACCTGATATCTGTGAGCCACTCGTTCCCGGGTACATCCATTTCAAGAAGTTCTGCGTCTGCATCAATGATTGTCAGAGGCGTTTTCAGTTCGTGGCCGGCATTTCCAAACCCATCGATGCAGACGTCATGCCCGGGAAGATCACGGAGTAGCTCCATGACAGAAGCAGTGCCTGCAGCTGATAAACACATGAAAAGGCAGGAGGAATGCTCCTGCCTTTTCATGTGTGTCTGTAAGAACGCAGCCCGCAGCGCTCCGCTGTGTAATCAGATATATCTGTTCAGAATCTTTTCCGCTTCTTCCTGAGACTGACGGAGCTGTTCGCCGAACTTCTTCTGAACAACAAGTGTCACATCCGTGGTCTTCTTTCCCGTCTTGCCGTAGGAGACACTGACAATACTCATGTCCGTGCTGGCACGGTTAATCTCCGCCACGGCTTTTTCCAGGGCGCGGGTCCTGAAAGCGGTGAATTTCTCATAGACCGTGGCATCCATCACACCCTTAAGGTGTTCCACGTCAAAGCTGAAGATCACCTCTTCCATGTCCTTGTAATGCTTGCCCTCATTGCCCCAGAGATAACTCTTCAGGAACTCATAGAGACGTACAGCATACTTGGACTGGAAAACCAGCACTTCCTGCAGCTGATACTGGGTATAGTCAGAGCGGAGGTCAAAGAGATGATCCTGAACAAAGTCATCGAACTGGAAGGAGATCTCACCGCTCTTTTCATTGATGATGACGTTCTTCAGCCATGCGATGGTACGGATCTGACCGTTTCCGATTTTCAACCATTCGGTGCTGGTCAGCCGCAGAAAGTCATCCTTTATGCTGTTGTAGTAATATCCGTTCACATTATCCAGGCCGCAGACCGTACAGATCTCGTTGACACTGGTCTTGTAAACGTGATCCGAGTCATCGTTGGGCCGGATCTTCGAAATGGAAAAATACAGAATCCGTGTCTGCTGCAGGGTCAGATGCTGTTTCTTGGTCCGGATGATTTCATTGGACTTGACAACATACTGTTCCTGCTGAAACCGGATACTAGGAGCAGGCAGTCCCATATAGCTCAACCTCTTTCCTCAACAGACTGACATTCATACCATGCTGAAATGCATGTGAATCAGATCTGCCTTATGAGCCTGTTTTCAGACGCTCCGTCATCCAACACTGAGATGTTACACAACCACAGAAATTTATGCAAGTACCTCAGGAGATGTGTCCGGAGATGGATTTTTCCCAAGTGAAACTTTTCCTACGAAGGCCCTGCCCTCCACAGCGGTCCGAAAACCGGCAGCGGAAAGTGTTGTTTTATATACCCCGGCAAACTTCCCGGAGAGGTTTCTGCAGGGATCTGAACTGAAACTTTTTCTACGAGGAATTTGTCTGATATTGATATATTGCATCCCGAAAAATTTTTTTGAATTTTCCTGTATTTTTTTCAGAATTCCAGGCAAATAAAACATTTCCTACGATAATTTTGTCTGATATTGACATGTTCGTTTCGGCAGATCTCCCTCTCCGCGCTCTGTATCTATCCTCCAACTGAAACTTTTTCTACGAAGGCCGGAAGAAGCCTGTATCAGAAGCCCAAGTGCAACTTTTCCTACGAAAAGGACATCCCTCCGCAGCCGCAACTGAAACTTTTTCTACGAAGCCATGGGGGAATGGCGAGGTACCTGCAGCCGCAGCTCCGATCCATCCGGAAAACCTGTAAGGGAACAGAGGGTTCTGGGACATGTGTACATTTCGGACAGGAGCTTGCTGTATCATATGCCTTACAGGGCTGATCTGCAACTTTTTCTACGAAAGTATCGGCATGTCCTGTTACCCGTTTCCGCACCAAATGACACTTTTTCTACGAAGACCTGATCTGCCGCGTCATTCAGATTCCTTCCAAGATCTTCAGAATATCCATATGCTGCCATAAAGGGAACTTTTTCTACGATGGCCATATCTCTGGCAAAATACGAAAAAACAAAGGAATATATAGAAAAGAGAACAGCAGTAGATGAACCAAATAACACTTTTTCTACGAAAACCAGGCCCGCAAAGCTAGACAGGTCCCTGCGTCTGTTTCGGGCGTATCCATATGGAAGCAGTCCCGGATCGCATGAACTGAAACTTTTCCTACGACGGGCATTCCGACCATATTATTCATGAAAAACGATGGAATATAAAGGAAATATGGCAGTAGGCATTGATCCAAATGACACTTTTCCTACGACTCCTTCTTCAGACTGGCATGAATGAAGAACCGGTATTCTCAGAGAAAGACAACTTTTCCTACGAT
>CAMOVR010000223.1 GCA_946627565.1 uncultured Clostridia bacterium
GACCGCCGGTCTGCACGGCCTTGAACTTCTTGCCGTTGGGGATGCCGCCGCCGATTTCATAGATAATGGTGCGCAGGGTGGTGCCCATGGGCACTTCCACCAGACCGGTGTTGTTGATCTTGCCGCCCAGAGCGAAGACCTTGGTGCCCTTGCTCTTCTCGGTGCCCATGCTGGAGAACCAGTCAGCACCCTTGAGGATGATCTGCGCCACGTTGGCGTAGGTCTCCACGTTGTTGAGCATGGTGGGCTTTTCAAACAGACCCTTGACAGCAGGGAACGGAGGACGCGGAATGGGCTCGCCCCTCTTGCCTTCGATGGACCGCATCAGAGCGGTTTCCTCGCCGCACACGAATGCGCCGGCGCCAAGGCGGATCTTGATATCGAAATTGAAGTCGGTGCCAAAGATGTGTTCGCCCAGCAGGCCGTAGTCACGGGCCTGTTTGATGGCGATCTCAAGACGCTTGACAGCGATGGGATATTCAGCACGGACATAGATGTAGCCTTCGTTTGCACCGATGGCATAGCCGGCGATGGCCATGGCTTCCAGCACGCTGTGGGGGTCGCCTTCCAGCACGGAACGGTCCATGAATGCGCCGGGGTCGCCTTCGTCAGCGTTGCAGGCCACGTACTTGACAGGGCCGGGTGACGCATGGGCAAACTTCCACTTAAGGCCGGTGGGGAAACCGCCGCCGCCGCGTCCACGCAGACCGGACTTGAGGATTTCCTCAATGACTTCTTCCTGGGTCATGGTGGTCAGGGCCTTTTCCAGAGCCTTGTAGCCGTCAAATGCCAGGTATTCGTCGATATTCTCAGGATCGATGACGCCGCAGTTGCGCAGGGCGATTCTCTTCTGATGCTTGTAGAACTCAATCTCGTCCAGGGACTTGCTGGCGTCCTGCTCCATGGTGGCATGGTCCTTGTACACCAGATGCTGCACAGGACGGCCCTTGAGCAGATGCTCGGAAACGATCTCGTCCACATCGTCCACCTTGACGCGGGAATAGAAGGTTCCTTCAGGATAGATGATAACCACCGGGCCGGCTTCGCACAGACCGAAGCATCCGGTGCGGATGACCTTGACTTCCTTGTCCAGGCCGTTCTCCTTGATCTTCTGTTCAAAACGCTCAATGATCTGCGCCGATCCGGACGATGTACAGCCGGTGCCGCCGCAGCAGAGCACATGCGCGCGATAGATTTCCATGGGCTACTCCTCCTCGATCGACCGCTTATTTATCCTCGGCAGCGCCGATGGTATATTCCGTCACGGGACGGCCGTTCACAATGTGCTCAGCCACCACGCGTCCAACCTTTTCAGGGGTCATGTGCACATAGGTGACCTTTTCCTTGCCGGGCATATAGACATCCACCATGGGCTCAAGACGGCACATGCCGATGCAGCCGGTCTGGCTGACCGTCACTTGGCTCAGGCCGCGGGTGTTGATTTCATCCATAAACTTCATCATGACAGGACGGGCGCCGGCGGCAATACCGCAGGTGGCCATGCCCACCACAACGCGCACATTCTTGTCCTCGTCTTCACGGCGCAGGTTGATGCGCTGCAGCGTACGCTGACGAATGGCTTCCAGTTCAGCCATGGATTTCATAAGATCATACCTCCAAAGATCGGTTGTAACTCCTCCCGAAGGGATTCCAGCATCCACATCGAGATTTCAGGTTCGTTCAGTGAGACTTCGTCCCCCAGTGCCTGCCGTATTTCACGTGTGTCAAAGGACATGCTCCCCTTTGGCGAGGAACAGGTCAGCAGAAAATCCGGGGTATCCGGGTTGGCCGTCACCAGTGATACCACTGTACCGGCCAGATCACCCATGGGAAGACAGTCAATGCTCTTCCCGTCCAGGGTAGCCTTCAGCACCGTACCCACACCGGGGGTGCTTTCCAGTGTAACATCACCGCCCGTCAGACGGGCGTTCTGGGCCATGAGAGGAATGCCAAGGCCCACCTTGCGTGTGGTCCGTGTGGTCCCAAACGGGCTCATGACACGTTCGAGGAGTTCTTTGTCCATGCCGCATCCGTCATCCTTCAGCGTCATGGTAATCCATTTCTCCTCATTCACGGACACGTCGATTTCCACAAGACTTGCTTTGGCCCGGACACTGTTTTCTGCCAGGTCCAGCAGATGCAGGGACAGGTCTCGCATGCAGCATTACTCCCTGTATTTGGCAAGAATATCCGGAATCGCGTCAGGCGTCAGGCGGCCATACACTTCATCGTTGACCGTCATGACAGGGGCAAGACCGCATGCACCCAGGCAGCGGGTGGCCGCCAGTGTGAACAGGCCGTCGTCTGTTGTATCGCCCACGGGAATCTTCAGTTCCTCACTGAGACGCTCCAGTACCTTCTGGGATCCCTTTACGTAGCAGGCCGTTCCCAGGCACACGCTGATGACATACTTGCCGGCAGGCTTGAGCTTGAACTGGGAGTAGAATGTGGCAACTCCGTATACTTCACTCAGCGTAACGCCCAGGCCTTCTGCGATCGCCTTCTGTACGTCCATGGAAACGCATCCAAAGATTCCCTGGGCACGCTGAAGGATCGGCATAAGCGCACCGGGCTGATCCTTGAGTTCCTGAATCACCTGATTCAGCTGCTCGAACTTCTCCTTGTTGTCCGGCATGATCGGAAAACCTCCTTTGATAGTCCATCCTGTGACCACCGGTCACAAGACGGAAATGATTATATCATGTTGCAAATGAAAAAGCGATACCGGATTGACAAAATTTTCACAATCCATACCGCTTTCCTGTTGTCTGTGCCTTCGTGTTCCTCTGCGGCACGGTTTAAACCGGCACGGGGCAGGGACCGTTTCAGGATTCAGCCCACCTGTACAGCTGCCCCTTCCGCCTGTCCTTCTTCCTTCTTTTTGGAACGCATCCAGTCCAGCAGGTCCGACACGGCGGCATGCTCCAGCCTCAGGGCATGCTCCCTCTCCTGAATGTCCCCCAGGTAGTGCGCATCCGAGGCATGCAGCACATGTCGCCCCATCAGGGCACCCGGGTCACAGGGCAGATGCCGCCATACCTCCACGGTGGGAAATGCCGGTGAATCAGGCATCAGACCCAGATTCACCAGAAGCCCGTGGGAGCCCCGGTTGATATGGGCTGGCACCGGCACACCGCCGTATTCCACCACCCTGGCCGCAGCCTCTGACAGGGACAGGTCCGTAGCACCCATGAGAAGCGCTTCCTCCTCATCTATCTGCTCGTCATCGCTGTTCATGACCCGCTGGTTGCCGAAAAACTTCGGGCGGTTTTTCGCTTTGGGAAGATGGGTCCGGATCATGTCACTGAAGGAAAGCGCCGTCTTAACATCCGGGAAATACCCCAGCAGATGGACCTCCTCCTTTGTGGTGATCTCCATCCCGGGAACCAGCAGGATCTCATACGCCTCACAGATCTCCGACACCGCCGGCAGGTTCCTGCAGGTGTTATGGTCCGTCACCGCAATGATATCCAGTCCCTTGATTTTCGCCATGCCGCAGATATTCCCCGGCGTCATGTCATCGTCCCCGCAGGGGGACAGACAGCTGTGAATATGCAGGTCCGCAAAATACTCCAATGTGTCCGCCTCCCCTTCCCAAGGTTTTCTCAGTCCTTGTCCGGGATTCCGGCCTCATGCATCCTGCCGCAGATCTCATAGCCGCTCAGGGCCGTCTGCAGCACGCACATGCCTTCCGCTTCAGCCTTTGCGATGCTTTCCGGCTCCATCTCAATCTCCTCGGGCATGATCACGCAGGCCATATCACTCAGAAGAGCCACGGCAATGACGTTCATATGGGTCTGCACCGTCACCCAGGCCATGCCCTCCTGTCCGTGTCCCATGACCCAGCTGAGCAGGTCACAGGTATAACCGCACAGAACCTCCCGGTCCAGGTCGGCCCCGGGCGTCTTGTTTTCCGCCTCAATCAGCGGGATCAGTTCCTTGATTGTCATATCTTTCGTCCTTTCGGAAATCATATAGCCCGCTCTTCCGTTTACCTGCGGATCTGGGCAACTTCCACCATCTGTTCCGCCATGGCCTGCAGCTTGTCCCTGAGAAGATGGATGCATTCCATCTCACTGGCATACCCCAGCACGATGTCCTCGGCAAAGGCACGGCAGGTGGGCGACCCGCAGCTGCCGCAGTCGTATCCGGGCAGGGTGGCCAGGATGGCGTTCATCCGGTTCAGCTTTTCCATGGCCACCTTGATGTTTTCATCCAGCGACATGGCCGTATTTTCTTCCAGGGGAACATCCATGGTCATGGGGTATTTATTCATCATGGAAACCGGGACGCTCTGCTGGGGCGTTGCCGGGTTCCTGGCCTGACAGTTTGTCACAAGCTTTCGGATCGTGTTTTTCGCCACATAGTTGTTTTCATACGTAAGGGGCCCGCCCACGCAGCCGCCGGTGCAGGCATTGCCTTCAAAGAAATCCAGATCGCTGAGCTTGTTGTTCTCAATCTCCTCCAGCACCCGGATCACATTCTGGATACCGTCCACGTTCAGGGCATTTTCCTGGAAGATGCTCTTGATCTCCCCGCTGGAGGTGGCCCATCCAATGCCATAGCCTGTGGAGGACCCTTCCACCCTCTCTTCCTTCTGGATCTTGCTGATCAGGGGCCGGATCAGGCCGTAGATTTCCATCATGGAAATGGCCCCGTCCACATTGGACTTTTCCTGGCCCAGGGGCGAATGGATGGCGGTCATCTTGGCCGGGCAGGGGGTGATGAAGAAGATCCCGATCTCCTCCGGTCTGCACTCGTACTTTTTTGAGAACTCGCTCCTGGCCACCTCCGCCGCCACCTCCATGGGCTGGCGCACGTCCACAATATTGGGAATCAGGTCCGGGAAACGGACCTGGATAAGGCGCACCACCGTGGGGCAGGCAGAGGAAATCAGGGGCCGGGGCAGCATGGGCTGCCGCATTTTTTCCGCAATGGCCCGGGCCACAATGTCCGCGCCCCTGGCCACCTCAAACACATCGTCAAACCCGATTTTCTTTAAAGCCGCCAGGATCACACCCACATCCTGGACATTCCTGAACTGGCCGTAGAGGGAGGGTGCAGGCAGGGCGATCTTGTAGCGGAAACGCTTGATGACCTCCATGCTGTCTATGTCAGCCACCTTGGCATGGTAGTCACAGATACGGATGCATTCGCCGCAGTCGATGCAGCGCTCATCCAGAATATGGGCACGCCCCTTGCGCACCCGGATCGCCTCTGTGGGACAGTGCATCAGGCAGTTGGTACAGCCCTTGCACAGTTCCTTGTTCAGGCGCACGGAGTGGAATTTCATCTTTTCGTCCATACGCATCACTTCCTTAAATGACCCTGAGTTATGGATCCCGTATCCCGGATGTCACTTTTTCACG
>CAMOVR010000224.1 GCA_946627565.1 uncultured Clostridia bacterium
GGCATTCGAATAACGCTCCAGTCTGGATTCCGGAACATTCAGGCCACAGGCTTTTGCAAGCTCATGAGCTGCCTGTTCCCATGCACCGGTATTCTGCGTGTCATGTCTGGAGGGAAATTTGGCAATCCACAAAGACCCGTCTGCGGCGCGGACTGTGGCTTTGGGACGGGCTCCCCCAAGTGAGGAACCCGGGGCCAGTAACAGCCTGAGCCACCTGTCACTGAGTGCATCATGATCCTGCTCAAAGGCAAGGGAAGCGGCCTCTAAATCCCGTAAGGCCACCCATGGCGGCGTGACCATGTCGCTGTCGCAGGACAGAAACGGTCCCCCGGCCTGAAGTGAAAAACGTAAAGCACCCATCCGGGATTCGTCATATACGCCAAGCAGGAAGTCTGTTTCTGACAGCTGCTTTGGTTTTCTGCTTTCTCTGGAAGCAAGAATCGCTTCCCTGCGGCGCATCAGCATCCGGCCCCAGCGGTCAGGGCAGGAATCTGCGAAGATTCCAAACAGCTTCTTATCCATTGGTGCATATTGCCGCCCACGATAAAGCTGTAAATCAGGATCCAGAAAGTATTGCCTGGAGTGTGTTTTCAGCCATTGTGGATCATATTCAAAGGAACAGCTTTCTTTCCCGAGCAATATATCCACATAAAGGTGTCCCATGAGCGACGGCTGATCAGATGACCAGCATTCATAGGTGTATATGGTTGTATTTGACATCAATGGACCTCCCAACTGTCTTTACGGGGCGCACGCTGCCTCTGAGGCAAATCCAGATCCTGCAGCTTGCGTCCCAAAGCGTCATCTTTGGCAACAAGAAGAAGGTCCTGTTCCAGGCCTCCCAGTGCATGCAGAACAGCAGCATAGGCTCCGAAAGCGACAGACGGGCTGCCTTTTTCAATGGCGGTGACCGTCTGCCTGGATATGCCGGCCCTTTCCGCAACCAGTTCTGAAGGCAAATGGCGCCGCAGTCTGGCCAGGCGGATCTGTTCTCCCAGCTGACTGAGTATTTTCTGGGTCTGCGGCATTACTGTGGCTGCCCTGCGTCCCATGGTATCATCTCGCTTTTCTGGATTATGATGAAAATTATATTTGAATTTGTTGTTAACGTCAATATATTCATGCGTTATCATCGGAAAAGAACAATGATTCTTCAAAGAGCACCGGGGTTGCAACGCGCATCCGGTTGTCCTGCGCCGCTTCGGCTTTCTGAGAATGAACACGAGGACAAGACCCGTGATATGGATATTTGATCTGTGCTGCCTGGCCGGGTCATGACTTCCATTAAGATGTCATTTCGATATCATCCAATAATCTGATATAATCTGTCCGGTTGCTGCTGTGCGGAAAGAATTATAAGATGGAGCCACAGGGACAGTGTTTACCGGATTGTCCTGGAAAGCGGAGAAGACGGCCGCTGCGGACAAATCCATATGCTTCCGGATTTGTCCCCCGGAATTTTGCTTTCCGGTTAAGCAAGAATATTGAAAAGAGCGTGAGAAAACTTGGAATACACCATAGATCTGAAGGGCTTCACCCCGGTGCCCCTGCACTCCCTGGGTAACGGGTTTTCCGGTACCGGCCCCGGGGGAGAGCGGCTTTCCTTCAACAGTTTCTTCATGGAAAGAAACGGTGCCCCCTTTTTCCCTGTATCCGGCGAGCTCCACTATAGCCGTATGGATCCGGAAAGGTGGGAGAGGGAACTTGTCAAGATGCGCATGGGCGGCGTGAACGTGGTGTCCACCTATGTCTTCTGGAACCATGTGGAGGAAGAGGAAGGTGTATTCGATTTCTCCGGGCGCCGGGATCTGCGCCGCTTTGTTAAGCTGTGTGCCCGGCACGGCCTGTATGTGATACTGCGCATCGGGCCCTTTGCCCACGGGGAGGCCAGAAACGGCGGCCTTCCGGACTGGCTCTACGGCAAGCCCTTTGAGGTGCGCACCACCCAGGCGGGATTCATGGACTGTGTGCAGCGCCTCTACAGTCATATCGCGGAGCAGGTGAAGGACCTGTTCTTTGAAAACGGAGGACCTGTCATCGGCCTGCAGCTGGATAATGAGTACATGCATGCCGGGGCCGTGTGGGAGATGACCACAGGCGTGTCAAACGAATGGGTGTTTGCCGGAAATGAGGGGGAAGACTATCTCCTTAAGCTGCGGGAACTTGCCCTCTCATGCGGCATGAAACCGGTGTTCTTCACCGCCACGGCCTGGGGCGGGGCCGCGTATTCGGAGAAGGTGCTGCCCCTGTGGGGCGGGTATGCCTACCGGCCCTGGCTGTTTTACAGAGGCAGGGGGGAACACCCCGCCACCGAGGAATACCTGTATGAGGACTACCATCATAACGGCAGGACATATCTGGACGATTTTGCCCCGGCCTACAGTCCGGAGGACAGACCCTATGCCTGCTGCGAGATGGGCGGGGGCATGATGTGCTCCTATTACTACCGCTTTGTGTTTCCCCTGGAAAGCGTGGATGCCCTTGCCAATATCAAGCTGGGCTCCGGCTGCAATTTCCTGGGTTACTACATGTTCCACGGGGGGACCAATCCCCTTGGCAGGCACGGCGGGTACCTCAATGAGGCTCAGGTGACAAAGCGCAGCTATGACTATCAGGCGGCCCTGGGGGAATTCGGCCAGGTACGGGCATCCTACAGCCGCTTAAAGGCCCTGCACTTTTTTACCCGGTTTTTCGGACAGCGCCTTGCCTCCATGGAAACGGTGCTGCCGGAGGGCGCCGGGGAAATGCAGCCCGGGAACCTGGATGCCCTGCGGTTCTGCGTGCGCACCGACGGGAAAAGCGGCTTTCTGTTCATCAACAACTTTCAGGACCACCGCACCATGCCGGAGAGGGTGCATGAGAAGGTGACGGTGAAAACGGAGGATGCGGCATATCCCTTCGATATCTCCCTGGCCTCCGGGGAAAACGCCATACTGCCCTTCCATTTTGACATGGACGGCATCCTGCTTGAGCAGGCTGCGGCCCAGGCGGTGCTCCGGGAGGAAATCCGGGGCAGGGTGACCTATGTCTTCCTGGTGCCGGAGGGCATGGACGGCACATTCCTGTTTGAAGACGGGGCAGCGTGCACCGGGGACAGGCCCAGGTTCACGGTAAAAAAGGGCGAAAGGGAAGTGGACGTGCTGGTGCTCAAAAGGCAGGAGGCGGAGGAGATGTTTGTTCTCCGGGACGGCAGCCTGGTATTCACAGACGCCGCCCTGCTGGAGGATGAAAAGGGAAACCTGCGTCTTGAAAGCACAAAGGCCCGGAATACCCTGCGGTGCTATCCGCCGGAGAGGCTGGAGGGCATGGCGGAACGCCTGAATGACGAAGGGCCTTTCGGGGTGTACCTTGCCTGCACGGAAGAAAAGACCGTCCCTGTACAGGTGGAGGCAGCCGCGCCCTTCAGATGGAAACTGAAGGTGGAAGAAGACGCCCTGGAAGGCCTGTGGGATGCCCGGCTTCAGATCCGCTACATGGGGGATACAGGCGCCCTGTTCCTTCGCGGGGAGATGATCAGCGACAACTTCTCAAACGGGGATGTCTGGGAAGTCGGGCTCAGGGAACACCGCGGGGATCTTCATCAGGACATGGTGCTGAAAATCGCGCCCCTCCGGGAGGGGTCAGAGGTTTTTGTGGACTCCCCCATGGCTGCCCGCAGCGAGAAGGTTCGGAATACGAGGGCGGAACTGTACGGTGTGTCCGCTGTGTGCGTGTATGACATAAAGCTTGGAAAATGAATTGCGGCAAAGGAGACAAACGGCATGAAAAAGACCCGGGTATATGAAGAGAGGATCACCATCCCCACCTACAGGACAGGCAGCTATGAGAAGAATCCCCTGTTTATTGAAAAACGCGCCTACCAGGGTTCCACCGGCAAGGTGTACCCCGTGCCCATCTGCGAAAAGATCAGCGAAACAAAAGAGGATGTGGCGTACAGGGCCGTGATCCTGGAGAACGATTACCTGTATGTCATGATCCTGCCGGAGCTGGGCGGACGCATCCAGCGGGCTCTGGACAAGACCAACGGGTACGATTTTGTCTACTATAACCAGGTCATCAAGCCGGCCCTGGTGGGCCTGGCAGGTCCATGGATCTCCGGCGGCATTGAGTTCAACTGGCCCCAGCACCACCGCCCCTCCACCTTCATGCCCGTGGACTGCACCTTCCGGGAAAACCCGGACGGGTCCGCCACGGTGATCCTGGGGGAGACGGACCGCATCAACGGCACCAAGGGCAACGCCGCCATCTCCCTGTATCCGGATAAGGCCTATATCGAAATCCGGGGACAGCTTTTCAACCCTACCGATTTTCCCCAGACCTTCCTGTGGTGGGCAAACCCCGCCGTGTCGGTCAATGACCGGACCTTCTCCGTGTTCCCGCCGGATGTGAACGCCGTCATGGACCACGGGAAGCGGGCCGTTTCCACCTTCCCCATTGCCACAGGGGAGTACTATAAGGCGGACTACTCCGCGGGGGTGGATATCTCCCGCTATAAGAACATCCGGGTGCCTACCTCCTACATGGCGGCCCATTCCGATTTTGATTTTGTGGGCAACTTTGACGAGGGCAGGGATGCGGGACTGCTGCATGTGGCGGACCACCATATCAGCCCCGGCAAGAAGCAGTGGACCTGGGGCTGCGGTGATTTCGGAAGGGTGTGGGACAAAAACCTTACGGATGAGGATGGCCCGTATATTGAACTTATGACCGGTGTGTTCTGCGATAACCAGCCGGATTTCACCTGGCTCAGGCCCCAGGAAGAGAAGTGCTTTGTCCAGTACTTCATGCCCTATAAGACGGTGGGACGGGTCAGCAACGCCACCAGGGATGTGGTGTTGGGGGTGGACTTCCTGGACGGGAAGGGGAATGTGCTGGAAGCGGATCCCTTTGCCACGGGGAGAGATGCCAATGAAGAGCTGGAAAAGAAGGCCGCCTGTGCCCGGGTCAAGGTGTATGCCACGGGTACATTTCAGGATGCCAGCATTGTCATCTGGTCAGACGGCCGGGAAATCCGGCGCGTAAAGGCGGACCTGAGCCCGGAGAAGGCCTTTGTGGAACAGGTGGAAGGCCTTCATGACTACCGGGTGGAGGTTCTGGACCGGGAGGGAAAACTTCTGTGCGGCTATACGGAGTACGTCAGGGAAAACCAGCCCGTCCCGGATCCCGCCTCGCCCCTTGGAAAACCGGAGGAGATCCAGTCCCTGGAGGAGCTTTACCTGGCGGGGCAGCACCTGGAACAGTACCGGCATGCTACCTTCCTGCCCTCGGATTACTATCTGGAAGGCCTGAGACGGGATCCCACGGATATCCGGCTGAACAA
>CAMOVR010000225.1 GCA_946627565.1 uncultured Clostridia bacterium
TTCTGCCCGGCTATGCTTTCGGCGAGACCATCGCTGAAGTGCAGGGCGAATATCCGGACACCAAGTTCATCGCTCTGGACGTGAGCGCCGGCGATCTTGGCGGTGCCGAGCCTGCTTCCAACGTGTACTGCGCTGTGTATCAGGAAGAACTGTGCGGCTACATGGCCGGCTATGCTGCCGTGAAGCTGGGCTATACCCACCTGGGCTACCTGGGCGGCATGGCCGTTCCCGCTGTTGTCCGTTACGGCTTCGGATTCGTGCAGGGCGCTGACGCTGCTGCCAACGAGCTGGGCATTGCGGATCAGGTGACTGTGGAATATGTCTACGGCAACCAGTTCTACGGCGACGCCGACATCACCGCTTACATGGACAACTGGTATCAGACCATGGGCGTGCAGGTCGTGTTTGCCTGCGGCGGCGGCATCTACTCCTCCGCTGCTGAAGCTGCTGTGAAGGTCGCCGGCGCCAAGGTCATCGGCGTTGACGTTGACCAGGCTGCCACCATCGACGGACAGTATGGCGAAGGCCTGACCCTGACCTCTGCCATGAAAGGCCTTGCTGCCACCGTCAACACCCTTCTGACCGAAACCCTGGCCGGCAACTTCGCCAACTACGGCGGACAGGTTGCAAACCTGGGCCTGGTGGGCACCGATCCGGCTGCCAACTATGTGCAGATCGCTCCTTCCACCCAGTTCTCCGACACCTTCACCACCGAAGACTATGCCGCTCTGGTGGCCAAGATGTTCAATGGTGAAATCACCGTCAGCAACGCCATCGACGCCATGCCCGCTGTGAGCATCACCGTCAATGACCGCGGAACCGTCAAGTAAGATCCTTTTGCCCGGGGAGAAAATTCTCTCCGGGTTTCTGAGAAAAGCCCCTGCATGTCCAGGGGTTTTTCTCAGAAACCGGTCAGGGGATTTTGCAGGTCTTTCTAAAAAAGTCCACAAGGCTTTTTTATGTTAAGCTATATGATTCATTGTTTTCAAAGGTGGCACAGAAAGTCTTAAGGAGGGTTGCAATTTGGGAAGCGAATATGCCATTGAGATGCTTGGCATAACCAAACGGTTCCCGGGCATCATCGCCAACGACAACATCACCCTTCAGCTGCGCAGGGGAGAGATCCATGCGCTGCTTGGGGAGAACGGCGCAGGCAAATCCACGCTGATGAGCGTTCTGTTCGGTCTGTATGAGCCGGAAGAGGGCGTCATCAAGAAGGATGGAGAAGTCGTTCGCATCAATGACCCCAATGATGCCAATGCCCTTGGCATCGGCATGGTGCATCAGCACTTTAAGCTGGTGGAATGCTTTACTGTCCTGGACAACATCATCCTGGGCGTGGAACCCACAGGGAAGTTTGGGCTGCTGAAAAAGGATGAGGCACGAAAACGCGTCCTGGAACTCTCCGAGCGCTACGGGCTTCAGGTGGATCCGGACGCCAAAATCTCGGATATCACCGTGGGCATGCAGCAGAGGACGGAAATCCTCAAGATGCTCTACCGGGACAATGATATCCTGATCTTCGATGAACCCACCGCTGTTCTGACCCCCCAGGAGATCGATGAACTGATGCAGATCATGCGCAATCTCCGGGCTGAGGGCAAGTCCATCCTGTTCATCAGCCACAAGCTGGCTGAAATCATGGCGGTGGCAGACCGCTGCAGCGTACTGCGCAAGGGCAGGTACATCGGCACCGTGAACACAAAGGATGTCACGGTGGAGGAACTCTCCGCCATGATGGTGGGCCACAACGTAAATTTCCACGTGGAAAAGAAGGAAGCTCATCCCGGGGATGTGGTGCTGCACGTGGAGAATATGACGGTGGCCAGCCGCGCCCACAAGAACAACGCGGTGAAGAATGTCTCCTTTGATGTCCGGGGCGGCGAGGTTGTCTGTATCGCCGGTATTGACGGCAACGGACAGACCGAACTGGTGTACGGCATCACGGGCCTGGAACCCCTGGTCAGCGGAAAGATTGTGATGCAGGGGAAGGACATCACCAAAGCCAGTATCCGCCAGAGGAGCCTTGCCGGCATGTGCCATATTCCGGAGGACCGGCATAAGCACGGCCTGGTGCTGGATTTCCCTCTGGATTACAACATCGTCCTGCAGCGCTACTTCGAGGATCACTTCACCACCCATGCGGGATTCCTCAGGCGCGGCAACATACGCAAGTATTCCGACGAACTCATCGACCAGTTTGACATCCGCTCCGGACAGGGTTCTGCCACCACTGCCCGTGCCATGTCCGGCGGCAACCAGCAGAAGGCCATTATCGCAAGGGAAATCGACAGGAAACCGGAACTGCTGGTGGCTGTCCAGCCCACCCGCGGCCTGGATGTGGGCGCCATTGAGAATGTCCACCGCCATATCATAGCCCAGAGGGATGCGGGCAAGGCTGTACTGCTGGTGTCCCTGGAAATGGACGAAGTGCTGGATGTGTCCGACCGTATCCTGGTCATGTATGAAGGCGAGATCGTGGGCGAACTGGATCCGAAGAAGACCACGCCTGAAGAGATGGGCCTGTATATGGCCGGTGCCAAACGTGACACGGCAGGAAAGAAGGGGGCCTGATCATGAATAAGAAAGTATCACTCCTGAAAAAACCGGCTGTCCAGACCCTGATCGCATCCCTGCTGTGCATCGTGCTGGGCCTGCTGATCGGCTATGTCGCGCTGCTGCTGATCAATCCCGCCGGCGCCTGGGATGCCATTCAGTCCATTATCAAGAATTTCTGGACCTATTCCAAGCATACAACGCAGATCAAGAACCTGGGCAATACCCTGGTGAAGACCGCGCCATTGCTCATGTGTTCCCTGTCGGTGCTCTTTGCCTATAAGGTGGGCCTGTTCAATATCGGCGCTGCCGGCCAGTATGTGGCGGGTGCCGGTGCCTGCATTTACTGCGCGGTGGCCCTTGGCTGGAACTGGGTCTTCTGCATGATCGCGGCCATCCTGGCCGGTGCCCTGGTGGGCTCCATTTCCGGTGTGCTCAAAGCCTACCGGAACGTGAACGAGGTCATCTCCTGCATCATGCTCAACTGGATCACCCTGTACCTGATCAATACCCTGCTGGCCGGGGTAAAGGAGCCCACCAGCAACTATACCTATTCCATCACCAAGCGTCTTGTGGTGGAAAACGGCGTGGCTTCCACCGTTCCCAATCCCGGTACGGTGCTGCCCTCCCTGGGCCTTGAAAACCTGTTTAACAACAATAAGTATGTGGGCCTGGCCCTGCCGCTTGCGGTGGTGTTGGCCATTGCCGTGTGGGTGCTGCTGAACAAGACACAGCTGGGCTATGAACTCAGAGCCACCGGCATGAATAAGAACGCTGCCAAGTACTGCGGTATGCAGGACAAGCAGAATATTGTGATGACCATGGCCATCGCCGGTGCTCTGGCGGGCATGGGCGCTGCCATGCTGTACCTGACAGGCATCCAGCAGTGGAGCGTGACCCAGTCTTCTGTACCCAGCATGGGCTTTAACGGCATTGCCGCCGCCTTCCTGGGGGGCCTGAATCCCATCGGTGCCATCTTCTCCTCCTTCTTTATCCAGCATATCACCGACGGCGGATCCTATCTGGACATGCGGGTCTATTCCGGAGAGATCTCTGACCTGATTTCTTCCCTGATCATCTATCTGTGCGGCTTCGTGTTCTTCTTCAAGACTTCACTGACCAATGCCATCACCCTCAGGGAGGATAAGAAGCTCCTCGATGAGAGGAGAAACAAGGAAGGAGGTAAAGCTTCATGATCCTGCTGATTCAGTACATGCTCGTTTTCACCTCCGTGCTGATGCTTGTGGCACTGGGCGGATGCTTTTCCGAGCACTCGGGTGTCATCAATATCGGACTGGAAGGCATCATGGTCTTCGGCGCTCTGGGCGGAGCCCTGGTGATGAAGTATATGCCTGCCCAGTACGGGTTCGTCTTTGTGGTGTGCTGTATCCTGGCCTCCATGCTCATGGGTGTCCTGTACTCCCTGCTGCTGGCGGTGGCGGCCATCAACTTCAAGGCCGACCAGACCCTGGTGGGTACAGCCATGAACCTGCTGGGCACAGCGGCTGCCACGGTTATCGTCAAGGCCCTGAACACCGCTGAGAACCCCAACAATCCCTCTTCCACCATTCAGTATATCGCCGCCAAGAAGAATTTCCTGATTGTGGACGGCTATGAATTCAACTGGTTCATGCCCCTGGCCCTGATCCTTCTGCTCCTGTCCTATGTGATCCTCTATAAGACCAGGTTCGGCCTCAGGCTCATGGCCTGCGGCGAACATCCCCAGGCAGCCAGCTCCGTGGGCATCAATGTGCTGAAGATGCGCTACTGGGGCGTCATGATCTCCGGCCTTCTGGGCGGTTTCGGCGGTCTTGTGTATATCACCGCCGGCGTGTCGGAATGGAAGTTCGAAAACGGTGTGGCGGGCTTTGGTTTCCTGGCCCTTGCCGTTATGATCTTCGGCGGATGGAAGCCCTTCCGTATCGCCCTGGCAGCACTGCTGTTTGGTCTGTTCAGGTCTCTGTCCAATGTGTATACGGGCTTTGCTTTCCTAAACAGCCTGAACCTGCCTTCCACGGTGTATAACATGCTGCCCTATATCATCTCCCTGGTGGTGCTGATCTTCTTCTCCGCCAATTCTGCGGCACCCAAGGCAGAAGGCATACCCTACGATAAAGGTTCACGATGATTTCTGTTTCCTATATTTCAGTAAACTGTTTCTCAAGGCCGGGCACAGTCCCGGCCTGTTTTGTGGACAGGGGAAACAAGAAGCGTGCAGGCGGACTGCGGGAGAATAGGAAGGGAGAGGGAAGCCATGACGGAAAACAGTGCCCGGGAGGGACGGGATTTCACCGCTCTGACCGGGCTCAGAGGTATAGCGTGTATCTGTATTGTCTGCTACCATTATTTCTGCCTGTATATGGACGATGTGGGCCTTGGCCTTCCGGCGGCTCCCTTTGCCCCGGGGTCTGAAATCTTTTTTGCCTACAGCAAGAACGCGGTGGAGCTCTTCTTCATGATCTCGGGTTTTCTCACCGCCTTCCATTACCGGGAGAAGGCGATGCATATGCCGGCTCTGGCATACATGAAGAAGCACTATGGCAAACTGATCCTCCCGTCTCTGATCGTCAATCTCTGGGCTCTGCTGAACAGTTTTCTGGCACTGCATGTGATCCCGATTAGAGGGGCGGACATACCTGCCGTAACGCCCCTGCGGACCGTGCTGTCCCTTCTTATGGTCAATACCGGCTGGTTCACATCCTATGCGCAGACCGGCCTGCCCGTGAACTCCACCATGTGGTTTGTCAACGTCCTGCTGCTG
>CAMOVR010000226.1 GCA_946627565.1 uncultured Clostridia bacterium
CTGTACCAGAGCGAGATCAACGTGCTCTTTTCCCGCTTCTCCTCCTTTATCGAGGTGGGCGGCAGAACCGGCCTTGGATACCGGGACACGGCCCAGGACGCCATGTGCATTCCCCACGCGGAGCCGGACATGTGCAGAACGCGCATTGAGCAGCTGCTGCACGGCCAGGTCCGGATGGGCTACGGCCTGCATCTGTTTGACCCTGCCTGGTTCGGTCCCCAGAAGAAGCAGGACGCCAAGAGCCCCACGGTGGTGCCCACCTTTACCCCGGACCGCATCCACGGCATAAAGGACGCCTGCGCCGACGACGCCCTGTGGCTGATTCCCGCCATAGTGGAATATGTGCGGGAAACCGGGGACCTGAGCTTCTTTGACCGGGTCATCCCCTACGCGGACGAAGGCGAGGACACCGTCTGGAATCATATGAAGGCCGCCCTGAACTTTTCCTACAGCCAGATCGGCAGCCACGGCATCACCAAAGGCCTGCGGGCAGACTGGAACGACTGCCTGAACCTGGGCGGCGGCGAGAGCAGCATGGTGGCCTTCCTCCTTCTGTGGGCCACGGGACACTTCCTGGATGCCGCAGCGTTCCTGAACCGTCAGGAGGACACGGAAAAATACACCCGGCTTTCGGATGCCATGAAGGAAACATGCCAGAAGGTTCTCTGGGACGGGGAATGGTTCCTCAGGGGCTTTACCGCCGACGGCCGGCCCATAGGCAGCCATACGGCCCAGGAGGGCAAGATGCACCTGGAATCCGCCGCCTGGTCCATCGTATCCGGGGCCGCCACCCGGGAGCAGGGTGAAAAGACCCTGAAGAGCATCGACAAATGGCTGTATACAAAGTACGGCCTGCTGCTGAACGCCCCCTCCTTCACCATCCGGGACGACGGCATCGGGTTCATCACCCGGGTGTACGCCGGCATCAAGGAAAACGGCGCCATCTTCTCCCATCCCAATCCCTGGGCCTGGGTGGCGGCATCCTGCCTTGGTCAGGGCGACACCGCCATGAAGTTCTATGACGCCCTGCTGCCGGAAAACCAGAACGACATCATGGAAATCCGCCAGGCAGAGCCCTATACCTACTGCCAGTTCATCATGGGCAGGGACCATACGGCTTTCGGCCGGGCCCGCCACCCCTTCATGACCGGCTCCGCCGGCTGGGCCTACTATGCTGCCACCCGCTACATGCTGGGTGTCCGGCCCGCCTTTGACCATCTCACCATTGACCCCTGCATTCCCTCCGCCTGGGACGGATTTGACCTGACAAGGTCCTGGCGTGGCGCGGTGTATCAGATCCATGTCACCAATCCCGCCCATGTCCAGAAGGGTGTCCGTTCCATCACGGTGGACGGCAGTGCCGTTCAGACGGTTCCCCTGTTTGAGGGCGGCGTCCATACCGTTGAAGTTGTCATGGGATAACTTAACAGGGCCTGCATTGCGCAGGCCCTTTCTGTTTGTGATTCCCGCCCCGTGGTGCTATACTGGTGCAAAGCAGAAATCCGCCGCGGGTTTCTGATACGTTAAAGGACGCAGCAGGTGCAAGGGAGCTGAGCCAAATGACCGAAGTGGAAACCATAGCCTATACCAAAGCCTTTATTGACAAAATGGCTTCCGGCATCAATCCCCTCACCGGTGAGAGGCTGCCGGAAGCCGATCTGCTGAACAATGTGCGCATCTCACGCTGCCTGTATCTGGTCTCGGACTATCTGAGGCAGATCATTGAAAACGGAGGCTTCCACGTGGATGCCCCCAGAAGGGCTGCTCCACCCTTTGATCTCCCTCCGGATGCTGTGGCCCGCTTTCCCTTCTCCGAAACGCCCATGACGGTGCAGGACATCGTAAACCGCCTGTATGACCTGGCCGGTCAGCCGGACATGGCCGCCCTGCATCCCCAGAGCCTTGTGACCGCCCTGAAGGAGGCGGGCCTGCTGACGGAGGAGGGTGAGGCCGGAAAGCAGAAGCATCTGGCGGTAACAGACAGCGGCACCGCCTCCGGCATACGCCGGGAGGATTACCGGGGCCCCGGCAGCGTATACCAGATGTTCACCTTTGACATTCAGGCCCAGGCCCTGATTCTGGACATGCTTCCCCGGATCCTGGAGATTGACCGGGCTGTGTAGCCCTGGCAAGGGCTGCTGCGCCCCGGGCAGGATCCGCCCTGGGGGATATGATCCGGATCTCTTCCCGGAAGGCATGAACGCGCCGGATCACCCCGTCCCGGATGGGCCGGACATGTTCCAGCATGCTGCCGGTCAGGGCCAGTTCCCCGCCCTTCATGCCGGATTTCTCCCAGGCTGCCTTCACCAGCTGTGACAGTTCCTCCGCCGCCTTATCCGCAATATGCAGCGCCTCCCTGTCCTCAAGAAGCAGGGCCGGCGGCAGCAGCTGTGCCAGGGCGGCGATTTCCTTTTTCCCCGTATCCTTGGCGTAAAGCCAGGAGATCACATCCCCGACTTTCTGCATGTGCAGCCGGTCGTACACCATCTCCCGGAGACATGTGTCCGGCCCTCTGCCGTCCTCCGCCCGCACCAGAGCCTTTAAGATGTCCCGGCCCACGGCATACCCGCTGCCTTCGTCATCAATCAGGTAGCCGTAGCCGCCTGTCCGGACAGGCCGGCCCTCCTCATCCCGTCCAAAGCACACCGAGCCCGTGCCGGCGATGAGCACGGCCCCGTGGCCCTGTATGGCGCCTTCCAGTGCAATCTCCTGGTCGCCCAAAAGGCGCAGGGGGCCGGTGTATCCGGCCTCACGCACCCGCTTTTCCACCATCTGCGCTGCGGGACGGCTGCTGATCCCCGCCATGCCTATGACCAGGCAGCCGTAATCCGGAAGAGGCGCCGCGTCCGCCATAAACCTGACACAGTCCCGTATGCTTCTTCTGACCGTATCTTCCCCGGCTCCGTTGGGGTTCAGGGGGCCAAAATCCATGCAGGCTTTCTCCCTGCCGTCCCCATCCAGGATACATACCCGGGTTTTGGTGCCGCCCCCGTCCCAGCCGGCGTAATATGCTTTCATACAGACCCTCTTTTCCTGTATTCAGATTTCATTTGGCTTTTCCTATATTCTGCCTGTTTTTCCGGATGGTATTACCCCTGTTTCGGCTTCTTGACCGAGTATAGCACATTCCCTCCGGGAGATACAGGCGCAGGCAGGTGATACCATGCATACTGTTCTTCCGGGCATTGCTTCTCTGGACCTGGCGGATCCCGTTCTTTCCGGGCGCCGGGTGGGCCTCATCACCAACCAGACGGGCATTGACCATCTGTTCCGCTCCACCATCGACATTCTGGCGGGCCGTTATGACCTGCGTGTCCTGTTTGCCGTGGAGCACGGGATCCGCGGGGACGTGCAGGCCGGCGAAACCATTTCTGCCCAGACAGACCCCGGGACGGGACTGCCCGTATACTCCCTCTACGGCCAGACCCGCCGCCTGACCCCGGAGATGCTGGACTCCTTTGACGTCCTCTGCTTTGACCTGCAGGATGTGGGCTCCAGGTTCTATACCTATCTCTACGCCCTCTCCCTGGCCATGGAAGCGTGCGCTGAGGCTGGGAAATCCATGGTGGTCTTTGACCGGATCAACCCCCTGGGCGGGGTGAAGGTCCAGGGCACCGTGCTTAAGCCCCGCTTTTCTTCCTACGTGGGCATGTACCCCATCCCCACCCGCTACGGCCTGACCATAGGTGAGTTCGCACTCTGGGTGCGGCATCACCTGAAGCTGGACCTGGACCTTACGGTGGTTCCCCTGAAGGGCTGGAGCCGGGACACGGACCCGGAGGACCTGTGCCTTCCCTGGCCTGCCCCTTCCCCCAACTGCCCCACCTTCCATGCAGCCCGGGTCTATACCGGCACCTGCATCTTTGAAGGGACCTGCCTGTCAGAAGGCCGGGGTACTGCCATGCCCTTTGAATACATCGGGGCTCCCTTCCTGGACCCGTATCCCATAGCCGAAGCCCTGAACCGAAGACAGATCCCCGGCCTGCACTTTCATCCCGTCTTTTTCACCCCAGCCTTTTCCAAGTTCGCAGGCCAGCCCTGCCGGGGGATCCAGTTCCATGTAACGGACCGGCATGAGGCGGATCCCATCCTGGGAGCCCTGTGCCTTCTGGACGAAATCCGCAGCCGCCATCCCGGGGACCTTGCCTTTATCCCCTCCGGGGACGGATTCTTTATTGACAAACTGCTGGGCACGGATACATACCGCCTGGGCGTGCATGATGCCATCAGTCTTCTGGATGCCCACCGGGAGGCCCGCCTGGCCTTCCGGGAAGACTGCCGTCCCTTTCTTCTCTACAGCTGATGTACCAGTGCCCGTAAGGAGGCGTTTTCATGCTGATCCGGTCCTTCCTGCTTCAGGACCTGCCCGAAGTTCTTCATCTGTACAACCAGGCCTCCCTGGACGGAGAGGTTCTCCTGAAACCCCTTGACGAAGATACGTTCCGCCGCATCTTCCTGAGCCGGCCGGACATGCCGGATGCCATGCCCGTGGCGGTGGATGAAACCACGGGCCGGGTTCTGGGCTTTGCCCATTATGTCACGCCCCTCTCCTTCCCGGATGCCCCGGAGGGCAGGGCCTTTCTCACCACCGTCATGGTGGACCGGCAGCACCGCCATACGGGGGTGGCTTCCCGGCTTCTGGATGCCGTCTGCAGTACGCTGAATGCCCGGTCCCTTTCCGTCTCAAGTCTCAATCCCGTCAACCTTACCTGGCATATCCCTGGCACCCCCGGGCATGACCACAACAATATGCCGGGCCTTGACCGGGACTGCAAAGCCTATGGATTTTTCCTGAAAAAAGGCTTTCAGGCCGTTCATTCCGAGATGGCCATGTACATGGACCTGAAGACCTTTGCACCGGACCCCGGCCTTGAAAAACTCCGGGACAGCCTCAGGCTTGATGGCATTGAAACCGGCATTTTTGCGCCGCCGCCTGCATTTCCCGAGTTTGACGGCATGTGCACAAGGGTGGGAAGTCCCTACTGGAGGGCCGTGCTGCGAACGGAAACGAAGGCCTGGCGGGATATGGCGCCCAATGAAGATCCCCGCTTCTGGCCGGACGGCAGAAAGCCCGCGGGTCCCCGTCCCCTGATCCTGGCCCTTAAGGACAACCAGGTGGTGGGCTTCACCGGGCCGGTGGACCTTCAGGAAAGCGGCCGGGGCTGGTTTACGGGCATCTGCACGGATCCCCTTTATCAGCACCGGGGCATCGCCACCGTCCTCTTCTCCCTGCTGATGCAGGCCTTCCGGGAAGAAGGGGCGGCCTTCACCACCCTGTTTACCGGGACCGACAACAGGGCCCAG
>CAMOVR010000227.1 GCA_946627565.1 uncultured Clostridia bacterium
TCGGAAAGCACCTTTCCGTTCTTCTCAATCAATGTAATGTTGGTGTGGGTGTCCGTGACCCGGATCCGGGCATACCGGTCCTCCTTATGGACGGTGATGTGGATCTCAAAGACCCGCTCCCCGTCCAGATGCTCCACCTTGATCTCCGTTTCCCTGAGGTACGCCTGTATGGCCGGGATCTCATCCGGCCGGATAGCGGAGATCACCTCCAGGCTTTTTGAAGCGTCCCCGGCCACCACGCCGGCAGCGGCTGCGGCCTCCAGGCCCTTCATGCCGCCGGTGTTTGGCACCACCACGCTCTTGACGTTCTTGATGATGCTTCCGCTGCAGCCGATTTCCACCCTGTCCGGCATTTCCCCCAGGACCTCCCGGGCCTTGGCTGCCGCATAGGCCACCGAGATGGGTTCCGTGCAGCCCATGGCCGGCACCAGTTCCTCCTTCAGGATCTGAACATATGCCCCGTAGCGCGGATCGTCGTGTTTCATCTGGAGTTCCCTGCCGGTGCGGCACCGGCGCTGTATGGAGCAGCAGGCCCGCCGCTGAATTAAGCCTGCCGTGCCCGGGATAAAAACCAAATACATATAAGGTATCAGGGGATATACGGAAGATCAGGAAGCCCATTTCAGCTTTCCGCCTTTCCGTATACCCCTCTTCCATAGAGAAACAGTCTGAACCGCGCCTTGCGGCCCTCCGGGGAAACGTCTCCCTTAAGGCCGCAGGACATCCAGGGCTTAACCCTTACCAGGCATAGGCCTCCGGCGCTTCACCCACCCTGGGGAAGATGTCGTCCAGCTGCTTCAGATTTTCTTCCGTGAATTTGCATTCCAGGGCCTTCAGGCTGCTGGTGAGCTGCCCGGCCTCGCTGGCGCCCACAATGGGGCAGGTCACCGCAGGATTGTGAAGCAGCCAGGCAAGCCCGGCGTTCTCCGGCGTGACCCCCAGATCTTTGCAGAAGGCATGATACCTGTCAAGTTTTGCAAGGTTTGCCCTGTCCGCCTCTGTCAGCTTCCCGCTGTCCCTTGCGGCGCACAGCCTGTCGTAATAGGCCCTGGTCAGCCTTCCGCCTGCCAGGGGACTCCATGTCATGATGCCTATCCCCTGCTTCTTCGCTGCCGGCAGCACTTCCTGCTCAGCGTTTCTTACAAACAGGTTGTACAGATGCTCTTCCGCCGCAATGCCGTAGAAATGCCGCTGGTTGGCCTTCTCCTGGCCCATGGTGAAATACCAGGCCGGGAAGTTGCTGGTGCCCACATAGTCGATCAGGCCGTCCCGGAACAGCTCCTCAAAGACATCCCACATTTCTTCCCAGGAAGCGCTCCTGTCGATGTGGTGCAGGAAATACAGCTCCACATGGTCCGTTTGAAGCCGCTCCATGGAAGAGCGCAGATGGCGGCGGACCTTGTATGTGGACAGTCCCCCGGGGCTGTTGGGGCCGTCGTTGGGATCGTGCATTTCCTCGTGCACCTTGGTGGTGAGCACCACCTTCTGGCGCCTGCCGCCGCCCTGGCGGAACCACTTGCCCAGGATCTTCTCCGTAATGCCCTCGTTGCCCGTGGCCTTGCCGTAGTTGTCGGCGGAATCAAAGAAGTTGATCCCCAGGTCCAGGGCCTCGTCCATGATGCGGAAGGATTCCTTCTCATCTGTCTGGTTGCCAAAGGCCATGGTGCCAAGGCACAGGCGGCTGACCCACAGTCCACTTCTTCCAAGATGCGTATACTCCATTGCTTTTCCTCCCCTTCAGGTTCCGGCCTGCATGACGAGATTCTTTTTTCCGCAGCTTTGCCGGTTTCTCTTTTTATTTCTTCTATTCTACCTGCTTCAATCCCTGAAGGCGATGCAAAAAATGGTCGTTTATGGAGGGATCATTCGATGGGCGACAAAAAAAAGCAGCACGCAGCCGGAAGTCGGCAGTGAGATAGCCATTGTGGACGAACTCACGATTCGTGATAAGATCCACATCGTCCGCGGCGTAAAGGTCATGCTGGACTATGACCTGGCTGAAATCTATGGTTATACCACCACGGCCTTTAATCAGCAGGTCAGGAATAACGCTGCGAAGTTCGAAGGCGAAGACTTCATATTTCAACTCACTCGTGAGGAGTTGAATAACTTGATGTCGAAAAATTTGACATCAAGTTGGGGCGGCAGAAGGAAGCTGCCATTCTGCTTTACCGAAAGTGGCATCTATATGCTCATGACGGTTTTGCGTGGAGATCTTGCTACACATCAGAGCCGTGCTTTGATCCGCGCTTTCCGCGCCATGAAAGATTTCATCGTGGAAAACCAGGGGCTGCTCACCCAGCATGATTATCTGCGTCTTTCCATGCAGATGTCGGATACGCAGCAGACCGTTCACGCAATCCAGGCACAGCTGGTGGAACACGAGGACCGGTTGCTGCTTACAGATGAAGCATGTACAACGATTATCGATAATGGTACAACGTTTACCGAAAATGAGCCCCTGTTCAGCATGCGCAGCATGTGAGCCCGGCACGCCCCCTTCTCTGTATTTCAGGCTCCCGCTGCCTCCACCCATCTCATTTCAATCGTTCCGTATCCGGGTTTATTCCGGTATAATACCTGGGAAGCTTTTGGCGGGAACACACAGGAAACCATCAGAAAGAAGGAGATTCATTTTGAATAAAATCGAACGCGTAAAGGCCGCCTTCCGCGGCGAAGCAACAGATCATGTACCCGTATGTATGTGGAAGCATGTGGGCCCCCAGTTCTGGGGCAATGATGACATCTTTGCCCAGGAACAGGCCAGGTTCCTTGAGGAAGCGGATGTGGACTTCATGAAGCTGAGCGGCGACAAGTTCTTCGGCTGGCCCTCCCCCATCCTCAAGGAACTGAAGACCGCAGATGACCTCTACAAGATCCGTCCCCTGGGACCTTCCCATCCCTACATCCGCGGCCAGATTGACCGGACAAAGAAAGTGGTCAAAGCCCTGGGCGGCGCCTGCCCTTCCCTGTACCTGATCTTCGTTCCCCTGTCCTATATCCGCCTGACCATAGGCTATCCCATGATGATGAAGCTGATCCGGGAGAATCCGGAAGCCATGAAGTATGCCTGTGATGTGGTGGCCCAGGATGTGAAGCTGCTGGTGCAGGGCATCATCCAGGAGTCCGGGGCAGACGGCGTCTTCTACAGCGTGCAGAACGGCGAAGAGAACCGCTTCACCGCAGAAGAATACAGGGACTGGGTCATGCCCAGCGACAAAAAGGTCCTGGATTTCGCCAACAGCCTGAGCAGCATGAATGCCATCCATTTCTGCGCCTGGGAAGAGATCCCCAACCGGCTCTCCATCTGGGAAGATTACAAGGCACCGGTCATAAGCTGGAGCCGGTACTTCGATATCATGGACATCCAGGAAGCCAAGAAGCACTTTGGCTGCACCGTATGGGGCGGCTTTGACAACAGGCCCGGCACCTTCCTGTACACCGCCTCCCGGGAAGAGATTGAGAAGGAAGTCGAAAACCTCATCGCCCAGGGTGGCAAACAGGGCTATATTCTGGGCAGCGACTGCAGCATTCATGATGAACTGCCCGTGGAACGCATCCGCTGGGTCGTGGAGGCTGCCAGGAAGATCTGATCCACCTGTTTCCATCTTGATCTATGCGGGATAAAGGGCTGCTTCCAAAGTCCGGATCCCATAGAATCATTCCATTCAGATGTATTTACCGTAAAGCCGAAAAATATCCTGGGGCTCAGTATAAACGCCCCAGGATGTTTTCGTATTCCGGTTTCAGAACTGGCACAGGCAGTCAAAATAACTGAACAGATCCTTGAATTTTTTTAGCAACGGCTTTGTGAAAATTTATCCATGGATTTGCCGGCTTGTTTATTGCCATATTATTCTCTCCATGTTAGCATAAATTGCAGGATTCAAACGAGGGGAATTGTAACTATGCAAAACGTTTTTCGTGCGATTACCCAGACTGTCCCGATTTCCCGTTTCAATCGGGGGCTTGCCGGTCAGATTTTCTCAGAAGTCAAAAAGTCAGGTCCAAAAGTTGTCATGAAAAACAACGAAGCCGAAGTGGTCATTATGTCACCTTCTCAATATACTGAATTAATGGATCTGCTTAATGATTATGGACTTCTTTCCCTTGCCACGGAGAGAATGGAACACTATGATCCATCCTCTCTGATTACAGAAGATGAGATGGACCGTGAACTGGGTATTACTCAGGAAGAATACGACAGTGTTGGCGAGGTAGAGTTCGAATGATCTGGGAATTGGATTATCTTCCGGAAGTCCAAAAAGATATCAGGAGTCTTTCCAGAAACCAGCAGATCATCGTCGAAAAAGCAATCAAAAAAGTAAAAGAGAATCCTCTGACGCAAAATGAAGGTGGGCTTGGAAAGCCATTAGGAAATAAGCACGGAACGGATCTGACAAGCTTAGTCAACTGCCCACCATTTCTTTGCGATGAATTGTCCAGTCATGGTATCACGATTTTTTGAATCCCCATTGTCTAAAAATTTGAAAAGTTTGATCAATAGCACAAATTCAATATTGAAAAGTCGATTATTTACGCAAACCACAGTATTGAAATATTTGTAATTCACTCATGCATAAGTATTGAAAAGTTTGTAACTCACCCATATAATCGTATTGAAAAATTTCTGACGGGATGATTGACCTTGCTGAAACGAAAAATCGCTGATCTGATCGAAGCACATCTGAGATCGGACTCGGAGCGCATTTTACTGATCGACGGTGCGCGTCAGGTTGGAAAAACATATATTATCCGTTATATTGGAAAGAAGCTATTTCCTCATTTTATTGAAATCAATATGCTGGAAGATTCCATTGGCGACAGGCTGTTTGCGAACGCAAAAACGATCGATGATTTCTATCTTCGTGTCAGCGCGATCAAAGGTGACCAGATGGGTGAATCAAAAGATACCCTGATTTTTATTGATGAGATTCAGGCTTATCCTCATTTGCTTACGATGTTGAAGTTCCTTCGGGATGACAATCGTTTTACCTATATCGCCAGCGGCTCGCTGCTGGGCGTAACACTTGCACAAACGACTTCCATTCCCATTGGGAGTATTCGCAAGGTGCGCATGTTCCCATTGGACTTTGAAGAATTCCTTTATGCGAGCGGCATGAATGCCTTTGCGATCGACGCGCTGCGCAAGAAGTTTGAAGCCCGGGAATCGCTGGATGAAGCCATGCACGCAAAGATCATGGACCTTTTCAAGCGCTATCTTCTGGTAGGCGGGCTTCCGGCCGCGGTCAATGCTTATCTGGACACCAAGAACATCCAGGCCGTGCGGGAAATCCAGC
>CAMOVR010000228.1 GCA_946627565.1 uncultured Clostridia bacterium
CGGAAATCCGAATTGATTCCGGGCTTTTTTCTTTTTAGAATATAGATGCAGCGATGAAAGAGCGCTGCGGATCAAGAAGATCAACATCAGAAAGGTGGATAAGTATATGGCAAACCTGATCGTCTACTACTCCCGCAAAGGGCAGAACTACTGGAACGGCAGTATTGTGGATCTGGCGAAGGGAAATACCGAGCGTGTGGCGGAGTTCATCCAGAAGGCTGTGGGCGGCGATCTGTT
Organism: uncultured Clostridia bacterium; assembly: GCA_946627565.1. Classification (GTDB taxonomy): domain Bacteria; phylum Bacillota; class Clostridia; order Christensenellales; family Aristaeellaceae; genus UBA2943. The sequence goes on from CAMOVR010000228.1 coordinate 238, forward strand.
CGAGATCGAGACTGTGCGCGAATACAGCAAGGATTACACGACCTGCACCGAGGAAGCCAAGGCGGAGCTGCGTGAGGGAGCACGTCCGGAACTGAAGAAGTACCCGGACAACTTCGATCAGTACGACACCATTTTCTTAGGCTATCCCAACTGGTGGGGTACGATGCCCATGTGCGTATACACCTTTCTGGAGCACTATGACCTGATTGGGAAAAAGATCGTGCCCTTTTGCACCAACGAGGGCAGCGGCATGGGCGGCAGCGAGCGGGAGCTCAGAAAGATCTGTAAGGGCGCGACGTTAGCCTCCGGCCTTTCCATCCACGGCGCGGAAGCGGCACAGAGCGAGAGCAAGGTTGCGGCCTGGGCGAAGAAAAATGTCTGACCGGGAGCAGTGCCGGGCGGCATACATTGAGATGTACCGCGCCATGATTGCGAAAGACATCCCGGCGCTGTCCACAGTTCTGGACGACTCCTTCGTGCTGGTGCACATGACCGGTATGCGTCAGACAAAGCCTGCTTTCCTGAAGGCCGTGGAGAACGGAACTCTGAACTATGCTTCGGCTGCGCATGACAGTATGGAAGTCACGATAAGCGGAGAATCTGCCACGCTGATCGGCAAAAGCCGGGTAAATGCCGCAGTCTTCGGCGGTGGATGGCACACCTGGCGGCTGGAGCAGGACTTGCAGTTGGTGAAGAAAAACGGAACCTGGCTGATCACCCTGTCCGAAGCCAGCACCTTTTGAGTAGATATGAAGAATAAGCTGAAACGGATATTGGATATCGTCATGACACTCATGCTTCCCTGCCTGATGGCCTATGAGCTGATCGGGCAGGAAACTCATGAGATTCTGGGGCTGTGCATGGTCGCACTGTTCATCCTGCATCATGCGATAAACTGGAAATGGCACAGGAATCTGTTCAGGGGGAAGTATACCGCTTACCGCGCTGCGCTGACTTTATTGGACATCCTGATGATCATCGTGTTCATCGATCAGGCGGTTACCGGGATCATGATGGCAAAGCACGTGTTCCCGGATCTGCCGCATGTGGGCAGAAGATCTTTTGCCCGGGTGCTGCATCTGCTGGGCGCGTACTGGGGCTTCACCTTCTGCTGCCTGCACGCCGGGATGCACATGACAGGAATGATCCGAAAGTGGATAAACAAAACCGGCCTGGCGAGGATCCTTCCCGCCGCGCTGGCTTTGTGTGTTTCCGGGTACGGCGTTTATGCTTTTATCAAGCGCGGCCTGCCCCGGTATATGACGCTGCAGGAGCAGTTCGTATTTTACGACTTTGAGGAGCCGCTCGCCCTGTTTTTCCTGGATTATGCGGCGATCCTGATGATGCTGATCCTGCTGGGCGCAGTGATGGGATATGGATTGCGGAAGATAAGGAGGAAGACGGCATGAAGGTGATGCTGATCAACGGCAGTCCGCATGAAAAGGGCTGTACCTATACGGCGCTGAAGGAATGCACCAAGACGCTCCATGAGGCTGGAATCGAGACAGAAGTGTTCTGGATCAGTAAAAGGCCTGTCCAGGGCTGCGTAGCCTGCGGAGGATGTGCCCGACTGGGGCGCTGCGCATTCAACGATATCGTGAATGAGTTTATCGAAAAGGCGCAGACAGCCGACGGGTTTATCTTCGGCTCCCCGGTGTATTTCTCCGGGATGAACGGCAGCCTCATGAGCTTTATGGACCGGGCATTCTTTGCCGGGCCGAGGCATAAGAGCGGAAATCCTTTCGCCTTCAAGCCTGCCGCCGCTGTGGTGAGTGCCCGCAGGGCCGGAACGACCTCCGCGCTGGATCAGATGAACAAGTATTTCCTGCACGGTCAGCTGCCCATCATCTCCTCCCGCTACTGGAACATGGTGCATGGGAACACGCCGGAGGAAGTTCTGCAGGATGAGGAAGGCCTGCAGGTCATGCGGCAGCTGGGCCGGAACATGGCCTGGTTCCTGAAGCTGAAGGAAGCGGGCAGACAAGCGGGTATTCCGCTGCCTGAGCAGGAAGAAAAGCGCATTGCGACCAATTTCATTCGTTGATGAGGAGGATATGATCATGAAGAAACTGCTTTCCCTGATTCTTGCCATGGCGCTGCTGTGTGCTTCGATCCCAGCTTTTGCCGAGGAGACGCCTGCTCACGTGCTGGTGGTTTATTTCTCCCACGCCGGTGAGAATTACAATGTGGGCGTTATTGAAGAAGGCAACACTGCGAAAATGGGCAAGATCATTGCGGAACAGCTGGGCGCGGATGTCTTTGAGCTGGTACCAGTCGTGCCCTATCCCGAAGATTACGATTCCTGCCTGGACATTGCCACGGAAGAGCAGCGGACGGATGCCCGGCCTGAATATGAGGGCGGGATTGAAAACTGGGATCAGTATGACACCGTTTTTATCGGCTATCCCATCTGGTGGGGAGAGATCCCGAACATCGTCTATACCTTCATGGAAGCCTATGACTTTACCGGCAAGACCGTGATCCCCTTCAACACCCATGAAGGCAGCGGCCAGGCCCATAGTCAGCGGGATATCGAAGGCCTGCTGACCGGCGCGACGGTACTCAAGGGCCTGGCAGTTCGCGGCAGCAAGGCCCAGAGCGACGCGGATGGCACCGGTACGGACGTAGCAAACTGGCTGAAGCAGATAGGACTGGCACAGTAACGGAGGATACGCAGATATGATACAGAATCCCTTTTTTCCGGAGATCCACGGCAACTTCGGCTTTGGATGCATGCGCCTGCCGATGAAGGACGGCAATGTCAATTATAACGAGTTCAGCAGCATGGCGGATGCCTTCATCGCCTCCGGGCTCAATTACTTTGATACCGCTCACGGATACATCGGCGGACAGTCTGAAACGGCCATCCGGGACTGCGTGGCGAAGCGTCATGACCGCAGCGAATTCCTGCTCACCGACAAGCTGACCACACCCTACTTCAACAGGGAAGAGGACATCCGCCCCTTCTTCGAAAGCCAGCTTGCAGCCTGCGGTGTGGAATACTTTGACTTCTACCTGATGCATGCCCAGGACCGGAACAACTACCAGAAGTACAAGCGCTGCCGGGCTTACGAGACGGCATGGCAGCTGAAGCAGGAAGGAAAGATCCGCCACTTCGGCATCTCCTTCCACGACAAGGCTGAGGTACTGGACATGATCCTGACCGAGCATCCGGAAGTCGAGATCGTGCAGATCCAGTTCAACTATGTGGACTATGAAGACGCATCCGTGGAAAGCCGCAAGGTATATGAAGTCTGCGAAAAGCACGGGAAGCCCGTCATCGTCATGGAACCCGTCAAGGGCGGCAGCCTGGTGAACCTGCCCGCCGAGGCGGACAACATTCTGCGCGGCCTGAACGGCGGAAGCAATGCCAGTTACGCCCTGCGTTTCGCGGCCTCTTTCCCCAACATGGCCATGGTGCTCTCCGGCATGAGCGATATGGCGCAGATGGAAGACAATCTCTCCGCCATGCGGGACTTCGTGCCGCTGAATAAGACCGAAATGGACGCAGTGCACAGGGTCTGCGACATCTTCCGCAGCATGAACCTGGTGCCCTGCACAGGCTGCCGCTACTGTGTGGAGGAAAGCACGTGCCCCAAGGGCATCCGGATTCCGGATATGTTCTCATCCCTCAATGCACATGAAGCCTTTCACAACTGGAACACCGGATACTATTACAACAACGTCATCACCGGCGAAGGACACGGCAAAGCCAGTGAATGCATCCGCTGCGGGAAATGCGAGAGGGTGTGTCCGCAACACCTGCCCATCCGGGAACTGCTGAAGAAAGTCGCTTCGACCTTTGAGGAATGAGGAAAGAGAGCATGAACAAACAGGTTCAGCTCGGCAGAACGAACATGAAGGTTTATCCCGTGGGCCTGGGCTGCATGGGCTTCAGCCACGCCAGCGGCGCTCCCACCGACCACGCCACCGCCGTGAAGACGATCCGCGAGGCCTATGAGATGGGCTATGACTTCTTCGACACCGCTGAGTGCTACACCGGCGTGTATCCAGACGGCACGATCTCCTACAACGAGATCCTCGTCGGCGAGGCGCTGAAGGACGTTCGGGACAAGGTCGTCATCGCCACCAAGTGCGGCGTGACCCACGGTGGGGATCACCTGATCCTGGACTCTTCCCCGGCCCGTATTCGCTCCTCCGTCGAGGGCAGCCTGAAGAAGCTGGGCACCGATCACATTGATCTGTACTATCAGCACCGGATCGACCCCAAGGTGGAGCCGGAGGACGTGGCGGAGGTCATGGGCGATCTGATCCGTGAAGGTAAAATCCTCGCCTGGGGCATCTCCGAGACCACGGAAGATTATCTCCGCCGGGCAAATGCGGTCACATCCGTCACCGCCATTGAAAACCGCTATTCCATGATGGCGCGCTGGCACGAGAGCATCTTTCCCGTCTGCGAGGAACTGGGCATCACCTATGTGGCCTTCTCGCCCATGGCTAACGGCTTCCTGACCGGCAAATACAACGCTCAGACCCAGTTCGAGGGCAAAGAGGACTTCCGTTCCCGGATGCCACAGTATACCGAGGAGGGCTACGCAAAAGCAAAAGGCCTATTGGATCTGCTGCTGCACATGGCGGAGGAGAAGCAGGTCACGCCGGCCCAGATCTCTCTGGCGTGGATGATCTGCAAGAAGTCCTACATCATCCCGATCCCCGGCAGCCGCAAGCCTGAGCGCCTGCGGGAGAACCTCGGCGCCGGCGAAATCATCCTCACTGCAAAGGAAATCGAGAGTATCGACACCCGCTTGGACGGCATGGAGTTCGACGTATTCGGCGGTCATGGCGGGAAATAACAATTGAAAGGGCAAAATGGAAATGAAAAAAGAAGTCATGCTCGTTACCGGTGCGGGCCAGATCAGTATGGCGATTGCCCGCCGGATCGGCTTCGGAAAGAAGATCGTCCTGGGCGACAAGAAGATCGAGAACGCCAATGCCATCGCCAGGATCATGAATGAAGCGGGTTACGACGTGGTGCCATTTGAAATGGATTTGTCCAGCCGGGAAAGTATTTTAGCCATCA
>CAMOVR010000229.1 GCA_946627565.1 uncultured Clostridia bacterium
GCCTTCTCCGTGCCCCGCACAAGGACGCTTCTGGAATAGCGGATGATAAGGAGGGTGGAGCACATGATCCAGCCCATGGGATAGGCCAGTGCCACCGCCAGGAAGCCCGCCCCCATCATTTTCGTGACGAACAGATAGATCTGGCGGAACACCACGAAGGAGGCCAGCATGATCACCGTGGGCATGGTGGCGTCCCCCACACCCCGGAGGGCGCCGGCATAGATCTGGTTAAAGCAGATGGTGATGTAGAAGGGGGTCACAATGCGGATGAACCTGACGCCGAAATCGATGACTTCCTCCTCCGGGGAGAAGATGGCCACCAGGGGCCTTGCCAGGATGAACATGATGATGCCCAGAATCACCGTGGTGACCAGGCTCATGATGGTTGCCATGCGCACGCCTTCCCTGGCCCGCTCCGGCTGCTTTGCGCCCCAGTTCTGTCCCACGAAGGTGGTGGAGGACATGCTGATGGTCTGCACCGGAATGAGGGTAAAGGCATCCACCTTGTTGTAGATCCCATAGCCGGCCATGCACGCGGACCCGAAGTCATTGATGTAGGTCTGCACAAACACATTGGAAAAGGACGTGATGGCGGACTGGATGCTGCTGGGAAGGCCGATGCGGAGGATCTGCCTCAGGGATTCCCGGTCAATGCGCAGCCTGCTCCAGCGGATGCCGTAGCCCCCCTGCTCCCGGGTGAGGGCCAGGAGGATCAGAGCGGCGGAGATGAACTGGGACAGGATGGTGGCATATGCCACGCCGTCCACGCCCATATGGAACAGAAGCACGAACACCAGGTCCAGGACGGTGTTCAGCACGGCGGAAATGATAAGGAAGATAAGGGGGCGCCTTGAGTCACCCACCGCCCTGAGGATACCGCTGCCCATGTTGTAGAGCAGAATGCCCGATATGCCGGCAAAGTAGATGGACAGATAGCACCGGGACTCTTCCATGACGTCGTCCGGGGTCTTCATGAAGACCAGCATGGGGTCGATGATGATCTGCCCGATGACGGTGGCCAGCAGGCACATGATGAAGGTAACCATCATGGTGGTATGGACGGCCTTGCTCAGTTTCACCTGGTCATGGGCACCGTAGCTCTGGGATATCACCACGGAGGCGCCTGTGGCCAGGCCTGCGCAGAAACCAACCACCGTATTGATGATGGGTCCGGTGGAGCCCACTGCCGCCTGGGCCTGCTGTCCCACAAAGTGGCCCACAACAATGGTATCCACGGTATTGTACAGCTGCTGGAACAGGAGCCCCACAGCCATGGGGATGGAGAACTGCACCAGCAGTTTCCAGATTGTTCCATGCGTCATGTCAGAATCCAGTCTGTTCACCCTGTCACCTCATCTCTGTGCGGCAACAATGTATGTAATCGTCTCAGGAAATGCCCGGGACGATATAACCGCTGCAGGATTTCAATATATCCTGAGAATCTGTTTTTCAGGACATGATGGACATTCTACAACTCCGGAACCTCAAAAACAATATGATATATCCCTGTCCGCCAGCTGTCATACCATCCTGAAGGTTCAGGCGGCCGAAGCATCTGACGGTTTCCCTGCTGACAGGAGTTTTTCCGTCTGTGGAGAACACTACACATGGGGATATGCAGACAGGCACATACCAGCTTCATACTGTGTCAGGCCGGATACACAGCCGTATCCCCGTTCCGTCCCGTGACAGACAGCAGAAAGGGAATGCTCCATGATCCGAATTGCAATTGTGGATGATGAGGCCCGGCATCGGGCTGCGCTGGAAAAGCATCTGGCAGCTTATTTTCGAGGGCAGGAGGAGCCATTTCAGTGTGTCCATTTTTCCGATGCTCTGGATCTTCTTACCGGCTACGATTTTTCCTATGACATCATTTTCCTGGACATTGACATGAAGCTCTCCAACGGCATGGAAGCAGCCAGGCGGCTGCGAAAAATCGATGGACAGGTGACGCTTATTTTTGAAACGCAGCTTGCACAATACGCTGTGGAAGGGTATCTGGTGGACGCAGTGGGATATCTGGTAAAGCCCATTGAATACTACGCGCTGTCCCTGGTGATGACAAAAGCTCTGTCTTCCCTGAAAAAAGCACGTCAGACCAGGAAGATCATCGTGACGGAGGAAAACCGGAAAATCGTGATTGACGCAGCGGATATCCGGTATATTGAGGTACTCAACCACATGCTGATCCATCACACCGTTCACGGCGACTGCAAAGACTGGAATTCCCTGAACCAGCGGGAAAAGGAACTTTCCCCCTTCTCGTTCTTCCGCTGTCACCGGTGCTATCTCATCAATCTGCAGCACGTAACCGGCATGGTTACAGGCACAGATGAAGTACTGATAGGCGATACCCGTCTGCCCGTCAGCAGGGGGAAAAAGGCGGCGCTGATGGACGAGTTGATGAAGCTGTATGCCTTGAAGGGGGATCAGTAAAATGGCATGGATCACACAGCACTATTATCTGCTGCGGATGCTTTTGGCCTTTGTTGGCGCAGCCTTCGTGTTTACTTTCCGCGTCCGAAAACGGAAGTATTTTCCGCTTCGTCTCCTGGCCTGCCTGGCGATCATTTTGTTGCTCACTTCTTATGGCTGGGCTCCATTTGGTCAATGGCCTGACCCGCTTGCCGCCAATATATTGACCATGCTGATGGGATTGCTGATGCTTCTCCTGACAATCTGGTTCTGCATAGACTGCGATTTTTTTCAAGCGCTCAGTTTGTCCGCGTCCATATCTGCGGCCAGGAAAATCTATCTTGACATGGTCGCTATTATCGATACCCAGGGATTCAGTCTGCAGCGGATTGGAGAGCCTGCCCACAGTATCTATAGCCTGAGTGTGATGGCAATTTTATATCTGATTTTCTATTTTTGTTTTGGTTCCAAAGTGCCAATTGTGATGAATGCCAAATCCAGATGGAAAAACGTGGTATTGGGCTGCGGCGTATTATTGATCGTTGGCATTTGCAGAGCAATAGAATTTGCATATTTCGATGGCCGGAGAGAATTGGACTGGCCTATCTATTTCTATGACATCGCGTGCCTGAGCATCTGTCTGATCATGCAGTATATCCTGTCCGAAAATGATATTTTGCAGGAGGAAAAGCAAAAAACTCAGCAAGCTCTTCAGTTGAAAGCGGATTATTACGCCATATCCAAAGAAAACATTGCGCTGATCAACGCAAAATGCCACGATATGAGGCATCAGCTGCGTTATCTGAACCCCGCCGAGGAGAGCAGCGAACGCTATAGGCAGCAGATAGAAGAAATTATCAACGTATACGACGGCATCGTAAAAACAGAAAACGAAGCGCTGAACGTGGTACTGACGGAAAAAAGCCTGCTGTGCAGCAAAAGAAACATCCGTATTTCCTGCATGGCGGACGGAGCGGCTCTGGCTTTTCTGGACGATATGGATATCTATTCCCTGTTCGGAAACCTTCTGGATAACGCCATGGAAAGCGTGGAAAAGCTCAGCGACCCGGAAAAGCGGGTTATTGACCTGTCCATTACCCGGAAAGGCGGATTTGTGTTCATCCAGGTGATGAATTACTTTGAAGGCGAGGTGCATTTCGACGGCGGATTCCCTGTCACGCAGAAGGAAAACAAGGATTATCATGGCTACGGCCTGCGAAGTATTCAGATGATCGCGGATAAATATCATGGAAAAATGACCATCAAACCCCAGGACCATTTTTTCGTGGTGAATCTTCTCATTCCCCTGCCGGCTTCCTGATATGCCGGGCCGGGTTCTGTGCATTTAGCGAAATGAAAAATGCAATTCACGAAATACCTCCTTGTCCATTGAAACGTCTGCATCTACTATGCAGACAACGAAGCGATGAAGCCCCTGAGGCATCTCGCAAAACAAGGAGGATTTCACGATGAAGAAAGTTGCTCTCCTGCTCTGTCTCATGCTGCTGGCTGCCGCTGTGCTGCCCGCTTACGCAGAAGAAGCCGCATTCCAGGGCATCGGCATTGTGCACACCCAATATGGCGACGTATCCGGCGTGCTTGGCGCTACCGAAAATGTAACAGTGTTCAAGGGCGTACCCTACGCTGCCGCGCCTGTGGGCGATCTGCGCTGGGCTGAACCCCAGGATCATGAGGGCTGGGAAGGCGTTCGCGCCTGCGATACCTACGCTGCCGCAGCCATGCAGGGGCCCTACACCAAGTACCTGATGCGGCCCGGCTCTGACTTCTATCCCGCCGGAGCTCCCGCCCAGAGCGAGGACTGCCTGTACCTGAACGTGACCACTCCCGCTGTCAGTGCCGATGAAAAGCTGCCGGTCATGGTGTGGTTCCACGGCGGCGGCCTGGCCCATGGCTATTCCTGGCAGGTTCCCTTTGATGGCGAAAAGCTGGCCTCCAAGGGCGTGATCGTAGTCACGGTAGGTCATCGCCTGGGCGTGATGGGCTTTATCTCTCTGCCTCAGCTGACCGCGGAAAGCGAATACGGCGCTTCCGGCAACTACGGTCTGATGGACTGCATCAAGTCTGTTCAGTGGGTACATGAAAACATCGCCGCGTTTGGCGGTGATCCGGATCGCGTGATGGTGTTCGGCCAGAGCGGCGGCGGCGGAAAGACGCTGGGAACTGTGGCTGCTCCTCAGACCCAGGGCATGGTCTCCTGTTTTTCCACCCAGAGCTCCTTTAGTATTTTCAGCATTGCCGAAGGCTCTAGTTTAGGCTTATCCACTCTGGCGGATAACGAAGAAACTGGTCTGCAGCTGCTGGATGCGCTGGGCGTCAGCCGGGACGCTACTCTGGAAGAGCTGCGCGCCATTCCTGCTGAAACCATTTACTCCGTAGACGCTGCCGCCAACGGTGCGATGGTCATTGATGGCAAATATATCACAGGAAACCGGACCGATTTCTTCCTGGGCGAAGGCAACCTGAACGGCGTGGCCATGATGGCAGGCTGGGTGTTCGGCGAAAAGGGCAGCTACGAAGCTGCCAACCCTGCCGAACTGTATGCGAAGCTGCGGGAAAAATACGGCGACCTGGTGGACAAGTACGACCTGGAAAATACCTTCCCCATCACCGATGCCAATGTGGGCTACTACAACTATCTGCTCAAACAGGATGAAGCTCTGGATGAAATCCGCCTGTACGCCAAGCTGAAGGCGGAACGGAACGAGAATTCTCCCTCCTATATCTACTCCTTCGGCCGTGTGACCCCCAACAAGAGCCTGGGCTGGCACTCCGGCGAACTGTGGTACATGTTCAACAACATGGGCTATTCCTTCGAGGGCATGGACGCTGAATGGCAGCC
>CAMOVR010000230.1 GCA_946627565.1 uncultured Clostridia bacterium
TGAAGGACGGGCTGAAGGATGGGCTGAAGGATGGGCTGAAGGATGGGCTGAAGGATGGGCTGAAGGATGGGCCGAAGGACGGGCTGAAGGACAAGCCGAAGGACTCATTATTGCCATCCGCAGTCTAATGAAAACGATGAAACTGAGTGCCAGCCAGGCAATGGATGCTCTCCAGATCCCTGGCACAGATCGCACTGCTTATGCCCGTATGCTGTAACCAGATTACCTGTCATGTCCAAAGTGAAACATCGTTTCTGTGTGGCTAAGAAAGTCTGCTGCATGAAAATGATATGGCTGCAGACGTGAATGAAGGTACAGGGACAGGAAAATGCATGGTCAGCATGTCCGGACCCGGTGCTTTCAGTTGCGAAAGGAGGATACCAGCATAGAAAATAAGGATTTGCAAAGACCAGAATATGCTCAGCAAGTTCCTTGCCAAAGAGGAGGTGGCAAATATCATGTTCACAAAGGCAGATGAGGAAAAGGCCAGAGAATTCTGGGAAGAAGAACTTCGGGAAAAAGGACGTGCTGAAGGACGTGCCGAAGTGCTTGCAGAAGGAATGAAAGAAGGACTCATGATTGCTATACGCAATCTGATGAAAACAATGAAACTGAGTGCCGGCCAGGCAATGGATGCTCTCCAGATCCCTGACTCAGACCGCGATGCTTATGTCAGTATGCTGTAACAGGATCATCTGGCATGCCTAAAGTGCAACACCGGTTCTGTGCAGATAAGAGCTATCAATGTATCTGCGGAACCGGAGCATCTGCAGCATACGTGTCAGGAACAGTGAAATCCACCTGGAAACGTGTAAACGGCGGACCGCAGTATCGCTGTTTACACGTTTTTGTAATGCACAAATACGATGAAACAATGGAACATCAGGGAGACAGGCGCTCTGATGTATTCCGCTGCCTGCCGGGGTAAGAACTGTACAGATAAACAGGCATTGCAAAAAAGGGAAAATGCGTTTGACGGTTTCATCTGCGGCATGATATCCTTGCATCGGAACAGGTGGTATACAGAATAGCAGCCCGTGGTATGCCCGGGCAGAGAAGGAAATCACATTCCGCAGGGCAGGGCTGTCCTCTATTCCGCTGTTGCCATATACATACTTTCAGTCAATTCTTTTGTTCGGAGGGAACATATGGGACGCACAGTGCATATCCTGGTGCTTCTTATCCTTCTTCTGACCCTGTCCATATTCTCATCAGGCGCTCTGGCAGAGGTGGAAGCGTCTCCTGTAAAGTCGGGAGAAAGCAGGGAGCTCACCTTTGCATCCAACGAATATGTCTATTTCAGTTTTATACCGGAAAAGACAGCGTACTACAGTTTCACCACGTCGGGGGATGCGGATACCTACGGTTCGCTGTACGACAATGACATGGTCTCCCTTGCCAGAAGCGATGACGACGGTGAGGGCAGGAATTTTCTGATCCGCTGCTCTCTGAACAGGGGTACCCGGTATATTCTCGGCGTGAAGCGTTACCGCGGGGCAGAAACCTGCATTCTTTCTGTCACGGAAACCGTACACAGCGGTTCCTGCGGTGAGAATGTCACTTGGTCTTTTGACGGCAACGGCCTTCTGTCTGTCACCGGGCAGGGGGCTATGGAAAACTATAACGGGTTTTCTGTGCCATGGAAGTACCTGAGGGACGACATCGGTCAGATCCGGGTGGATGCGGGCGTGACAGAAATCGGGGGCGGGGCTTTCCGGGAGCTGGACAGAGTCAGGTACCTGGAACTGCCGGAGAGTGTTGTGCGCATCGGAAGCGGGGCCTTCTCATCCTGCACGGGTCTTGTTACCGTGATTTTTCCTGACTCTCTTGCGGATATCGGGGACAGTGCCTTTTCCGGCTGTTCTTCCCTGACGGACATATCCCTGCCATCTTCCCTTGCAAACCTTGGGAAGGGTGCCTTTGCGGGCTGCAGCAGCCTTGAGGAGATCGCCATACCCGGGTCCGCAGGCACCCTGCAGGAGAACACCTTCTCCAGCTGTACAGGGCTTAAGCGGGTGGAGATACTGGAAGGCATCATGGAGATCGGGGAAAAGGCATTCTGGTCCTGCTGGAACCTTAAGGAAATGACGCTTCCCTCTTCCCTGAAAACCGTTTCCGCCAATGCCTTTGCTGTCTGCTATGGCCTTGAGACAGTAAACTGTGCGCTTTCTGCCGCGCAGTGGAAACAGGTGGCGGTGGACCACGGAAACGGTGCCCTTCAGGTCCGTATGCAGGTGGAAGTAGCGGACTCCGGCATGGAAGGCAGCTTTACCTGGACACTTTCCGGCACAGGAAAACTGACGGTTTCCGGAAGCGGCGACATGCCGGACTTTGAAGCCGCAAAAAGCATGTTCGGGGACATAAACGGTTCATCAGCAGGATGGGACATATACAAGCATGTGGCCACATCCCTTGAGATTTCAGAGGGCGTCACCAGGATCGGCAGCCATGCCTTTGTGCTCTTTCAGCAGCTTCAGAGCGCTTCCCTTCCGGATTCCGTTACGTCCTTTGGCAGGTATGCTTTTTACAGGGCCAGGGTGCCTGATATGGACATGCCCGCAAATCTTACAAGCATAGAATATGCCGCCATGAGCCAGATGGACAACCTTATGGACCTGAAACTGCCGGAGACACTGACAAACATCGAAGCATGGGCTTTTGGCAACTCCAAAATACGGCAGGTCCACATTCCCCTCAGCATGAAGGTTATACCGGACCATGCATTCTATTCCATGCCCTGTCTGTGTGCCGTATTTTACGCAGGCACCCGGGCACAGTGGGAGCAGATCGATATTCAGGCCAACAATGAGAGTCTGGGGAAGGTGACCATATACTTTGCCGGCGACAGCTATACAGTGGCATCTTCAGGTACCTGCGGGGATAACATATACTGGACGCTTAACAGTGAGGGTCTTCTCACCATCCGGGGCAGCGGCAAAATGTGGGACTTCAAAAAGACGACCAGTTCCACCGGGGGCATAATCAGCTCAGATTATCTTTATTCCGGCGCCATATCCAGTGCGCCCTGGGGAAGTGAACCCCAGAAGGTGAAAAGCATCGTGGTAGAGCCGGGTGTCACCGGCATTGGAAACTGCGCTTTTCTGAACTGTTTTAACGTCACCTCCGTTTCCCTGCCGGATACCCTGACAGCCATCGGGCAGGAAGCGTTTGAGGCCATGAGCGGACTTAAGGAACTTACAGTGCCGGACTCCGTGACAACCCTTGGCGTGGAGTGCTTTTACGGGTGTTACCATCTTGAAAACATTCATCTGTCCGCATCCCTTACCAGTCTTCCCAGGGAATGCCTGGGGTCCTGTACCGGCTTAAAGACCCTGACTGTGCCCGAAGGTGTGGAATCCATAAACGGCGGCGCCTTTGCAAACATGAACATGTCGGCGGAGATCATCCTGCCCTCCACCCTGAAGAAAATTACCCGTATGGCGCTTGGGTATGAAGACGGACTCCGCTATGGCAATACCACCAGCGCCACAGAGCGCTGGACGCTGCGCTTCAGGGGCCCGCTGCCTGAGGGGCTGCAGGACTGGATCCTGCTTCGTGCCAATGTTTACTGCACGCCGGAACACTATGATGCCTTCAGAAATTATCTCATGCCCTATGCCTCTGCCCTCTCTGTGGATGTGTACAAAAACTATCCCATGGGTACCTTAAGCTGCGGGAATACGGCACTGGAACTCAATGAGACGTATATTGATATCAACGAACTGCAGGGAAATGCCAGGCTTTTTGCAAAAGTAAGAGGCGTGGAAAACCCTGCCATAACCTATACCACGACCAACACATCCCTTCTGACCGTCAGCGGGGACGGGGCCCTGAACATGAAGGGTCTCAGCGGCGGGGCCATCGTCATGGCGGAAGCATCCTGGGACGGATACCGTTCCATGGCCTTCTGCCGGGTGGTGTTTACCCATACCCGTTCCAATTCCCATTACCTGGCCACCCTGCCCACGGAGGGCATCCGGCCGAATTACCTGGCCACCAGTTCCATCTCCTATGCGGACCGGGTTCTGACAAGTCTTATTTCCGCCTACGCGCCCAGAATGTATGTGGAGGAAGACACGGGGAACACATGGTATCAGGAACTGAAGCAGCTGACGGACTCCCTGACGGCAGGATGCACATCAGACAGGGAGAAAGTCTTAAAGATCATGGCCTGGGTGGATGAAAACGTGGAATACAGGTCCCCGCCCCTGTGCATAGGGGAAACGCCGGCCCAGGTCTATGAAGTCTACCTGAACCGGGTGGGCAACTGTCAGGGTTTTTCCAAGCTGGCAGGCTTCATGCTGACGCTGGCCCGCGTCCCGGTGGGTATTATCTCCAACAACGGGCACATGTGGAACGTGGTGTATGTGGACGGAAGATGGGAAATGGCGGACGCCCAGGCCGGGGCGGCAGCCTTCTATGTGGATTACAGCCGGTCCCTGTACAAAAATATAAAGAACATTGTCTTTACCCAGGGAAACAGCATCTATATGGTGGACCACCCCGGTGAAATCAAGCTGATTGGCGTGGGTGTAAACGACATGGACTCCGGCCGCGCATCTATTTCAGGCGTTGAGATTGAGGATTTTGTCAGCACCATTTTCGGCAGCGCGCTGGCAAAATGCACCTCTCTTACCTCTGTTTCCATCCCGGAGGGGGTCACATCCATCTCCAGCTATGCCTTTTCCGGCGACACGGCACTGCAGCTGGTAACCATCCCCGGAAGCGTAAAGAACATTGACCCTACAGCTTTTGAAAACTGTCCAGCCCTGAACATACGCTGCAGCAGGGGATCATATGCCCACACATTTGCCATGGAAAACGGGATTCCATATGAACTTGTGGATGGGCAGGAAAGGATCCTCTATCTGCCTGAATCCCTTCAGATCCTGGAGAGCGGGGCATTCCTTGGCACACATGCGGATATTATCGCAGTGCCTGAAACGGTGACATATATTGCGGAAGACGCCTTTGATCCCGCCAGTGCACCGGTACTCTGGGTCAAACTGAACAGCTATGCCTGGCAGTTTGCTATTTCGCACGGCATGCACTACAGACTGCACTGAACGCAGGGCTCCGGGAGGACAGCGGATCAGACATGGGAGGAAATATGGAGCACAGTGAATGGACAGCCGGTTTTCCGGAAGAAATGGGAAGGTATATGCCCGGCGCTTTCCTGGTATATCAGGCGGAGAAGCCGGGAAAGGTGATCTTCGCAAACGATGCTGTGCTGGATCTCTTTGGCTGCGAAAACATG
>CAMOVR010000231.1 GCA_946627565.1 uncultured Clostridia bacterium
CCTTACATCCCAGGACCCAAGGGTCGTGGGTTTTACGGCCCCTTACTATAAAGGAAATCAGGCTGAAATCAGCCATGACACGATCTGTTTTTGCGGCCTGTATCGGGGTGTCCAGGAAAGCAGTAGAATCCTGGGAAGGCGGCAGGAGCCATCCTGATGGAGCTGCCCGCCGGATGCTGTCACTGATGAACAAAGACCCTCATTTTGCTGAAGCAAACGGTATTCTGGAATAATTCGCTGTCGTCAATGTATTCTGACAGAGGCAGTGTCAAAGAATTAGCGTGAAAAAGTATTTCAGCACATACTGGAGGTATCCTGAAAAGATCTGAGCTGCCTTTTCCAGGATTCCAAGACTGCGATAAGCAGTCTGCAGCCAGGATTGAGCAGTATCCTTCCGCAGAAGACACCTAACGGCTGGTCGAATACTCCGCCGATGCTGTAATACATTCCTGGCAGCTATGATGCTCTGAATCCAGACGGCATTCGCTGTCTGCAGATTGCATCCGGGACTGCCTCCAGATGTATGCTGTTGAACACCATCAAAGCAAACAACCCGCTGCCTGCAAAGGACAGCGGGTTTTATATTCTTTTGTTCCTGGCACTGCATGCTGGCAGTACCTCTCCGGAAAACCATCCTTATGACCGGCACTCCGGATTTTTCTGTCCTTCTTCAAAGGAGCAGCTGCACCAGTCTCGGGAAGAAGGCGCCATGTGGAATGCCTCCCGGTCAGATCCCCTGCAGATCGATAAAACCCGCCATGATACGTATATGGTATTTCAGCCGGATGTGGGTTTAACGTTAAATCTATGTTCCACGATTCCCGACCTCCGGTATTGTGCTGCAGTCCATTGCAGCCCTCCACACGGAACACGCAGGAACTGCCGGAGGATTCCAGACCATGGGCATTGTAAAGGTATTCTCTCCTCTTATTTCTCATGAGCAGCTTGATGGTTTTATTACATTTCGATCTTCATGGCCAGCAGCAAAGTAGTGTTTTGCAACTTGGATGCCCTCCTGTCTCTGTCCCGGGACTTCTTTCGGGACAGAGACAGGAGGGCCTTACTGTGTCTATGGGGAGGATGCGTCCTGAAGCAGGCATTCCGTATTCTCCCGGTGCTTTTGATTTTCTCCCTTACAGGCTGCAAAGAGACACATCTGCATCCGGGTCGGCCAGGAAATGGAAAGACAGAGAAGAGGCCGGAGCATTCCGGATGATCGTAATGATTCCGCCGACATTTCAGGCACAGAAAACCCTGCCGGTCTCCCGGCAGGGATCTCATTTGCCAGCATAAGGCGATTGTGTTCCAGGCACAGCCACTGGGGCCTTGGTCTTACATCTTCAAAAAGCTTTCCTGTCAGCCTTCTGTGCATGCAGGGCCATGCCATCCGGCCTTCGCCTTCACGTTCTGATTTTTCTCCGGAAAACGGCTATGTTCATACGGATGTATCAGCCGTTCCCGCCATATGGGTCTTCCAGCCCGACAAAGTCAAGCCCGTTTTCTTCCGCATATTTCTGCGCTTCACAACGGTACGGATCGTCATATCCGTCAATTCCAAGTACCTTAACGCCCTCGGGCAGTGCATTTTCCCCTATGGACGCACATCCATACGGAATGTAGATATAGGCAAGATCGGTACATCCCGCGAAGGCTCCTTCTTCAATGGCGGTGATGCTCTCCGGCAGCCACACAAAACGCGCCTTCGAGTCCTTAAATGCTTCCGCCTCAATCACGGTTAATGCGCCTGGCAGTACGAAATCCGGAACGTCATGCGCAAGAGGATTGCCATAGAATGCATATGAACTTACCCCGGATACGCCGGAGGGAAGATCCAGATGATACAGACGGTTCTCTCCGTCTTCCGTTGCATAGAAGAAATCCCATGTTTTCACATCCGTGCCCGGGAGGACAGACACACTGCTGAGAGCGCTGTTCATAAATGCCATGTATCCTATGCTTTGAAGGGCGGACGGCAGCGTAACGGAGGACAGGGATGTGCAGTCCATGAACGCCAGTTCCCCTATATCCTTTAAAGCGTCTGAAAGCTTCAGTTCACTCAGGGCAGAGCATCCCTGGAAGGCGCCATCTCCCATGGAGACCACACTGTCCGTCATGGTGACCTGCCTGATCTGATCGCATCCGTAGAAGGCATAGTCCCCAATCCGGGTTATGCCTTCCTCCAGGATAACCGACGTGATCTTATCCCGGTATGCATACCACGGCGGATTGTCTTCGCTGTCATACTCCCCGGTTCTGCCTTTGCCGTAGAAGATCATGGTTCCGTCTGTCCGGATCACCCATTCGGGCTCCGTGCCCTCCGGGCTTGCGATACTTCCCACAGGTGCAATCCGCTCCTGGGGAACCAGAATCTCACCGCAGATGGAGCAGTGACTGCCTGCCGTCCACCCGAATTCCGTTTCGGTGGCTTCTACCGCTTCATCTGTCACAGCCTGGTGATCGTGCGGGCCTCCGTACAGGATCGTTGCCCCCTGAAGGGCTTCGTTTCCCGTTTCGCTGATGTCAATCTGCGCCCACTGCTCCCTGGTGCCGCCAAAGCGGACAAGGGTAAGAGCGCTGCAGAAGCCGAATGCGTTTTCCCCTATGCTGGTCACGGTGGAGGGAATGGTCACTTCACTCAGCTGCGTGGCATACCAGAAGGTTCTGACACCGATGTGTGTCACACCCTCCCCTATGACGGCCTTCCTGATTTCATCGGATTCAAACCGCCAGGGCGGATTGGAAGTGGCATAATCCGCAATGGCGCCGGTTCCCTGCATGGTCATAAGCCCCTGTGCATTCCTGTCCCAGGTCACATTGTCCCCTTCCGCGCCGCAGGGCTTCCCTTCCGTAATCACCAGTTCAGTCGGGTGTATCCACTTCAGATTCCCACACGTCAGCATAATATCACAGCTGTATGTGCCGGGCTTTCCTGCCTTCAGGTAAAAGATGTCATTCTCATCATATGCAGGCTCAAAGGAATTTTCGTCCATGTTGTATGTTTCGCTTGTCGGCTCAATCCCCTCAAGGGTCCATCCGTTTATGAACCGGAACGGTTCGTGAATATCAATGGGCATGCCTGTCTGTACCGTCCACGCGCCTTCCGCGGCCCTTTCCACGCCTTCGGGCAGCGTGGGCACCTCACGGAACTCTACGGTGAACTCTTTTTCCCATGTCTGGCCGCCAAAAGTGCACTTCACACGCCAGATATCCTCCTCCGGATACTCCGGCAGCTGCGTCACCCGGATTTCCCGGAAGCCCTGGTCCCCCTCAGGATTCCATATAATCTCAGCCTTTGCACTTCCTTCCAGATGTTCCAGTGTCCACTCTGCAGTGCTCACGTCCTGTAATGGGGCGATCAGGCTGCAGAGCATAAGCTTATCCGCCATGTAGACGCCGTTGCGGATGACTTCAAAGCCCGCTCCTTCCGCCATATAGTAGGTGGAATAAACCTGGCGCGGGAGGAAACTTGGCGTTATGACGCTGCCGCCTATGGTGCCGTCCGTGCAGACAACGCGGACCCGGTCAAGCCCCGGGTCGCTTACGCCCTCCCTCAGCGCTTCCCACTGGGCCTTCGTACCGCCGTAGGTAATTTCAGAGAGTGCATCGCAGGATACAAACGCATTGTACCCAAGAGCTTTCACCGTGACAGGGATGGTAAGCTTTGTCAGGGCAGAACAGCTTTGAAACGCAGAGTTCCCAATATCGACAACACTGGAGGGAATCGTCACCTCCGTCAGGCTCCGGCAGAACGCGAAAGCCCGGGTTCCGATCTCGCTGACGCCCTCCTCAAGAACCGCCTTCACAATGGCCATGTTTTCATTGAATGCATTGCTTTCCCAGGTGCCTTCCCCGGAGACTGTCAGCTCACCTGTTTTGTAGTCAAGCTTCCAGGATACACCCTCCCCTGCGGTGCCTTCCTCCACAGGCGGCTCCACGTTTCCGTCCGCGCACTGAACCGTGCACCGCTTCAGCATCACGTTGTCTTCCCCTGTCTGAACCTTTCCCCACGCCTCCGTGGTCCCGGCAAAGTGCACGGTCTTAAGCGCAGTGGTGGTACGGAATACACCGTAGTCTATGGTTGCAAGGGTGGAGGGCAGGAAGACTTCCTCCAGGTTCGAGCAGTAATTCAGGGCGGAACTTCCAAAGGCTGTGACGCCCTCCTGCAGTGTCAGTTTTTTCAGGTTCACTGCAAAGGGAAAGGAATTGTAACCTACCCGTGCCACGCCTGCGGGCACCGTATATTCTTCCCGGCTGTCCGCCACAGGGTAGTGAATCAGCTCCGTCCCATCGTAACTGAACAGTACGCCATCCTTTGCCATGTAGGCAGGGTTGCCTTCTGCCACCGTAAACACTTCAATCCCATGCAGATTCAGGGCGGAAGCTTCTATGTCCGTGGTCTTTGCGGGGATGTGCAGGCTTTTGAATTCTGCATTCCAGAAGGCCTGGCGATCGATTTTTTCAAGGCTTTCCGGCAGCTTCAGCTCCGTCAGGGCGCTGCCTATGAAGGCGCTTTCCCCTATCTCCTTCACCCCTTCCGGGATGGTATAGCTACCTGTCATGCCCGTGGGGGCTTCAATCAGCTGCGTCCCGTCCCTGGAATACAGAACCCCGTCGACGGATTTGCAGGAAGGGTTTTCCGGATCCACTTCAAAAGCCGTCAGGTTGTAGGCATAGGAATAGGCGCCGGGCACGACGCCGGTGACCTCAGGGCCGTACACCACCCTGGTTACCGTATTCTGGAAGTCGGTTCCATTGGTCTTCCATTTCGTCAGGTCCGCAGGCCCGGTAAAGGTCAGTACCCCATTCTCATCCATCGTCCATGTGCCGCCGCCGAATTCCCCGGAATCCGCCATGGCATGAAGTGCAAAAAGCATACACAGAACCATCAGGATCAGACATGTCAGTCGCTTCATTGTATTTCGTTCCTTTCTCATGTCCGCGGTTTCTTTCCCCTGTCCGCAGACAGCCCAAGAATATATGTAAAGTATAAAGAGTCAAACCCGTTTACGCAAATGGAATTGCCCTGGAACCGCTTATTTCTCTTCCCTGTTCCTGTACTGGGTGGGGGTCATGCCCATGTGCCCTATGACATGCCGGTTCTGACGGATGAAAACATCTGGGACAGCACGCTGTACGAATTCTGCCGAGCCCTGCCCAAGGGAGCGGATCTCCATATCCACGGTCTGGCGCTT
>CAMOVR010000232.1 GCA_946627565.1 uncultured Clostridia bacterium
GAAAAAACATTCAGATTGAATGAATCTGTAATATACTTTACCGCACAAAAGTGTATGTGAGGTGATTCGTTGTGAATGTTGAGAGCGTCATTTTCATAATCTATCTCGTCTTCATGCTCAGCGTGGGTGTTGTCTTTTTTGTGCGGAACAGGAATGGCAATGAAAAGACCTATTTCCTGGGCGACAGGAAGATGGGCCCCTGGGTGTCTGCGCTTTCCGCTGGCGCCTCCGACATGAGCGCCTGGGTGCTCATGGGCCTGCCGACTTCCATTTACGCCCTGGGTATCGGGCAGGTCTGGATTGCGGTAGGCCTTGCAGTGGGATACACGATCAGCTGGCTGGTGGAGGCACCGAGACTGAGACGGTTCTCCATTGTGGCGAAGGATTCCATCACCATTCCCCAGTATCTGACCAACCGATTTCTGTCCTCTTCCAGGGCCCTGCAGATCCTGTGCGCCGTGATCTTCCTGACGGCTTACACAGTGTATGCCGCCAGTTCCATCAAGGCCTGCGGCACGCTGTTCAACACCGTCATCGGGATTGATGCGAATCTTGCCATGTACATTGCCGCGTTCATCATTATCGGCTACACCTTCCTGGGCGGCTTTTCAGCTGTGTGCTGGACTGACTTTTTCCAGGGTATGCTGATGCTCGGCGCCCTGCTGATCGCCCCGATCTTTGCCGCCGCCAACCTCTCCGGTGCAGCGACCGCGGAGATCCCGGCAAGTTTCTGGCACGTGGGCAGCTGGCAGGAGATCGTCTCCGGCTTCGGCTGGGGCCTGGGCTACTTCGGCATGCCGCATATCATTATCCGCTTCATGTCCCTGGAATCCCAGCAGTCGCTGAAGAAGTCTGCAAAGATCGGCATCTCCTGGACTGCCCTGATTATCCTCTTCTCCGCGCTGGTGGGCATCGTCGGACGACTCTTCCTGGGCTATGACGAGGGGATCAACAGCAACTCCCTGGTGTTCATCACCATGGTGCGCCGTCTCTTCCCGGCCGCCATTTCCGGTATTCTTCTCTCTGCGGTGCTGGCGGCTTCCATGAGCACGGCTGACAGTCAGCTGCTGTCGGCTGCCTCGGCCTTTGCCAGCGATGTGTACAAGCCGATTATCCGCAGGGACAAGGCAGGAGACAAGGAGATGCTCTGGGCCAGCCGGATCGTCGTCCTGATCATCGCTGCTGTTGCACTCCTGATCGCCGCCAATCCCGGCGCCGGCACTATCATGTCCCTGGTGTCCAATGCCTGGGGTGTATTCGGTGCTGCCTTCGGTCCGGCCATCATGCTGAGCCTGTTCTGGAAGCGCTTTACTTTCCAGGGTGCAGTGGGAGGCATCGCGGTGGGTGCGGCTGTCGATGTTCTCTGGCTTGCCTTCCTGTCCGGAACGGGGATCTATGAGATCATCCCGGGATTCCTGTGCGGGCTTGTCACCGCGGTCATCGTTTCGCTGTGCACGAAGGCTCCGGACAGGGATGTTGAAGATCTGTTCGACCAGGCTGTGGCCTTTGAAGGCTGAGAAATTATGAATTCAGCATCATGAACTGCTTCATATAACATACTGGTTTTTCTTGCAGGGAATCAAGCACACCATGACAGAGTACGGCATATAACCATGTGGATCTGGCTGCCTCCGGGCAGCCTTTTCTGGTGTACGCGGCGGGCGATCACTATACCGGAAATCACAAAACACTGCGTTGAGTTATCCACTTTACCTTGCCAGAAACTGACAACATTCCGGTTTATTCTGTCACCCTGTATATCATACTTAATCGTTTAACCAATTGAAAAATATGCATTCCATTCAGATTACATGCCATTGTATTATTGCCCGTATATGGTTATATCTACAATTCTATTGCATTTTATTGCAAGTCAGATATAATTATTCCTGACTTTTCACTCATGTTGATACCTGCTTTAATCGATTATGCATTTTGCATTTGCCAGGTGCAGTGTTCTCATGTTGAGATGTATTTGAAACCGATTTCTCATCCTGCCTGTGTTCGTATATTATGCCATGGCCCTCGCAAAATGATTTATTACAGCCTTGAGTCATGATATACCAATCACAGATCATTAATTAAATGGGGGGGTCCTTAACATGAAGCAATTCTTAACATTGACGCTTATTCTGAGCATGTGTTTCTCCGTAGCACTTGCCGAAGAGGAACAGACAAAGTCGGTATGGGACTCGATTGGCGGATGGTTCAATCAGGCTGTTGAGGATACGTCAGGCTGGGCATCTCAGGCATGGGACGATGCTTCAGGCTGGGTCTCTGATACAGCAACCGGTGCCTGGAGTTGGGCAACAGGTGCGGCAAATGATGCATGGAACTGGACAGTCGGTGCCGCAAATGATGCATGGGACTGGACAGTAAAAACCGCTAATGGCACATGGGATGGCGTTTCAGGTTTTTTTGACCCGCCTTCCACGCTGGGAACGCCGTCTATTGTTGTGGAACCAGAATTTCCAGAAGGCACATTAAAAATGTATCTGGGCTATCCTGTTGTCAAAACCGGATTGGACAACGGATATCACGACAAACTCGACATCGGCAAAGATGATCCCCACTTTGGACTTTCCATTGGTAAGTTTTATGTCAGCGGATTTACCGGCGTGACAAGTCAGGATGGAGAGCACTTTATATTTCTGAAAACCGTTGGCGATGATGTAGAGCTCCATTTTGAACTGACGCAGGATATCGATATGCTGAAAGGCGATTCTGCAATCACCATCAATCAGGACGATGGCGGATATGACCGTCAGTTCGGCGTTTCACCTACTGACTTTGGACGCGGTACACTGATTGTAAGATTTACAGACTACCAGAACAGCACCGGAGACCCTCAGGTCTATACCGATTATCTTGCTGCAAAAGCAAGCGGAACAGCAGATACGGTGATTTCCCTCAACGAAGAAGGAGATTATGAAGTTGCCCTTGACTACGAAATCAAGAAAGATTCGCGTGTTTTAGGTACTGCGCTGACCGCTTCTTCTTGCACAGATTATCGGATTTCCTTCACTTTCTCAGTCCGGAACGGCAACTGCATGGTTTTCCCATTTGATCTGGACACAGGCGAAGAACTTAAAAATACGGCAATTGCACCAAATGGCTTCCGTCTGGATCTTGCCCGTTCACGTTTTCTTACAATCAACGTGAAGCTCTCTACTCTTACAGAAGGCGCAGCCGGCCTTGTGGAAGATGTGCGCTTTAACCGCCCGGCCAGAGATGGTGAAGAATACACCCGTGAAGGTATCTACACCATCACTGTCCAGAACGAATACACCGGGCAGGAGACTGTAAAAACACTTTATGTAGGCAGTGACGACCGGCTTATAGATTATGTGACGCAGGGATTATCGCTGGAGCAGATTATACAGGAAATGAACAGATAATATGAGGTGAACAGACAATGAGAAAATGGATTTCACTGCTGCTCTCGTTCATTCTGGTGATTAATGTATCCTTCATGAACATTGGCCATGCAGAAAGTACGGTGTCTGATCCTGAAACAAGCGTGCTTCCTGAATTTCGCTCCCTTGAGGACCCTGCATTGCGAAGATATATCGAAAGCACGATGTATGGAACTCTGGTCAGCGAACTGAACAGTGATGAATACTTTGTCGAGAATGTCAGTTCTGTCTATATCTCGCAGGATTATCTGGAAGAGCTGGAATATAATTCAAGAGCCAATGTGTTCTTTGGATACACCCTGAGCGAACTGGAAGCTCAGTTCGGTGGCAACCGGTATGTTTTTACCCTGGGTGAGAACAACGAAACCGTCGTTGAGCCATGGGAAGATTATGTGGATCCCATGGGGCAAGTCATTAAAAACGTTGCTGTCGGAACAGGGGTCATACTGGTATGCGTGACCGTATCTGCTGTCACAGCTGGTACAGGCGCATATGCATGCAGCATGATCTTTGCAATGGCAGCAAAGACCGGCGCCATTATGGCCGCAAAGGGAGGTGCCCTCGGAGCAGTATCCGCCGGTGCTGTAAAGCTGGTACAGACCGGCAACCTGAACGAAGCCTTTGATGCAGCTTTGATGGGCGGCAGCGAAGGTTATAAGTGGGGAGCCATTACCGGTGCACTTACAGGCGGTATAACTAAAGGCGCCACCCTCTACGGAGAAGCTAAACAAACCGCGTTCACAATGCATGATTATGCAACCATTCAGCATGAAACAGGCTATCCGCTAGATGTAATAAAGCAATTCCACACCATGGATGAATTCAAGGTCTTCAAAGCAGCCAATTTAAAGTCTCAGTTCATAGGAAATAAGTCAGCTCTTATCAAAACTGACATAGATCTTAACAAGGTTGATTCCAAAGGACGGACAAATCTTGAAAGAATGAAACAGGGACTTGCACCGCAAGATGCTTCGGGAACTTCTTATGAACTGCATCATGTAGGTCAGAAGAAAGACGGAACACTCGCTATTCTTTCACAATCCGAACATGATAGCCCTCATATCCATGGTTTTCTTGAAAGAACAGAAGCTCACGCAGAAGGAACAAAATGGGATTCTGAAAGGCAGGCATTCTGGAAGGCATTTGCAGAATACTGCTTGAAAGGTGGTTTAGTAAATTGACTTCAGTTGTTGATTTGATGAAACAGAAGAATTACTTTGTCTGTGAACATAGCGTTTCTTCTGCAGAAATCGAGAATGCGCAAAGGTCCTTAGGCCTGACATTCGCAGACGATTACAGGGCATATATTCAGGAATGCGGCACGGCATCTTACGAAGGGCATGAACTGACAGGAATCAGCGAGGATCAGAACCTTGATGTCGTAAAAGTTACCGCCTACAACCTTAAAAAGAATCCGAACATTCATATACCCCTTTATGTCGTAGAGGAAACTCACATCGATGGCATTGTAATCTGGCAGGCGCCGGATAAAACCATATATCGTACAGGTATGGGAACAGAACCCGTCAAAATCGCAGCAAACCTGGCTGAATATGTTCTGATGTAACCCGACTGTATAGAACACCAAAACCAGGACAAACTGTGAGCAATACTGAAATGGGGCTCCGGTACTAAGTCAGTACCGGAGCCCCATTTATTTATCCGGGCAAACCACTTCAGTTATTACGGAACATATCAGAAGCAAGATCGAGCACTATGACCGGGCGGACGCCAATGTTACTCGTATCGATTTTTTTC
>CAMOVR010000233.1 GCA_946627565.1 uncultured Clostridia bacterium
ACCGAATCTGTCTGTTTGGGAAGGGGCTGCAGGGCATTATTCGTATTTCAGGGTTACACACAGCCCGTCGGAAGCGCACGTGGTTTCCGGAAAGACAGACAGTGCATGCTCCAGGGCTTCTTCCGGATGCTCCATGGAAGTGGAAAAATGGGTGAGTATGAGACGGCGGGTATTTGCATCCCTTGCCAGAGCGGCGGATTCCCGAAAGAGCATATGATGGTTTTTATGGGCCAGGGGCAGTTTGTCTTCTTCACCGTACATGCCTTCCAGAATCATGAGGTCCGTGTTCTCTCCCATTGCAGAGATGATGGGCACGGGACGCGTATCCGAGGCGTACAGGAATGAGATGCCTTTCCGGCTTCCTTTCTGTACATCCGCAGGATGAAAGACGGTTTCCCCGACGGTGACATCTTCTCCATGCTGCAGAACTTTCCAGAGGGAAATGGGGATCTGAAGCTCCCTGGCACGGACAGGGTCAAATTCCGGGAGCCGGTTCAGTGTAAAGTGGTACCCGAGACAGGGCATGCCATGATGAAGCGGAAAAGAGCGGATGTGCAATCCGCAGGCATCAAAGTGACTTACGTCCATGGGAAGCTCGTGGAGAAGGAGAGAATAGGGCAGCTGAGGCGCAATCACCCGGAGTCCTTCAATTACCCTGCGCAGACCTGCCGGCCCATATATATGAAGCGGTTCTTCCCGGCCTGCTTTGGCAAGGGCCAGCAGGAATCCCGGAACGCCGGAGCAGTGGTCGGCATGATAATGGGTAAGCAGAAGTGTATCGATACAGCGGAATCCCCAGCCCAGGCGCATGATGCCGATCTGGGTGCCTTCACCGCAGTCCAGCAGAATGGCTCTGCCTTCGTGCCGGATGTAAAGACTGGCCAGGGCCCTGTTTGGAAGAGGTATGGAGCCTCCAGTTCCCAGAAAGCAGAGATCGAGCATGACATTATCCTTTCTGTTCCGCCTGCTGTACCGTCCCGCTGCGGGGCCTGTATGCCTTAAGCAGCAAAACAAATTGTAAAAAACGGTGATTCCGTTTCGCAGCACCATTCATTCGACAGACAGAAGGGAACTCCTTCTTTATCAGGCTTTCGAAGGTGATTGGCCCGGTGGTTAACGGAGACGGAGCATGACAGAGAAACAGGCCAGGGGACCTGAAGGCAGAACAGAAGGAATCACAAAAGGAAAAGACTCACGTCTTTTCCGTGAGTCTTATGCCCTGATCTTTTTCTTCTGCTCTTCACTGCGCAGGATCTTTACCAGACGCGGTCCCACAATGGAGCCCAGCAGGCAGCAGATGATGCAGTTTGGCAGCATATAGGCACCATTGTAGCAGATGGAATACAGAATGGGACTGTTGAATCCGTAATAGGTGCAGTATTCTCCGTAGAAGATCCATCCGGAAAGGAAGGAAGCAAAGAAACGGCCGAATGATCCGACAATGATTGCAATATTCAGCCAGAGGTATTCTTTGTCGGAAGTACGTCCTTTTTCTCCGAAGAGACCTGCAAGACCAAGAAGAGCAAAGCCGATGGGATAATCCAGCAGGTTCGGAATAAGCCCTGCCCAGGCAAACTGCCCGCCGTCAAGAATGAAATTGAGAATACCGAACAGGGCACCCAGCGTAATACCGGACGGTGCGCCATATACATAGGCAAACAGGAGCAGGGGCAGATCGGCAGCCGGATTGATGCTGCCGCCCATGGGCATCCGGACAATACGGATCATGGAGAGAACAACGGTAAGTGACATGCAAATGGCACCCATGGACATTTTCTGGATGGACCAGCCCCGCTTTTCCCTGTTTCCCCTGCCTGAGAAAACAAATACCAGGCCGAGGAGCAGTAAGATGGCAACCACTGCCCAGCCCCACAAAGGCATTTCGCCGAACTTTTTGAATGCGGACTGGAACCACTCCTGAACCGGTGACTGGGCCTGAACGGTAGACTGGGTTTCTGCTCCTTCAGCAAGGGCATGAGAGATGAAAAGAGACATAAGGCAACCTCCTTGAATAATATCCAGCTGCATCCAAATACAACAAACCCCGCGAAGGCTCGCGGGGAAGCAGACGGATTACAGCAGAGGCTGCTGATCCCGCTTCCCTACGGTAGGATGATCTACACAGGTTCCAAGGGTCGGGATAAATCCCTCTCAGCGGCTTTTTGCCACACCCCCAGCGGTTCTTTGGATGCAATTGTCGGGCTCATTATATACGGATCTTCCGGACTGTCAACTGTTTGCGAAATGCAGGGGGAATGGTGTATGATAAGAGCTGTTTTGCAGATAAGGGAGGAAACCATGAACCATTTCTATGCTTATATGGCAAGACTGAAACTGATCCGCCGGTGGAGTCTGATGCGCAACACGCAGCCGGAGAATGATGCAGAGCATTCGCTGCAGGTTGCCATGATTGCCCACGGTATTGCCCTGATTGCCAATTCCCGCTATGGGCGCGGGGCGGATGCGGAACATATTGTGACGCTGGCGGTGTACCATGATGCATGTGAGGTCCTGACAGGCGACCTGCCCACACCGGTCAAGTATCATTCCAAAGAAATGCGGGAAGCGTTCTACCGGGTG
Source organism: uncultured Clostridia bacterium (assembly GCA_946627565.1). GTDB lineage: Bacteria > Bacillota > Clostridia > Christensenellales > Aristaeellaceae > UBA2943. Next base: position 2,581 of record CAMOVR010000233.1, read on the forward strand.
GAAGAACAGGCTGTGGAACGACTGGGACGCATGCTGCCGGACGGGATCCGGGAAGAAATACTGGCATGTATGACAGAGGAAGATTCCTATGCCCGGGAGATTGTAAAAGCAGCAGACCGCATCAGCGCATATGCAAAATGCATTGAAGAACTGCGGGCGGGAAATCATGAGTTTGATGCTGCGGCCCATACCATCCGTACGGCCATCGATGCCGTAAAATGGCCGGAAGTGCAGGACTTTGTCCGGGAGATGATCCCGTCCTTTGCCCTGACATTGGACGAACTGAACAGGCCGGGGGTGGTTCAGTGAAACTGGGCATTAGTTCTGCTGCATTTTACGGAAGGATGGAGACGGAGGAAGCCGCAGAGCATCTGAAGGCGTTTGATGTGGATACCTGCGAGGTTTTCCTTCAGACCTACAGTGAGTATACCCGGGCGTTCGGTCAGGTGGTCAGGGAAAAACTGGGGCCTGTTACGGTTACCTCCGTTCATCCGAAAGGAACACAGTTTGAAACGGACCTGTTCGGTTCATCCGTCAGGCAGAGAGCTGATGCCCTGCAGATCTTTGAAAGGGTCTGCATTGCCGGTGAAATGATGGGCGCGTCCTTTTATGTATTGCATGGCCCGGCCAGTTACCGGCATGCCACCCGGATTTCTGGCATCCTTCGGCTTCCTGATGTGCTGCCGGAAATGCAGAAGGTGGCAGAAAAACACGGGATGGAAGTACTGTGGGAAAACGTTTCATGGTGTGCATGCAGAACGCCGGAGGATGTGCATGAAATCCTGAAGATGTTCCCGGAACAGCGTTTTGTACTGGATGTCAAGCAGGCAAAGGAGATGAAGGTGGATCCTCTGGAAATGGCATGTGCCATGGGAGACCATCTTGCCCACGTGCATGCGCTTGACTGGGATATGGAAGGAAAACTGACACTGCCGGGGCAGGGTGTGCTGGATTACAGGGCACTTCTTGATCTTCTGCGTTCATTTTCGTATGATGGAGCGGTGATCCTGGAACCCTACAGTTACATGACAAAGGATGAGGAACAGGTCAGGGAAAGCCTGAGGTATCTCCGGTCTTTCATGTGACAGGTTAAGAAAATAATGGAGGAATGTATCATGAGTTTTGTTATGGACAAGGCAAAGCGGATGCTGTGTGCAGTGCTGGCTGTCATGCTGGTTATGGGTTCTGTGGCATTTGCCGAGGAGGAAGAAGAGCTGGAACTTTCCCTGGATGATCTGCCGACGGATGTTGTTCTGGAAGAAGAATATGAAGAATTCGTCATTACGGAAGATTCTCAGGAAGAGATGGAGGAAGACCTGACAGCCTGGGAAGTGGATACCAGCGTCAATCCTGACGATCTGGAACTGAATGAATCCCTGCCCTCCAATGTGGTCAATATCCTTCTGGTTGGCATCGACAGCCGCTCAAAGAATATAGAAACCAGCAACGGACTGCAGCATAACGATGTGAATATGATTCTGTCCATCAATACAGATACGGGCTCTGTGAAGCTGACCAGTATTCTCAGGGACCTGTATGTGGATATCCCGGGTTTCAAGAACAAGTCCAGGATTAACAATGCCTATGCCAATGGCGGCGGCCAGCTGGCCATGCGGACGATCAACCACAACTTTAATCTCAACATTCAGTACTATGTGACCATCAACTTCTACGGTCTTGCATCGATTATCGAGGCCATTGGCGGTATTGATGTGGAGATGACCAAGGGTGAAGCCTACGCCATCAATGCATATATCAAGAAGAATCCTCCGGCCTATGATACCAAGGCGCATGATGAACGTGAGAAGCTGGAAGTGGTGGACGGCGTACAACATCTTGACGGTATCCAGGCAGTCATGTATGCCAGACTCCGCAGCGGCATGAAGACCGGCAACGGTGACTTCAACCGTACAGCCAGGCAGAGAAAGCTTCTGGAACTGCTTCTGAAAAAGATCATGCAGGATATGACCCTCAGCCGCTTTGCAGAGCTGGTAAATCTTTCCATGGAATATGTGACGACCAATGTGAACGTAGGAACCCTGACAACACTGGGTATGGCTGTGCTGGGAAGCGATATCATCAGCCGTGCCCGCAACGGGGAAGAACTGCTGAAGCAGCACAGGGTACCTATGGATGGAACATACAATTATCTGGACGTGAATGGAGCGAGCGTGCTGAATCTGCCCGGCAACAACTGGAAGGTAAATCAGGATGCTGTCTATTCCTTCATCTATGAGCAGTAAAAAATGATGTGACTGAAAAGCGGGAGATAATTTTTTCTCCTGCTTTTTTGAAACCGGAGCATCCGGAGACGCGGATGAGGGGTGGACGGAGCGAAAAAACGGCTGAAAGACGAACAATAAACAGACAGAGCTGAGAAGAATCTGGATGAAATCCGAACATTTCATAAAGCGTTACAAAATTACGTTCAGATATGAAGAATAAAGACAAGTTTATGAAAAAATGTTACAAAAGTGCTTGACAGATTTCAGGATGGATGTTATCATACACTCACTGCTTGAGCAAAGCAGTATGAACCTTGAAAACGATACAGAAACGAAAGTTATCTTTAAAGATAACGCG
>CAMOVR010000234.1 GCA_946627565.1 uncultured Clostridia bacterium
TCCATGCCTGTCTCCTTTACTCCCCGGCCTGTCATACGGACGTAAGGCCCGCGTCACTGTACCACAAAACCGGGAAAACAGAAAGAGCCGTGGAAACCGGTTTCAGTTCTTATTCCTGTCCGATTATAAAAGGCGGCCGGCACGGTTTTGCCGCGCGGCCGCCTTGTTGTACCCTGTTTCGCTTATCTTTTCTTACACCGCTGTCTGCAGTGCGAACTGAAGCACCGGCAGCCAGGTGGTGAAGAACATATACAGCAGGAAGCCCAGGATCACAATGCCCACGCTTCCAAGGGCAATCCGAATGGTCCTGTACACCTTCCTGCCGGGAATCATCTTTCCGTCAGGATACAGGGCCCGCAGGATCTCCAGGGTGGCCCAGGCCATATAGATGAAGGTCAGCACATTGTAGGCGATCAGGATCAGCTTATAGATGGGGAAACCCTTCACCACTTTCACATCAAAGGATGCGCTGTTGGCCTGCATATGCAGGGTATGCTTCACCGCCGTCTGCAGCATGTACTGTCCTCCCCGGGATGCCAGGGTGCTGTCCAGGTATTCCGTCATGCGGGTGGTGCAGACCAGATCGCAGCCTGCGGCCAGGGCCTGCTCGGCTTCCTTCGGGGTGAGGGACTGGGCATCTGTGATGATGGCCCCGGTCATGCCCCACTCGTTGCGCAGAATCCCTGTGCACACGGCATAGCTGCCGGGAGCGATGCGGGTACCCACCCTGGCCATGGACAGCATGATGCCCGACGCGCCGCCCTCCACAATGGCTTTTTCAAAGGGCTTCAGGTAAATCTCGCGGATGGCCTGCTCGGAGCAGAAGGGGGCAAGGCGTCCGTTGGCGCCCCGGTTGAATTCCTGGTCGTTAAGGAAGAAGTGCTTGACCTGGCAGTTGACGCCGTTGTCCTTTGCCGTCTTTGCGGCAATGGCGGCCATGATGCCGGAGAACATGCCGTCCTCGGAATAATACTCAAAGTTGCGTCCGGAGAAGGCTGCACGGTGGATGTTCACCGCAGGGGACCACCAGGCGGTAACGCCCTTCATGGTGAATTCCTCGGAGACCAGCTCCGCCATCAGGGCCACCAGGTCCTTGTTCCATGTGGCACCCAGCATATTTTCATCCGTGAACTGGTATCCCGTACCGCCGGACACATAGTCGATCATGCCCTGGGGGCCGTCAAGGGAATTGGCCTGGGGCTTGCCGATGGAGGCGATCTCAGGGGTCACATACATGGCCTTCCCTATGATCTCCAGCTGTTCCTGTTGGGAGAGCTGGGAAAGGAGCCTGTCCCAGCCGCTGTCTGTCAGGGGCCTGCCCACCATATCCTGCAGCTTCATGCTGCCGCCCTGGCTGTAGCTCACCTCCGGCCACAGGGGATCATCCATGGACAGGGGATTGCCTGCCACGTCCCAGCCTTCGCTGGTCAGTTCCCGGATGATCCTTTCACTGGCTTCATGGGTATAGGCAAAGCCGGTGCCGTCCATGGTCTCGGAAACGCCCTGGACAGTGCCGTCTGCATAGCGCAGGCCGTCCTGCTCCATGGCTTCCCAGTTGCTGCGGGAAAGATACACGGCGTCTTCCAGCGCCACATCGTCAAACTGGTTGGAAATGGTATTCCCCGTAGGTGCCCTGTCCAGCTTTTCAAAGGAAGTCCGGGTGCAGCGGTACACAAAGTCCCGGTTTCCGTCATCTGTCATGCCGTCGGCCACAGAGTATCCCTTTTCCGTGAGGATATTGTTCACGGCCGCATGGGCATCCCGTGCCAGGGTCAGGAAGTAGTCGCCATCCTCCAGGATATAGGTACCCGCCCCCTTGCTGTCATAGGACTTCATATCGCTGACATTGGCGGAGATGGTCAGGGTCTCGCTTTCGCCGGGCTGGAGAAGCTTTGTCTTGGCAAAATCCAGCAGGTTGACGGAAGCCTTCTCCACCCCGTGTTCCCGGTCATAGTCGGTATAGGGTGCCTGGAAATAGAGCTCCGCCACATCCTTGCCCGCCATGCTGCCGGTGTTGGTTACGGTAACGGAAAATGTCATGTTCCCGTTTTCATCCGGAGCTGTGGCCGTAAAGCCGCTCCAGTCAAAGTCCGTATAGGACAGGCCGAAACCGAAGGGCATGGCCACCGTGGCGGCATAGTCATATTCCCCGGTATGGGGCGTGCCCATGACCCTGTCCTCATAGCGGGTCTCATAGTACTTGTAGCCCACATAAATGCCTTCGGCATAATGCTGGTAGGAATAGGTGCCGCCCACCGTGGTGGTGGTGGCCTGGATCAGTTCCCCGCCGGAGGTAAAGCGGAAGTCGCCGAAGTTCTGCATGGCGGGGGCGGAGAAATTGTCGTACACATAGGTGTCAATGTTCCTGCCGGAGGGATTCACATCCCCCACCAGGATCCTGCCCATCTCCTGCACGCCGTCCACACCGGTGCCGGATACCCACAGCACCGCGTCCACGCCGTACTCCTCGTTAAGAAGGAAATCCATGGACATGGCATTGGTGGTATGCAGCACCACGATCACCCGGTCAAAAGAGGCGCCCACCATGCTCAGCAGGTCCCTTTCCTCCGGGCTCAGGGACAGGTAGTCGTCCTCCTGCCTGCCTTCATAGCGGTCCATATAGCGGGGAAGGTCGCCGCCTTCCGAACCGCCCCTGGTGATCACCACAATGGCTGCATCATTATAGTTGGCAAAGCTCTCCTTCACGGAGTCCTTGTACTCACCGGCGGGCACTTCATCCACCGCCCAGGTGCCCGCGATGCCGCCGTTGCCCAGGTTGGCCCCATTGCCCCATTTGGTGTGCTTGCTCTGCTTGTACATTTTCCTCAGGGATCCGTTGATCTCAAGGCCCGCTGCCTCCAGGGATTCCAGGAACACGGTGTCCTTGGTATTGGTCAGCTTTTCCTTGGTCATCCACATCTGGGCCGTCTGGCCGAAGACGCTGACTTTGCTCCCCTTTGCCAGAGGCAGGGCATTGTCCCGGTTTTTCAGCAGCACCACGCCCTCGTCCACAATCTGCAGTTCCGCTTCCTTCTGCGCGGCGTTGAGCGCCTCCAGCGTTTCGAATTTCTTCGTCTTCTCTTTTTCTTCGCCGGCAGCCTGCTTCTCCTCAATGATGCCGAAATAGCCTGTCAGCACACTGTCCCAGGATACAGCATAGCCTGTAACCCAGACGTTGAAACAGATAACGCCTGCCAGCACCAGGCACCATACCGACAGCCAGATACCGGGCTTCCTGTTTTTCTGCATGTCCTTTTACCTCCGCCATAGTTGAGCTGAAAAAGGGAAGACCCGGCGCCGGGCCGAATCTTCCCTTCAGGGAATCTGTATGCTTTCCTTATTCTGCCGCGGGAGCGTCCACTGCCTCGTGGAATGCAGCCAGGGTCTCATAGGTGATCTCAGCGCCGCCCGCAACGTCCACATCGCGGAAATACTGTCCGGGGGCAATGCCGAAGGTGTAGCCGAAGGAATAGTTGCCGTCTTCTTCTTCATACAGTTCAAAGCTGTACTCATGGGCAACCAGCTCCGTGCCTTCCACAGGGGTGCAGAACAGGGTGTCAAAGGCGATCTCGTTGCCGTCCTCGGTGGTTTCTTCCGTCCAGTAGCCGAACTGGCAGTAGGAGCTGGCGGAGACTGTGTTGCGCTGGTCCACCAGGGCGGAACCGTCATCATAGAGGTTGATCAGGAACTGGAAGTAGATGTTGTACTCTTCCAGAGCCCATTCGCCGGTAAACTGATACTTGACGGTCTTGGCATCCCAGTCGGTTTCCATCCATCCTTCATAGGCAGTCCAGTCTTCAGCCAAAACAGCAGCAGCGCTGAGCATCATGCACAGGGCCAGCAGCACAGATACGATCTTCTTCATCACGTTTGTCCTCCGTTCGTGTTTCCGGGGCTCCCCCGGTTGATGGCCCCATTCTATCCTGTCCTTTTATCCTTCTCTACAGGTCCGGCACAGATTCCATGATTTGCGTCCCAGATTAAAAGATCCCCTGCCCTCATCCTCCGTGAACAATTGACCGGACAGCATCAGATGCTTATACTGGTTTTACCGTTTTTTTCCGCAGTCCATAGGGGGTTAAGGCATGTATGCGTTCATTGCAGGCCTGACCGGGGATTATACCCGGCTGTTTTTTACCGTGAGCATTACCCAGATCCAGTTCCTGATGGCGGCCATTCTTTTCGCCCTGCCCATTCCCAGGAAAAAGCCTCTCTGGCCCAGGATGCTGGCGTCCCTGGCCGTCTGGCTCCCCCTGATGATGCTGGCGGTATACGTACGGACCCGGTGGCCCGGCGTCGCCACGCGCCTTTCGGGCATGCTCATCAACATCTCCTTCACGCTGCCCATCCTGTTCCTTCTGCTTGAGGACAATCCCTTCACCGTGCTGAGCACCTGGTGCGCTGCCGTGGCAGCTGAGGAGATCGTGGCCACCGCCTATGACGTCATCATGGCATGCTTTGACCTGGACACATCCCAGGCGCTCTTTCCCCTGTCCACCGGGGATGTGGAGACGGACATCCTGCTGTACCTGCTGATGCGTTTCTGTATGACGGGTCTGGTCTATCTTGCCTTCGGCCGCCACCCTGCCCGTGCCGGCGACCCCCGGAGCCTGCGGCAGCTGGCTCTTCTTTCCACCGGCATTGTCCTTCTCATCGCCTTCTTCAGCACCTTCACCCAGGAACATCGCAGTGAAAGCCTGTCCCTCTTCCTGATTTCCAGAAGCTATGCCCTGGCCTTTGCCTTCCTGATCCTCCTCATCCGCTCCGGCATCATAAGGCAGGATGAGGCAAGGCAGGAGATTTCCATCATGGAGCAGGTCCTCCGGGAGGAGCGCAAGCAGTATGAACAGAACCGGGAGAACATCCAGCTGATCAACATGCGCTGTCACGACCTGAAGCACCAGCTCTCCAGGCTGGCCGGCAGGCTCACGGATGAGGAAGTCCGGTCCCTGCAGGAAGCCATGAACATCTATGACGCCGCCATAAAGACCGGAAGCGAAGTCTTAGATGTGGTCATCTACGAAAACCAGCTAGCCTGCCAGAAGGAAAACATTCAGCTCTCCTGCATGGCCGACGGCGCAGCCCTTTCCTTCATGCGCACCCGGCACATCTACGCCCTGTTCTCCAACGCCCTGCGCAATGCCATGGAGGCCGT
>CAMOVR010000235.1 GCA_946627565.1 uncultured Clostridia bacterium
CTGAAAAAGCTGATCCCGCCACACGCAAAGCCAAAAAAGCAGCATGATGAAAACTCCGGCTGAACCTCTCAGCCGGAGTTTCTGTCTTCTGCTATCTGACTGTTATTTGCCGTACGTCCTCGGTCCCGTCGCTCTCCAGGAGTCCCAGCATCCAGGCCTTTGTGACAGAATACACCTGAGCCTCCCGCCATTTCCTGCACCCGTCGTCCTCAAGCAGCTGCTCCCGCTTTTCCTGAAGCGTGCCTTCCACGCTGGCCATAAAGGCTTTCCCGAACCAGGATATGGCTTCTTCGTCTCCTTCATAGGCAGTCCCCTTCAGGGAACCGGCAGCCATGGTAAGCCCCAGCACCCGGGCCTGCTCCCGCAGGGACCGGGCCAGCTCTGTGTCTCTCTCAAGAAGATCATACACACTATACTGCCAGCCGTTTTCCCCGGTTTCCAGCACCCCTGCCCAGGCGGGCCAGCTCCAGGGCACACCCACCGTGATCTGTCTCAGCTCCCCTGCCAGGACTGTATCGTTCCCGTGCCGGTGTCCACAGAAGTATACGCTGACGCCATGGTCTGTCAGGCACCTGACCATCTTCTCCGCGCCTTCCGTGGCATCTGTGCCGGAATAGGGTATCAGCGGATGATGCCCCGCCGCTATGACTTCCGTGCCGGCGGGCAGGGAGTCCAGCACCAGATCCGCCCACCTGAGCACATCTTCTGAAATGCTTCCATGCTTTGTCATCCGGTTCACCGGATCGTATGCGTTGGTGTCCAGCAGAAGCAGGCACAGCCCGTTTTCCACCACTGCCGCGCTCAGGCTGTTCTCATCCCGGAACATGGCAGGCGCTGTGCTGTAGGCTGCATACCGGGCCAGCCATACCGCCGGGGTGGTTTCACCGCACAGGTCGTGATTGCCCGGCAGGGCCAGAACGCTTCCTGCGCCGGCCTGACGGACCTCCCCCATAAAACTCAGAAAGGCGGTATGTTCTTCCTTGTGACCGTTGTTGGTGTTGTCCCCCAGGAAAACCACCCTGTCGCAGCCGGCTGCGGCTTCCTTCACCGCCTCCAGGATCCCCGGGTCCCTGTCCCCGCTCAGGTGCAGGTCCCCCACAAACAGGATCTTTTCCCCAAGCGCACCGGGGCCCTGGGAAACCGCCAGGATGAAGAGGACAAACAGACCGGCCAGCAGCTTCACGCGCATCACTCCCTCAAGTCCGGATTATAGACTGCTTTTCACCGCGCACAAGCGTAAATTACCATTAAAACAGCCTGAATGTACCCCTGACCTGTGCCCTATTCCTGTGACAGAGCAAAACATACATGCTATAATACCTGTCAGAACAATACACCGAGGAGGGGCCGCATGCAGTACAGACTGAATACCACCAACTATCATACCTTTGAAATATTCGAGGTGAACAAGCTGCCCGGCCGCAGCTATTTCATTCCCTATCCCACCCGGGAACAGGCGGATGCTGTTTCTCCCAAGGAAAAGCGGTATGCCTCCGAGAAAGTCCTCTGTCTCAACGGAGACTGGGATTTCAAATTCTACCCCCGTCCCGCCGAACTGCCCGAAGTGCTGGATACGGACGCCGTCAAATTCGATACAATCCCTGTACCGGACTGCTGGCAGTTCCACGGCTATGACCGGCCTTTCTATGTGAACATCCGCTATCAGTTCCCATACAAACCCCCTGTCATCCCTCAGACGGAGTCTGTGGGCACCGTCTTCACCTGGATGGGTGTGGACCAGAAGATTTCGCCCCGCTTCAGCAGGCCCAAAGATGAGTACAACTTTGTGGGGGTTTACCGGAAGAAGTTGGAGATCGAAGATGCGGATAAAAACTTCGTCATCTCCTTCCTGGGTGTGGCCAGCTGTCTGGACCTGTACCTGAACGGAGAATTCATCGGCTATTCAGAGGGCACCCACAACACCGCCGAGTTTGACCTGACCGGAAAGCTCCATGCCGGAGAAAACGAGCTGGTGGGCGTGGTACACCGCTGGTGCAATTCCACGTACCTTGAGAGCCAGGATATGTTCCGCAACAACGGCATTTTCCGGGACGTGCTGTTGCGCATCAGCGAAAAGACGGATATCGAGGATATTGACGCCAGGACGGAGAAGACCGGGGATACCTACCGGCTGACCCTGACGGCAAAAACCTATTCGGATACGCCTGTCACCTTTACCCTGGATGGGAACGGCCTGAACATGACGCAGACCGTGGAAACCACGGGATGCAGTGCCAGCGTTACCTTTGAAGGCCTTCAGGTACGGGAATGGAACGGGGAAGACCCGGTCCTGTATTCCATCTATTACGAGACACAGACCTCCTGCATCCGGGAGAAGATCGGCTTTAAAACCGTTGAGATCAAAGGGGACGTGCTGCTCTTTAACGGCAGGAAGATCAAGTTCAAGGGCGTCAACCACCATGACACCTCCCCCACCCACGGCTATACCCTGACCCCGGATGAGATTGAACGGGACCTGAAGGTGTGCAGGGAATACAACATTGACACCATCCGGACCTCCCACTATCCCCCGGACCCGCTGCTGCTGGAGCTGGCGGATGAGATGGGCATCTACATCGTGGATGAGAACGATCTGGAAACCCACGGCACCTGGTCCCATCAGATCCCGCCCACCTACAACTCCATCTCCCATGACCCCAAGTGGGAAAAGCACTATGTGGACCGCATCACCCGTCTCTACCAGCGGGACAAGATCCACGGCAACACCGCCATCTTCATGTGGTCCCTGGGCAACGAGGCAGGCGGCTACCACAACACGGACGCCATGTATGCCTACCTTAAGGCACATTCCGCCCTGCCTGTGCACTATGAAAGTGCCGTGCACTGCAAAAAGATCGCCTATGATGTGGGCAGCGAGATGTATCCCAGCGTGAAAATGGTCCATGACGTGGGTGAGCACCGCCGCAAGCAGAAGCCCCTCAACGACCGTCCCTACTTCATGTGCGAATATGCCCATGCCATGGGCGTAGGCCCCGGCAACACGGAAGCCTACTGGCAGGAAATCTACAGGTACGACAACCTCATGGGCGGCTGCGTCTGGGAAATGGTGGACCATGCCATCCTGCATGAGGACGGTACCTACACCTACGGCGGCGACCACGGGGAATGGGAGCATGACCACAATTTCTGCGTGGACGGCCTCTTCTATCCGGACCGCACCCCTTCCACCGGGGCAAAGATCATCCGCTTCATCTACCGCCCCATCCGGGTCAGCCATGTGAAGGACGATGTCTTCTGCTTCTTTAACACAACTGCCTTCTCAAATGCTGACCGCTACACCCTCACCTGCACCTGGCAGGACGGCAGCTGCGAAGAGCTCTCCCCGGATATCCCGCCCCTTGATAAGCGTGAAATCAAACTGCATCCCGGAAAGCCCGTGGACGGCACCCAGACGGTCACCATCCTTACCACGGACAAAGTGACCGGCAGAACCGTGGCAGAAGAACAGGTGGTGCTGAACCTGGCCGTGCCTGCTGCCCCGGAAACCGCTGCCCTGCCCAGGGGCCTGACCGTAAAGGACGGCGCCATGGTCTTCTCCTCCGGCGGAACCCGCCTGACCAGCGGCAGCCCCTTCACCCTGCTGTACCGGGCCCAGACGGACAACGATACCGATCCCTTCTTTGCCAATACCATGGCCCCCTATATCGCCCAGACAGAGCAGATGGTGGAGCAGAAGGCCATGGACGGCGGCCTGGAAGTCAGGTACATCGTCAAAAACAAAAAGAACACCTTTGAAGTCACGGACACCTATCAGGGCACAAAGGACGGCAGCCTCCTGATCACCTCAAAAATCCACTGCACAAAGGGCCGGGGAATCCTGCCCCGCTTCGGCAAGACCTTTGTGCTGCGCACGGATTTCGATCAGGTCCATTACGTGGGCCGCTGCGGAGAAAGCTACTGCGACATGAAAGACCAGTTCCCCATCCGTCCGGTTGACTGCCGGGTGCATGACATGACCGAGCCCAATATCCGGCCCCAGGAGAGCGGCAACCGCTGCGACTGCACCCTGGCCAGTTTCTCCAACGGCCGGCAGACCATCACCTTTAAGGCTGTGGACAGCCCCTTTGAGCTGTCCGTCAAGCCCTACACCGACCTGGAGCTCACCCGCATGGCTCACCGGGAGGACGAAGTTCAGACCGGGGTATATGTCACCATTGAGGCCTTCCAGCAGGGAATCGGCACCGGCGCCTGCGGCCCGGCCATCATGCCGGAATTCCAGTATGACGCCAGGAAGGATTACGTCCTGCGCTTCCTGGTCTCCTTCGGCACACCATGAGTACCGTAAAGGGGCGCTTTGCCCCCTCCCCCTCCGGTCCCCTGCACCTGGGCAATCTGGCCTGCTGCCTGCTGGCCTACCTCTCCGCCCGTTCCCGGGGCGGCTCCTTCCTGCTTCGCATTGAGGATCTGGACTGGCAGAGGTGCAAACGGGAAAGCGGGCTGGAAGCCATAGACGTGCTCCGGCGTTTCGGGTTTGACTGGGATGAGGATCCCCTCTTTCAGAGTGAACGGTATGACGTGTATGCGTCTTATCTGAACCGGCTTCAGGAGGGCGGGCACCTCTATCCCTGCTTCTGCACCCGCTCCGAGCTTCTGGCCAGCCAGGCTCCGAACCTGGGTGATACCCAGACCATCTATGCCGGTACCTGCCGGGGTCTGGGGCCGGAGGAAGCAAAGCGGCGGAGCCGGCTGCGCAATCCTGCCCTGCGCCTTCTTGTGCCGGATCTGGATGTGGCTTTTACCGACAGGGTACAGGGGCCCTATCTGGAAAACCTTGCACGGGACTGCGGGGACTTCATTGTACGCCGCTCCGACGGCATGTACGGCTATCAGCTGGCTGTGGTGGTGGATGACGGTCTTTCCGGCGTCACGGAAGTGGTGCGGGGCTGCGACATTCTCTCCGCCACCCCGCGGCAGATCTACCTGGCAGGTCTCCTTGACTTTCCGGTCCCTGCCTATGCCCATATTCCCCTGCTTTTCACCCCGGACGGCCGGCGCCTGGCCAAGCGGGACCATGCCCTTGGCCTGAATACCCTGCTTTCCCGCATGGGACCTGAAGCCATTCTGGGCATGCTGGCATACGCCTACGGCATTCTGGATGCGCCGGAACCTTTGACCCT
>CAMOVR010000236.1 GCA_946627565.1 uncultured Clostridia bacterium
TTCGGGGATGGTGCGTGGGTGATGAACCCAATCCTGAGGAAAAATAAGCAGGCAGGGCCTGAAACAGAAAAGGGAGGGTTATCCCTCCCTTCTGTGTGTCATGCTTATGTATTTTTTTCCTGATCTGAGCCGAAACGGTCCAGAACAATTCCGGCCTCATTCAGCAGTTCCAGACTGAAGGCGTCAGGATAGCCTTCCTTATAAACAACCCGCCTGATGCCCGCATTGATAATCATCTTGGCACAGATGGAACAGGGCTGATGCGTACAGTACAGCGTGGCGCCGTCAATGCTCACGCCAAGCCTGGCTGCCTGGATAATGGCGTTCTGTTCAGCGTGCGTGGCATAACAGACTTCTGAGCGGGTACCGCTGGGAATATGGAGCTTTTCCCTGAGACAGCCGCCGCGTTCCGAACAGGTTTTCAGTCCGGAAGGTGCTCCGTTGTAACCTGTTGTCATGATTCGTTTGTTCTTGACAATTACACAGCCGATGGCGCGCCCGGGACGGGCACAGCTGGACCAGGTAGCAATCTGTTCCGTCATATCCATAAACCGCTGATCCCACTTATCCCATTCCATCTACAGCCTTCCCTTCCTGTTTGATATGTGTATCTGCATTGTACAGATGGACGGCGGATGCGTCAAGGATGGCATTGATACCCGTATGTAGGAAAGCGGACAGAAGGTGGCGTCCAGGCAGGCTTCATGGAAAAATGGTAAGGAAATAAATGAAAAAATCCCTTGACACGGAAGGCGGAATTCGATAGAATAACCGTCGGTATTTAGAATCCGCCAGCCCCGGAAGCTATGTACACCCGGCAGAAGCATGCGACCATCATGCTGAGCCAACTGTCATTAATGCCAAGGAGGAGTTTCCTTTGAAAACTTTTATGCCGAAAGCAAACGACATCGAGCGCAAATGGTATGTCGTTGATGCGGAGGGGCAGGTTTTCGGTCGTGTAGCCAGCCAGGTTGCAAGCATCCTGCGTGGCAAGAACAAGCCGATCTATACCCCCAATACCGATACCGGTGACTATGTCATTATTATCAATGCTGATAAGATTGAAATGACTGGCAAGAAGCTGGATCAGAAGAAGTATTATCATCACAGCGGCTATGCCGGCGGTCTCAAGGAGACCTCGTACCGCAAGCTGATTGCTGAGAAGCCCGAATTCGCGCTTCGTCACGCCATCGTGGGCATGCTGCCCAAGGGACCTCTGGGCCGTCAGATGGCAAAGAAGCTCAAGGTTTACGCCGGAGCAGAGCATCAGCATGCTGCACAGAAACCTGAAGTGATCGTTCTCGATCGCACAGCGCGCGGCGGAAAGGAGTAATGTAAGATGGCTAAGGTAGAATATAGTGCTGTTGGTCGTCGTAAGGAAGCTGTCGCACGCGTTCGTCTGGTTCCCGGTGATGGCAAGATCGTGATCAACAAGCGTGAGCTGGATAACTATTTCGGTCTGGAAACCCTGAAGATGACCGTTCGTCAGCCCATGACCCTCACGAATACCACCGATTTCGATGTGCTCGTGAATGTCCGCGGCGGCGGCGTTGCCGGCCAGGCTGGTGCCATTCGTCATGGCGTTTCCCGTGCCCTGTGCAAGGCAAATCCTGAGCTTCGTGATACACTCAAGCGCAATGGTCTTCTCACCCGCGATCCTCGTATGAAGGAACGCAAGAAGTACGGTCTGAAGGCTGCACGTCGTGCTCCCCAGTTCAGCAAGCGTTAATGTCTTCCGAAATCCCTGTGTTATGCAGGGATTTTTTTATTTTTCATCGCATGACTTGACATGCTTCCTGTCCGGCCATATACTGATGCTATCACGTATGAAAGGTGTGGAAAGATGCGCAACTGATCCTGCTGCTTATCACTGATCCAACCGCATGAAGGCGGTGTGTTTGGTGTGCAGTCAGGGACAGGCGCTGTTTTTGTGCCTTTTTTTCGTGCACCCATGCCGCCTCCATAAGGAGGCATAATCTTGCTGACAATTCAACATCTTACCATTTCCATATCTGCAGACCTTCGTGTCCTGGTGGACGATCTTTCCATGAGCATTTCTCCGGGCAGCCGTATTGCCCTGATCGGCGAGGAAGGCGATGGAAAATCCACACTGCTGAAGCTGATGCATACCTGGCCCACCGTTCCACCGTACCTCAGTGTAAGCGGACAGATCCTGCGGTCCGGTGAAACAACCGCATTGCTTGAACAGGAAATACACCTCTCTGCCAGCTGCTCCGTGTACGAGTTCTGTGTGGGGTTTGCTGCCTTTGAGGAAGCGCCATGGCAGAAACTTGCGGACGTATGCAGGACGGTGGGCCTGTCTGTGGATCTGCCCTTCCGGCAGGACCCCATAATCAGTCTGTCCGGGGGCGAGAAAATCAAACTCAGGCTTATGCTCCTGCTGCTCACAGATCCTTCCATACTTCTTCTGGATGAACCTTCCAATGATCTTGACCTGGAATCCTTAGGGGCACTGGAATCTTTTCTCCTGCATGCCCCGATGCCTGTGATATATGTATCCCATGATGAAACGCTGATACGCCGTACAGCAAACAGCATTGTCCATCTGGAAAGCGTACATGGGAAGAAAGCCCCCAGATGGACCTTTTCCAGACTCCCCTATGACGACTATATCAGGAACCGCAGCAACATGCTTGCTTATCAGGAACAGCAGTATCAGCGGGAAGTAAGGGAAAAACAGGAAAGGGATGCAACTGTACAGAAGCTGGAGAATGCCGTCGCTCATGCGCAGGCCAGCATCTCCAGGCGGGATCCGCACGGTGGCAGACTGCTGAAGAAAAAGATGAAAGCAGTCAAGTCTCTGGAACACCGCTTCGAACGGGAGGATCAGCAAAGAACTGAACGCCCCAATATAGAATGGGCCATGGATGCAAGCTGGGGCGGTCAGATCCCTGAGATTCCAGCCGGGAAGACCGTTTTGTCAGTTGACATGCCTGTTTTGACAGCAGGGCAGACAATCCTGGCATCTTCTGTGAAACTGCTGATCCGCGGTCCTGAACATGTGTTCATCACAGGAGATAATGGCTGCGGCAAAACGACCCTGATACGACATATCCTGAAGGACATGGCTTCCAGGCAGGATATACAGGTCGGATACATGCCCCAGAATTATGAGGATATGCTGATACCGGATCTGACACCGGTAGAGTTTCTGCATACTTCGGGAACAAAAGATCAGCTGACAGACCTCCGTATACATCTGGGTGCTTTCCGCTTTACGAGAGAAGAAATGCTGCATCCCATTTCCCGGCTGTCCGGAGGTCAGAAGGCAAAGCTTCTGATTCTTCGGATGATACTGGAAAACACCAATGTCCTCATCCTGGATGAACCCACAAGAAACCTGAGTCCACTGTCTGCGCCAGTACTGCGCAGCATGATCCATTCATTTCCCGGTGCAGTCCTGTGTGTGACACATGACCGGATCCTGCTTTCCGGAGCAGAAGGCAGGATCCTTCGGCTGACAAAGACCGGTCTGCAGCCTGTATCCCCGGAAGTATTCAGATCCTGAAGGAAGGGGCTGCGGAGATCCGGAACCCGGATTTCCGCAGCCCGTATACAATCAGTCCTTCAAAAGATAGTCGTTGTTGAGTACCTTCATGGAAAGCGGCCCACGAATCACGTGGGAATAGACGGGTGTTACCGGACGGATGACTATGCCCTCCTTGTTCATGCCGGATGCGTATTTTCCTTTGGCACGCTCAAGAAGAACATCTACAGAGTCGTACGGAAAGACATCACCTTCCTCTTCGACAGGAACCATATCAAGATCAAGCAAAGCACATATGGCCTGCATATCCTTAAGCGAAAGCCTGTGCCCGGTTTTCAGGTCCAGTATGGTAAACACATACCAGGCAGGTTTCAGAAGTTTGAGTCTGTTTTTCTGAATGCCTGCGCCACAGTATTCCCCCTGTATGGCTATATCTTCAAGGCCGGACTCTGCCATCTTTTCCGGGATGTTTCTTTCGTGGGCATATGTCCACATGCAGCATTTGTCGTCGTCTGCATATTCGTAATTACGCCCGCATAGCCCGAAACATCTGTTTTTCCAGTACATGGTCACACTGGTGCCGTCCATTTTGGTTGTAATGTAATAGGGCCCTGCATTTTTCAGCTCATCTATGAGCATGGGATAGGACTGAACCCGAAGCTCATCTGTCTTTGGGATTCCATCGGGAAAGCCGCCAATGACGGTACCGTTTCCTGTAACACGCTCTTCTTCTTCCCATTTCCGGATGCCAAGAAGATCCGTCACATCCTGACCCGGTTCCCATTCACCGGCAGGCAGAATGGAAAGGGGCTGTACAAGTCCCTGGGAAATCTGTCCCCTGAATTTCATGGTCTTCAGACGAAAACCATCCCCGAGAATATCTGAATGCCTGAAACTGCTGGCGCGCAGAAATTCAAAGCGTTCTTCTACCGGAAGGAAGCTGTCCACTTCCATGTATACGCATTTGTCACCTTTGTGGAACTGTCCCCTGTTTCCAACGCACTGCCAGCCAAGCACATGAATGCACTCGATCCGGTCTGCGCCGTCTATAGGGCTTACGTCCAGGACAATCTGGATGGATGCAAGTTTTCTGGTTTCCATAGATGCTCCTTTCTTTTGCTGCGAATGATCATCTTGTTTTCTGAATAAGAGAATATGCCTCATATCCTGAGTATCTGAGCCGGCTGGGTATGAAGGCTTTCATGGTGCCCGCTCCCGGTATGTCAATGACCTGTTACCGGCGCAGCATCAGTCTCTTAAGCTGTCCTGCATCACAGTCCGGTTATGCGGCATAACTGCCCTTCCTGAAGGTATCTGCAGGCAGTTCGTGTACAGCATCTGACGCAGGACAGCAAGACGGGAAAACCATCTGGTCCGCTTCTCCGGGCAGATGCGCATCTGCAGGAGTGCGTGTTCCTGATGGATCCCAATTCAACAAAGCTTTGTTTCAGGGATATGGATTTCCGGAATCCAGGATCATTGTAGCCAGATTTGTGAAAATGAATAGTGAACTTGTGGGTGATTATTGTTCCGGCTATTTTGTGCTTAAACGATTAAGCTATTAAAACAAAAAGAAAAGGAAGCTCTTTCGAACTTCCTTATATTGGAATCCGGCAGCG
>CAMOVR010000237.1 GCA_946627565.1 uncultured Clostridia bacterium
TGCCCCTGTGCGCTACAATCACCATGCTTTGATTCTATATCTCTGCCCGGATCGGAGGATACACATATGGCAAAAATCAAGACCAGTTTTGCATGTACCGCCTGCGGTTATGAAAGTCCCCGCTGGGCAGGACGCTGTCCCTCCTGTGGTGCGTGGAACACCATGGAAGAGACTGTTTCCACCCCTGAACCGGACAGGACAGCAGTCAGGGCAGCCAAGCAGCGCCCCGGCAGCGGCAGCAGCGTCATGAAGCTGAAGGACATTCCTGAGGACGCCACCCTTCGCACTTCCACCGGCATTTCCGAACTGGACCGGGTCCTGGGCGGGGGCATTGTGGAAGGCGGGCTCATGCTTCTGGGAGGCGATCCCGGCATCGGGAAATCCACCCTGCTGATCCAGGCCTGTTCCAATCTCTGCAAGGTCGGCGCCCGGGTCCTGTACGTCAGCGGCGAGGAATCCGCAAGGCAGATCAAGCTTCGGGCCAACCGCCTGAACATTCATGACGACAATCTCTATATTCTGGCAGAAAACGCGCTGGACAATGTGGAAACCCGCATGAAGGAAACCCAGCCCTCTGTTATGGTGGTGGACTCCATCCAGACCATGTACCGGCCGGAGATGGCATCCGCCCCCGGGTCCGTAAGCCAGATCCGGGAGTGCACTTCCCTGCTTATGCGCCTTGCCAAGGAAACCGGCACCGCCATCTTCCTGGTGGGCCATGTAACCAAGGAAGGCGCCATAGCCGGCCCCAGGATGCTGGAGCACATGGTGGACGTGGTCCTCTACTTTGAGGGTGACAACCAGCAGCAGTACCGCCTGCTCAGGGCTGTCAAGAACCGCTTCGGGTCCGTCAACGAGCTTGGCGTCTTCCAGATGACATCGGAGGGCATGCAGGAAGTTCTCAATCCCAGTGAGCAGCTCCTGTCCCACCGGGCCAAAGGTGCCAGCGGCTCCGTGGTGTTCTGCGGCCTGGAAGGGTCCCGTCCCCTCCTGTGCGATGTGCAGGCCCTGGCCGCCCAGAGTTTCTACGGCACACCCCGGCGGACCGTCAACGGCGCCGAGCTGGGCCGCATATCCCTGCTTCTGGCGGTTCTTGAAAAGCGCTGCGGGCAGAAAACCTTCAACCAGGATATCTATGTCAACGTAGCCGGCGGTCTGGAACTGTCTGAGCCCGCCGCTGACCTGGCCCTGTGCACTGCTGTGGTTTCCTCCCTGAAGGACAAAAGCGTCGGATCCGAAGTCGCCGTCATGGGCGAGGTGGGCCTTGCCGGGGAAGTGCGTGCCATCCCCCAGTGTGAAAGGCGCGTATCCGAGTGCAAGCGCCTGGGCTTCAGCACCATTGTACTGCCAAAGGAGAACCTGAAACGCATGAAAACCCCGGAGGGCATGAACCTCATCGGAGTGGACACGGTCCTTCAGGCTCTCTCGGTCCTCTTCTAAGCCGGCATATCTCCTGCTCTCTTTTTAACCGGAGCCTGTATCAGGCAAAATAATCACAAAAGTGCAGGCCGGGACACGGGCCTGCCTGTGGACGGAACATATGAACAGAAACACGCTGAAACAGATTATCTGTCTTCTCATTGCCCTTCTCACAGCCGGCCTTGCCATCGCCGTGGCAGCGGGCATCTTTGAATGGATCCGCCTTAGCGATCCGGATGGGAACATTCCCATTCTGACCCTGAGCCTGACATATATACTCACAGGCCTGGTCTTTGGCCTCATCGGACTGGCCATTTCCCGGAAAGTCTTTGACTGGGGCATGAAGAAATCCGGAAGCATTCTCAAGGGCATGGAGAAACTCCCCTTCCCTCAGCTCATGAGCGCCGTTATCTGCATGATCCTTGGCTTTATTGTGGCAGCCCTCCTGACCAACATTCTCACCTTCATGGGCTCCTCCATCTTCACCACGGTCTTCTGCGCTCTTCTCTATGTCATTCTGGGAACCTTCGGGTACACCTTCGGGTATGTGCGTGCACAGGATTTTCACACCTATCTCCGGGCCTTTGCCACTGCCCCTTCCCGCACATTCCACCGGAAAACCCAGCGTGCCTCCAGAAAAGTGGCAGCCCTGGGCGCCCCGGACAAACTGCTGGACTCCTCTGTCCTCATAGACGGGCGCATTGTAGACCTGTGCCGCCTGGGATTCATAGAAGGTGACCTGATCGTCCCGGACTTCATTACGGAGGAACTGCACATCCTGGCGGAAAGCCAGGACAGCTCCAGGCACGCCCGGGGCCAGAGAGGTCTGGAAAGCCTTTCCGAGCTTCAGAAACTCAGCAGAAACCGGATCCGCACCATGCATGAGAGTTCGGACGACGCCCTGGACACAGATGTGCGTCTGCTGCGTCTTTCCAGAGAAACCGGAGCTGTAACCATCACCTGCGACACTTCCCTGGCCAAAATTGCCGCCGTCTCTTCTCTGCCCGTCCTGAACATCCATGAACTCTCCGATGTCCTCAGGCCCATCGTCCTGCCGGGTCAGGCCATAACGGCCAGGATTGTCCGGGAAGGCCGGGAAGCGGGCCAGGGCATTGCCTATATGGACGACGGCACCATGATTGTGGTGGAAAACGGGAAGGACCGGGTGGGTGAAACCCTGGACCTCATCGTCACCTCTGCCCTGCAGACCCACGCCGGCCGCATGATTTTCGCCCGCCAGGCGAACGCGGAAGTATGAGACCGGCACAAGGAGGTTTCGTTATGGACCCAATCGTGCATCCATTGCCCCTCTCAGATGCCGGCCTGGTGCTCCGGCCCTTTGAAGAACAGGACCGGGAGCCCATGCTCCGTCTTCTCTCTGACAGCCGGATTACAGAAACCTATATGGTACCCGCCTTTCAGAACCGGCAGGAAGCAGATGCCTTTTTCAGCCGTCTTATGGAGCTCTCCCGCACACGCTTTGTTTATGGCATTTACCTGGATGGGACGCCTGTGGGCATGCTGAATGTCTGCGGCACCTCCGGGGACGAAATGGAACTGGGGTATTTCATCGACCCGCTCTTTCAGGGAAAAGGGCTGGCCACACGGGCCCTGTCCCTCGCCATTCAGGAAGCATTCCGTATCGGGTACAGGCGCATCACCGCCGGGTATTTTGAAGGCAACGCAGCCAGCCGGAGAGTCATGGAAAAATGCGGCATGGAGCCCCTTGACCGGGAATCCGGGATAACCTGGCACGGAATCACACACCGCTGCCTTTACATGGGCATATCCTGCAGATAACACTGGCAGCTGTATATGCCAAACAGTTTTCATAAAACAAGGCACCTCCTTTCCCGTTCAGGACATGGTTCCTGGGAAAACAGGATGGTGCCCGGTTTTATTGCACAGCTGCATATCTTCTGTAATGAGCTGACAAAGCATGCGTATTCCCGGATCTATGGCATCAAAGCGGATCCGGACTTCCAGTCTTTTCCGGATCATCCTGTGCTATGCGTATGATCCCGTCATCGGAGGTGAGTCAGATGGGGTTTTATCTGAATCCCGGCAACTTCGGTTTTTCCCGCATACGAGCCAGCCTGTATGTTGACAAAAGCGGTCTGATCGCGCTGATCAACCGGACCATCGATACCGCAGGCTCTTTGACCTGTGTCAGCAGGCCAAGGCGGTTTGGAAAGTCCTTTGCTGCGCAGATGCTCTGTGCCTACTATGACAGGTCCTGCGATTCCGAAAGCCTGTTTCAGGATCTGGAAATAGCAAAAGATCAGGACTTCGCAAAGCACCTCAATGCATACGATGTCATCTGCGTTGACATGACGGGCATTCAGCCGTATTCAGACAACTATCATTCCCTCGATTCCTACCTCACGAAGAAGATTACTGAGGAATTGACGGAGGTATATCCTTCTCTCAGACCTGATACGGATTTGCCGCACACACTCTACCGTTTGGCCAATCTGACAGGCAGGCGATTCATCCTGATCATTGACGAGTGGGATGCGCCAATCCGGGAAGCCCCTGAAACACAGGAAAAATACCTGCGGTTTCTGCGCTCGCTGTTTAACAGCACAGTGATTGCCAAAGTTTTTGCAGCCGTATACATGACAGGCATTCTTCCCATAAAAAAGGATGGGTCCAAGTCTGCTGTTTCTGACTTTCAGGAGTTTACCATGCTCAGGCCGGGGCCTTTTGCACCTTTTGTGGGTTTTACTGAGGAAGAAGTCATCCGCCTTTGTAAAAAAAGCGGTACAGACTATATGAAAATGAAGGCACGGTATGACGGCTACACCCTACGGGGTGTCGGATCCATTTATAATCCCCATTCCGTCATGAATGCCATTCTCTACGGAGATTTTGATTCTTATTGGGTGAAAACATCGGCACCGGACAGTCTTCTGAACTTTATCAGCCGGGATGTAAACGGTCTGAAAAGGACCGTTTCTGAACTGATCGGCGGTGTGGAAGTTGATGTCAATACCGGAGGATTCTTAAACGACCTGATCACCTTCCAGGGACGTGACGATATTCTGACACTGCTCATTCATCTGGGGTACCTGGCCTATGATGAATCAACAGGAAAAGCGCACATACCCAACGAAGAAATCCGGATGGAATTCGCACGGACGATTCGAGAGCTGTGAAGCCCTGACAGGATGAAACGCGCAGGAAAGTGGCCGGTTCATCTTAGACACCGTTCACATGAATGCAGAGGCAGTCGCACTGCAGATCAAGGCGGTTAACATTGGAGCGACCTGTCTGATTTTAAACAATGGAAGCCCACTTCGTGCCAGGATTCGGCTCGTGTATTGCATAGACACCATCAGAAAACAAACAAATGCCATCCAGGCATGAATGGATCACGCTTAGATGGCATGATTGTACCTGATACAAGCGAAGCCAAAAATCTTAATCGCAGCAAATGACGGCCAATCAAATGATTACAAAACCACCCAGCTGCAGTCAGAGGTGATATCCGAATAAGAAAACACTTCTCCCCTCGGACAAATGCAGATGGCCGCATCAAACTCATGCCTCAGCAAAACCATAATCCTTCAATAACTTCTGCATATAAGCAGTGTCATTTGATGCCTTTTCAGCTTCTGCAGCTTTCCCCATGGAAAAGAGTTTTGCCATCAGCTGAGCAACCTGATTCATCCCCTGTGTCATACCCTGGGCCACACCCTG
>CAMOVR010000238.1 GCA_946627565.1 uncultured Clostridia bacterium
GCCGCCGCAGTTCTCTCTTGTGGTCCTTTTTCCCCTTTCCGGACGCCCCGTTTTCATCCACGAAATATGATTTCCTTATATTATCTGCCGGGATGCCGGAAAAACCCGTTTCATCCAAAACACAACATATTGATTAAACAGCTTAAATTTCGGGCAAAATCATCAAGGTATTGACACGCCCTTTGGGATGTGCGACAATGGAAAGGCGCACGCTGAAGGAAAACCCTGCCGGTTTTCCTGTGCCAGAACCAGCAAAGAGGTGTAATACGTAACCATGTACCAGGTTGCAAAACGCGACGGCAAGATTGTCGATTTTTCCATCCAGAAGATTACCAACGCCATCATGAAGGCTTTTGATGCCATTGGCAAGCAGTACCATCCCAGCGTCATTGAGCTTCTGGCTCTTCATGTAACCAGCGATTTCGAAAACAAGATTCATGACGGCCGCGTCACCGTGGAAGATATCCAGGACAGCGTGGAAAAAGTCCTTTCCGAATCCGGATACGCCGATGTAGCCAAGGCTTACATTCTGTACCGCAAGCAGCGGGAAAAGGTCCGCAACATCAACTCCACCCTGGTCAATTACAAGGACCTGATTGACGACTATCTGCAGATCAACAACTGGCGCGTCAAGGAGAACTCCACCGTCACCTACTCTGTGGGCGGTCTGATTCTCTCCAACTCCGGTGCCATTACCGCCAACTACTGGCTCAGTGAAGTGTACGACGAGGAAGTGGCTGAAGCCCACAGGAGCGCTGCCATCCATCTCCATGACCTGAGCATGCTCACCGGCTACTGCGCCGGCTGGAGCCTGAAACAGCTGATCCAGGAAGGCCTTGGCGGCGTTCCCGGCAAGATCACCTCTTCTCCTGCCTCTCACCTCTCCACTCTCTGCAACCAGATGGTCAACTTCATGGGCATCATGCAGAACGAATGGGCAGGCGCCCAGGCTTTCTCTTCCTTCGACACCTACCTTGCTCCCTTCGTCAAGATTGACCATCTTTCCCAGAAGGAAGTCAAGCAGTGTGTCCAGTCCTTTATCTACGGTGTCAATACACCCAGCCGCTGGGGTACCCAGGCTCCCTTCTCCAACGTCACCCTGGACTGGGTGGTTCCGGAGGACCTGAAGAACCTGCCTGCCATCGTGGGCGGCAAGGAAGTGGACTTCACCTACGGCGACTGCCAGGCCGAAATGGACATGGTGAACAAGGCCTTCATCGAGATCATGATCGAAGGCGACGCCAACGGCCGCGGTTTCCAGTACCCTATCCCCACCTATTCCATCACCAAGGACTTTGACTGGTCCGACAAGGAGAACAACCGTCTCCTTTTTGAGATGACCGCCAAGTACGGCACCCCCTATTTCTCCAACTACATCAACTCCGACATGGAACCCAGCGATGTCCGCTCCATGTGCTGCCGTCTCCGTCTTGACCTGCGTGAACTGCGCAAGAAGAGCGGCGGATACTTCGGCTCCGGCGAATCCACCGGCTCCATCGGCGTTGTGACCATCAACATGCCCAGGATCGCGTATCTGGCGGAAAACAAGGAAGACTTCTATACCCGCCTGGACGCCCTCATGGACCTGTCTGCCCGCAGCCTTAAGACCAAGCGCACCGTTGTCACCCGTCTTCTGGAAATGGGCCTGTATCCCTATACCAAGCGGTATCTGGGCACCTTCAGCAACCACTTCTCCACCATCGGCCTCATCGGCATGAACGAAGTGGGCCTCAACGCCAAGTGGCTGCGCAAGGATATGACCCATCCCGAGACCCAGGAATTCACCAAGGAAGTCCTCAACCATATGCGGGAACGCCTGTCCGACTATCAGGAGAAGTACGGCGACCTGTACAACCTGGAAGCCACGCCCGCTGAATCCACCACCTACCGCTTTGCCAAGCATGACAAGGCCCTGTATCCGGATATCATCACGGCCAATATGAACGGGGCTCCCTACTATACCAATTCCTCCCATCTGCCCGTGGGCTTCACGGACGATGTGTTCTCCGCCCTGGATATCCAGGACGACCTGCAGACCCTCTACACCTCCGGCACGGTGTTCCATGCCTTCCTGGGCGAAAAGCTCCCCGACTGGAAGGCTGCTGCCAACCTGGTGCGGAAGATCGCAGAAAACTATAAGCTGCCCTATTACACCATTTCTCCCACCTATTCCGTGTGCCGCAACCATGGCTATCTCAGCGGCGAGCAGTACACCTGCCCTGTGTGCGGTGAAAAGACCGAAGTCTACAGCCGTATCACCGGTTACTACCGTCCTGTCCAGAACTGGAACGACGGCAAGGTGCAGGAATTCAAGGACCGCAAGGTGTACGATGTGGGTCATTCCTATCTTAAGCACACTGGCCCCATCACCAACGCGGATGCTGCCCTGGAAGCCGCCCGTGAACCCGGCTGCTGCACTCCCGTTGAACCCATGACCGCGCCGGAAGAAAACGCAGTGCCCGCTGCCGAAAAAGCCGAAGTGAAGACCGAAGCAAAGGTGGCCGCTGACGACATCCTGCTGTTCAAGACCCCTACCTGCCCCAACTGCAAGGCCGCCATGGCGCTTCTTGACAGGGCCGGCGTCAGCTACAGGGCTGTCAACGCCAATGAGGAGAAGGATCTGGTATCCGCTTACGATGTCAAGCAGGCACCTACCCTGGTGGTACGGCACGGCTCCACCTACGATAAGCTCCGCGGTGTGTCCGATATCAAGGGCTGGCTCATGAAGGTCGGCTGAGGAGAATCCATGTACGATATGATCATTGTGGGCGGAGGGCCGGCGGGTATGACCGCCGCCCTCTATGGCCTGCGCAACGGAAAATCCTGCCTGGTCATTGAAAAAGCCACTTTTGGCGGACAGATTACCCACTCTCCCCGGGTGGAAAACTATCCCGGCACCCTGCAGATGAGCGGGAATGAGTTCGGTGAAAAACTCCTGGACCAGATCCTGCACCAGGGTGCGGACATTGAGATGGCCACGGTGACAGGCATCCGGGATCAGGGCGATATGAAGCTCGTGGACACCGAGGAAGGCACTGTCTTTGAGGGCAGGGCTGTGATTCTTGCCACAGGCGTGGAACACAGACGGCTTGGCCTTCCAGGTGAGGAAGAGCTCATCGGCGCCGGCATTTCCTTCTGTGCCACCTGTGATGGCGACTTCTTTGCCGGTCAGGATGTGTGCGTGGCAGGCGGCGGCAATTCCGCACTGCAAAACGCCATGCTTCTCTCGGGCATCTGCCGCTCCGTCACCATCCTTCAGGACCTGCCCCGTTTAACGGGTGAGCAGCGCCTGCAGGATGCCCTGTCTGAAAAGGCGAACGTGAAGATCCTGACAGGGGTAGCCATTGAGAAGCTTCACTCGGAAAATGACAGTCTCACGGGGCTTACCATCTGCCATAAAGAAAACGGCTCTTCCAGTTTTCTTCCCTGCACCGGTCTGTTCATTGCCATCGGCATGGTGCCCCAGAACGGGGTTTTCAAAGGCCTGACGGACCTGGATCAGGCTGGCTACATGGATGTGGACGAAAACTGCCGCACCCGTACCAGAGGCGTGTACGCTGCCGGGGACTGCCGGAAAAAGCATGTCAGGCAGGTGGCCACAGCGGTTGCAGACGGTGCTTGCGCCGCCATGGCAGCCATAGAAGACATGCAGTAACAATCAATACAGCATTAGAAAAACGCGGAGCATTCAGTCTCCGCGTTTTCGTTTGCGCTCTTTGCCGCTTTTCCCGGCTTACTGTTCTTACTTTTCCAGGGATTCGTACCAGGCAATTGCCCTGTCGGTCCAGCCGGCCATGCACATGCCGGTCCCGTCCGCAAACCCATGCCCGCCTTCCGGACCGATCTCGAGCCGGCAGGGAATGCCGTGCTGATGAAGGGCATCCGCCAGAAGACGGGAATGATCCGGGGGCACCAGGTCATCCTTTGCAGCCAGGAAAATGGCCGTGGGCGGAAAGGCCGCTGCATGTTCCGGAATCTCATAGGCCATATTGGCTGCCGCCTCAAGATCACAGCCGAAAAGCCGCCTTGAAGAATCCGGAGCGAAACCTCCTTCCTTCAGGCAGAGTTTCCAGCTGGTCAGGGGATAGACGGGGAAGGATGCCTGGGGACGCGGCAGGCTGTGTGCCGCAAAACCGTATTCTTCCGTGTTCCACAGACAGATCAGGTAACCTCCGGCAGAAAAGCCGCAGGTGATGTATTTTTCGCCCTTTACATGGAAATGGTCTTCCCTGCCCCGGATGAACCTTACCGCTTCAGCCATGTCATCCATCTCCCGCTCAAGAAGATGGTCTCCCCGGACCTGGTAGGTGAGAATAAAGACATGGTAGCCCAGCCGGTTGAACCGCTCTGCTATGGGCCATCCCTCCGTCAGATTCCAGACGTTGACAAAACCGCCTCCCGGTACCAGAAGAATGTAGGGTCTGTCATCTGCCGCTGCCTGATTAGAGGGCATCCAGATCAGATGGGTGATCTCTCCATTCCCGTTTGTCCCGAGCCTGTAATACCAATCTCCACTGTCCACTGCCTGAAAAAGCCTCTCCAGCCCGCCTGAAAGGTTTCCTCCAAAATTCTGTTCCTTCAGCTCCGCCAGGGTCTGGTTCCACATGGGCTCCTTCGTAAGATCCATGTCCCGGATCGCATCCCCCGCAATCTGTGCAAGACGGGGATCTGACAGAGCCTGTCCCAGGGTCTGCTGCATGTTCATATTTGCCGCCTCCATTGTTTTTATGATGACGGAATCATAGCATCATGCAAAGAGATCTTCAATGATACAAAAGCCTGCACTGCCTGATGAAGAATCCGGTCGCCCCGGATGAATCGTTTCACCCGGTTTTCCCGCAAATCTTCTCTGTCGTTACTTCAGGGGATGCAATCCATCTCATGAGCAGAACCTTCGTCAGGGCCGAAATGATTCCCGAAACCAGAAGCTGTGCTCATCTGTGAGGATATAAGCTGCAAAGAGCCTGATACCCATTGCTCTGAAGCAGATGAGAAGTGTAACCGTGAAGCAGCCCGTAAATCAGGCCAGGATACTCTATATTGAATATGCGCTTTCTGCTTTTTCCAAAAGTATAGATATCGGATACTCATTTGTAGTATTA
>CAMOVR010000239.1 GCA_946627565.1 uncultured Clostridia bacterium
GTAGGGCTATTGGAATAATTCCATTGTTACATTTTTATGCAAAGTTTAGGATATATGCATGACCATGTGAAGAGGAGGCAGAGCCATGTCTATTTTTCAGCTGCCCGATATGGAACTTGGAGATCGGGAAACATGGGGGGAAACCCGTTACAGATGGAAGAAAGCGGCAGAGACCTGCCTGTATGGGACAGCACCGGAGAACTGCTCTGTCAGCTCCGTGACGCTGTCCAAGGAAATCCTCTGGCGCGGCGAAGGCATGCAACAGACCCTGCTGGTGCAGTACGGGGAGGACGCGGAATTTGAGGTCCTGCTGTATGCGCCGCTGGACGGAAGAAAACACCCGGCCATCGTATGGAACAGCTTTACCCGGGAGCCGGGGGCGGAGTGCCCTCTCCGGGAGATGGTGGTGGAACGGGGGTATATCATAGCCTGCTTTGACAGGGAGCAGCTTATGGAGGATAAAATGGGCGGGCTGGACCCGGTGCGGCAGGCCTTCCCTGGTTACAGCTGGGGTGCCATCCGGGCCTGGGCCTACGGCGCCTCCATGGTGGCCACCATGCTCTGTGAGCGGCAGGATGTGGACAGGGATAAACTGGTGGTGACGGGCCATTCCCGCTGCGGCAAGGCGGCCCTGGCGGCAGGCATTTTTGATGAGCGCTTTCAGGTAACCGCCCCCATCTGCTCCGGCGCAGGGGGCGGAGGGTGCTTCCGGTACCTGGGGGACAGGGAAGGATTCCATCAGGATCCGGTAAAGGCGGAGAGCCTGGGCCGGGTAGGATCCGCCTTCCCCTACTGGTGGTCGGAAAGCTACAGCGCCTGGTGGCCGGAAGACAATCCCTCCGGCATGGGCAGGGAGCAGGACTTTCCCCTGGACGCCCATATCCTCAAAGCCCTGATCGCCCCCAGAAACCTCATCACCTGTGACGGCATGGAGGACCTGTGGTCCAATCCCAGGGGATCCGCCCTGACGGCCATCTGTTCAAGGCCCGCCTTTGAACGCATGGGCGGCCGCAGCGAGGCCTTCTTCCATGAGGGGGGACACGTTTTTGGCACGGAGGACTGGCACGCACTGCTGGACTTCTGCGATGAGGTCCTGCTTGGGAAACCCGGCAGGGACTGGCACAGTGACTTCCTTGACAGCGTAGAAAAAGAAGTACAGGCATAAGCTGCCGGGGCAACGGAAAAGGAAGAAAAAAGTATAAAGCAGAACAAAAAACGGGATGAAACAGGTCCCCCTCTTCGTTTATTTTAGACACAGGCCTTAAGACAGACATTTTTGCAGCCTGTGCAGGCAGTCCGTGGGCTGTAACCGGACACTTCCGACACTTTTTCCCTGTATTTCAAGGGCTTTTCCCACAGGGCCTGAAAAGGCCTGAGCGGAAAAGGTTACAGGAGAGGGGAAAAGAAAAAATCGGTACCATGCCAGATGTTACCAGCCAGGTAACGCAAAGCGTGTATAGTCTGTCCAGGGAAGAATCAGCTTATGGCTGTAAGATCACAGAGGGAGGAAACGATCATGCGGAAAACCACTGCACGGATGCTGGCTGCCGCTCTTCTCACCTGCATCCTGACCGTTGCTTCCGGTGAAGAAGCTGCGGTGCAAATGACACCTGAGGCGGTTGCGGAAGAGATCGTGACAGAAGCGTATGCTTCTGAGGTGCATGTAACAGAAGAGTATGTGACAGAAGACGCTGTCCCCGCCGGGGAGAGCGTGAATGTGCCCATGGCGGACTATGCCGTGACGGAAGGCGACTGGCAGTATCCCAGCGAGGCACTGCAGGAGGCCCAGGCCCCCATGCCGGAAGCTGTGGCATCGGAAGAAACCGTCCCGGCCCCGGATAGCAGTCTGCAGACGGAAGAGAGTAACCTGGAATCCCTTCAGGTAACCGAAGAGATCCAGTATGCCGCGCCGGAAGCGGCCGGTCAGACAGAACAGGCACAGGAGCCTGTCTATTCAGAAAGTAACTTTACAGAAAGCATTGTGACGGAAAGTGCCCAGACGGCGCCCCAGGCGGCGGAAATGCCTGCGGAAGCCCCCGTGGAAGCGGCCGCCCCCATGCCGGAAGCCGCCGCCGAGGAGGCAGCGGGGGAAGTACATGTGTACGCCATGCTGCTGCCGGCAGGCGACATCCGTGAAGGAGATACCGTTACCCTGAAAGGTTTCGTGGAAGGCGCAGACCAGTACCTGGCCATATGGCAGGCGTATGATACCTCCCTGCCGGAGGAAGCGCGCACCTGGGAACAGATCGCGGAAGGCACGGAACTGGAAATGACAGCGGAGTCTGCCATGAATGCGGTGTACTACCGCTGCGTGGTGCTCTGGGACAACCGGGTCCTGGCGTTTTCCGATGTGCTTAAGCCCCTGATTCTGCCCCCGGAGGCAGCCGGGGAGAATGCGGCGGTGACACAGACCGCTGCCGACAATGCGGCTGTGGCTGAGACTGCGGCACCGGCGGCAGCGCCCACGCCTGCCCCGGACGAACCTGAGATGATTGAAGCACCGCCGCCTGCCCAGGAGCCGGTGTATACCGTGGTGATGTCCATCTCGCCCTTTGGCGGCGGGGAAGCCCTGGAAGCACCTGTTCCGGAGGAGGCTTCGGCACCGGAAGCCGTGTCGGAGTATGTGGAAGCTAAAGAGGAAGAGGAACCTGCAGTGGATGCGGTCACCGTGCCTGTTCAGGGGACAGCTTCCGGGGAAATGGAAAATGTGACGGATGGGAACATGCCGGTGCCGGAAAGTGCCGAGGCAGAGGCCCTGGAGGCGGCAAGCAGCGTTACCAGTGAAGTAAAGGTCACCATTTCCTCCTCCTGCCCTGCCGTGATCCGCCATGGGGAGATGATCACCCTGACGGGAACAGTGGACGGCGCAGAAGGCCTGGAAATGCACTACCAGTGGGAGTGCGACCGTGGCAATGGCTTTGAGCCCATCGAGGGAGCCAACCAGGCCCAGTACAGTTTCCCGGCGGATGCCGATTCCCTTTCCTGGGTATGGCGCCTGATTGTCACCTGCTACGGCACGTGACGGTAAGGCACATGATTGAAAAATTGAAATAGAAGGTGCACAATACCCACGGCAGTATTTTCTGCCGCGGGTATTGTACTTTCAAGGAGGGATCCGCGTCGTGGCGGAGCGTCAGATAAGGAACACAGATCAGAAGGGAAAGGGCACATGGACAGCGATTGCCATCTTTGTGTCTGTTTTCCTGTTGCTTTCCATATGCTTTACAGGGGCTCTCGGGGAAGAAGGCGGCCAGGCGGCTCTGGTGCTTCAGGCTGTCTCTGCCCGGAAGGTCTATGACGGCCTGCCCCTGTCGGATACCAGGGTGGAAGCCCTGGGTCTGCCGGAGGGGTATACCCTTGAGGCGGAAGCCGCAGGGGTCCAGGTGACGGCCGGGGAGAGCGAAAACGTGGTGCTGCCGGGCTACCGGATCCTGGACAGGGACGGCCGGGACGTGACGGCGTCCTTTCCGGATGCGGAAATCCGAAGCGGCCTTCTGCAGGTGGAGCCCCTGGGGGTGGATCTTGAAATCACCGGGACCACGGTAAAGGTGGACTATGACGGTCAGCCCCACCGGGCAGAGGGGTATACGGTCATATCCTCAAGCCCTCTGTACCATCCGGAAAAGGACCTGGTCTTTTCAGGCAATGCCCTTACGGAGGGAACCGGAGCCTGCGAGACGGTTATGGGGCTTAAGGAGCAGCAGTTTGCAAACCAGAACCCCAACTTTGAGATTCTCTCCCTTAAGCTTACCGACGGCGGCCTTTTCATATACCCCATTGACACCACCGTCACCATCCTGGGCAGCCATGTGACGGCGGAATACGACCGGCAGCAGCATGTCGCTGAGGGGTATGAGGTGGAAAGCGCCAGCGGCCTTTACAGCGCAAATGACATGACCTTTACCGGCCGTGCCAGGGCCGCAAGGGCGGAGGCCGGCACCACGCAGATGGGCCTTGCGCCGGAACAGTTCACCAACAGAAATCCCAATTTCCGGAGCGTAACCTTTGAAGTTGTGGACGGATATGTGACGGTTGAGCCAAAACCCGTCCGGGTCAGGGTGGACGGCCACAGGGATACGGTGAACTTTGACGGGAAGAGCCATGCGGTGTACGGCTTTGACCTGACCATATCCAGTCCCATGTTCACCCGGGGGGATCTGACAGTCCCCGCATCCCCGGAGGCCATTCGGACGGATGCGGGCACCACGGCCATGGGTCTGTCTGAAGAACAGTTTGTAAGCCGCAATCCCAATTTTGATGTGACCGTTGAGGTTTACGACGGCTGTATGCGCATTCTGCCCGCCGCCGTCACGGTACAGATCCAGGGCCGCAGGAGCGCCCTTGACTATGACGGTCAGGAGCATGCGGTGGAGGGCTACGACATGGCCGCCTCCTCTGCCCTGTATTCAGAAAATTACATGTCCTTTACCGGCACCGCCAGGGCGGCCCGGACCCATGCGGGCAAGGCAGAGATGGGGCTGAAAGCCGGTCAGTTTGCAAATCTCAGTGAAAACTTTGACGTAACCTTTGAAGTCTCAGACGGCTGGCAGACCATTTATCCCATCAGCACGGTGGTCATGGTCCGGGGTGCAAGGGCCCTTGAGGCCTATGACGGGAATACCCATACCGTGTCAGGGTATGAAATCACCTGTGCAACGCCCCTGCTGAAGGCGGAGGATATCGCCTGCAAAGCCAGGGCGGAGGCAGGCCTGCGGGATGCCGGGGAGATGTACATGGGACTTACGGCAGAGGACTTTTCCGTGGAAAATCCCGATTTTACGGACGTGGTGTTCCGGGTATCCGACGGCTTTGTGAAAGTTGTCCCCGCTCAGACTGTGGTGGAAATCCGGGGAAAGACGGACACGGTCTACTATGACGGTGAGGAACACTCGGTTTCCGGCTATACCTTCCTCTCTTCCAATCCCCTGTATACAGAAAAGGACATGGCGTTCCACGGCACGGCCAAGGCAGGACAGCGGGAGGCGGGCACAGCAGCCATGGGGCTTGCACCGGACCAGTTCGAGAACCTGAATCCCAGCTTCTCCTCCGTCACCTTCCGTGTGCTTGACGGCAGCCAGACGGTGCTGCCCCTGCCGGTT
>CAMOVR010000240.1 GCA_946627565.1 uncultured Clostridia bacterium
CGCACAGCCACCGCCAGAACCAGCATGGCAAGGCCCCACAGGAGAACCGCCGTCATATTCCTTGACGGCACCACGTGGTCAATGAGGTGCTCCATGACATAGGGAATCAGAAGCTCAAGACCGGTCCCCGTCATCTTGATGCACATCACGCCGGCGATCCGCCGGATATGAACTTTCAGGTATTTCCATAAAAACTTCATGCAGGGCCCCTCTGTGCCTGAAAAGCACACTGTATTTCTGAGATCGTTTCTCAAAGCAAATGAAACGCAGTATTTTTACCGCTGCCCGGGACCCCTGTCAAGTTTATCGAACTTAACTCATTCCCCTCCCGTTCCCTTTTCACGCATAAAAGCATGCAGCCCGGAGGCATCATGTCTCCGGGCTGTATATTCAGAATCTTACGGTTCAGATTTACACACTCAGGTACTTTTCCATGACCAGGGCAGAGAGCACATACATCACCACGGAATAGGCCAGGGCAACGGCGGTGTCAATCAGAGCCAGGGTGGTAAAGGGGCTGCCGGCGGGCACCAGGGACCTCTGCAGCCAGCTCAAAAGGGCCGTCAGAAGAATGAACAGGACAAAGGTCAGGATCCCGTTGAACTTCTTCCCGTTGAGCAGGGCGGATGAGATGATGTCCGCCAGATAGGCCACCGACACGGTAGCCAGCCAGGAAGCCAGGGCGTTTGCCACAAGGTACATCATCATCTCGGCACTGAGCTCAAGATCCGAATTGATCTGTCTGAGAATGTCCGTAACGAACTCCCACAGCTTTCCCAGCTCTCCCATGCGTCCAAACAGCAGCGTGATGTCCAGAGTGCCCAGGGCAAAGAAAAATGCGCCGGCCAGGACAATGGAAAGACCGTTTTCCATCATCTTGGCGCCCAGAATCTGGTAACTGTTCCTGGGGGTCATGTACAGCATGTATCCCTGTTTTGTGTTCATATCCCGGTGCAGCGTCACCACACTGGAGATGCCAATAAACAGGATCCCGCCTATGGTGGTCATCACCAGCAGGCTGGTGCTCAGGGCCATAAGCCAGTTATCCACATTCTGTCCCATGAGATACAGGCTGCAGAGGAACGCCAGTTCTTCTACTGCCACAATCCCCAGCACCATAAGTTTTGTGCTCCATGTTTTCCGGATCTCATATTTCAGCAGCGGCATCATGCTTCCTGCACCTCCATATGTCCATAGATTTCCCTGTAGCGGTCTGCCACGGAAACGTGGTCTGTCTGCCGCATTTCCTCATTGTCGCGCATCTCCACCAGTTTGCCCTTGCGGATAAAGACAGACCAGTCGGCGATGGCCTCCACTTCCTCCACCAGATGGCTGGAGAGGATCAGCAGCTTGTCGTCCGTCGCTTCCCTGAGGATGCAGGCGCGGATCTCGTCCCTGGCCAGCAGATCGATGCCGTTGAAGGGTTCGTCCAGCATGTAGACTCTGGCGTCCCTGGCCATGGTGACGGCAATCTTCAGCTTGGCCGCCATGCCGGAGGACAGGGACTTGGTCTTCATGGTCTTCTCCAGCTCCATGGTCTTCAGGTTGCTTTCGAACTTCTCCATGGAGAAATCCCGGAAAAAGTCCGCGTAATACTGCCCCACATCCTTCACCGTCATCCAGGCGTAAAAATACGGTTCTGTGGACATGTAGGCCACCTGGGCCCGGCTGCTGACGCCCACGGGCTCATTCATAAAGGTCATGGTGCCGGATGTGGGCTTCATCAGGCCCGCCGCAATCTTCATCCATGTGGTTTTGCCGCTACCGTTGGGACCCAGCATGGCATAGACATGCCCGGGTTCCATCTCAAGGGTCACTCCGTCCACAGCCACAAGGCTGCCAAAGCGTTTGGTCAGATCTTTACTTTTCAGCAAGGTTATCCTCCTCCTCTTCAATCATCTTCACAGCATCATGCCAGTCAAGACCCAGACCGGACATTTCTTCCAGGAAGCTCCGGACGGCGTTTTCCGCCATCTCCCGCCTCAGCTGCGCAATCTTCTCGCCGTCTTCCGTGACATAAGTACCCATGCCGCGTCTGGTAATACAGATGCCTTTCCGCTCCAGCTCCTGGTAGATCCGGGCTGCCGTATTGGGGTTGATGCTGTAGGTAAGTGCCAGATCCCGTCCTCCCGGGAGCTTGTCCCCGGGGTGAATGGATCCGCTGACAATCTGTTTCTGGATGGTATCCGCCACCTGGGCCCAGATGGGGATCATCGGATCAAAATTCAAAGCCTCATCCCCTTCGTGCATCAGCGTACCGGTGCACTAGTTGTATAGTACACTAGTTCAGTAATCCTGTCAAGCACTTTTTTTCGGCTCATATCTTTTTCTGTTTTGCCGGATTCCATGCGTCCTACGGTCCATGGTGTCCCGGTTTTCCGGCACCGTACAAGAAAAATACACTTATCCTCTGGCTGTTTCCTTGATTCCACGCTTTTCTTCCTTTACAATATTTCTGCTTTTCGGATCCAGCCGACGAAATGCCGGCAGGCCGGAGGCATACAGATGTTTTTTCGCCAGTCCCGGCCGGGATTTACCCCAGGTCCTGGACAGACTGAGTTCAAAGGCGGCTTCAGGCCGTTCTTTTTCTAAATGAGGTGCACCCATGTACAAGATTGTCCGAAAAAAAACCCTCAACCCCACGGTTACCCAGATGGAGATCCTTGCTCCCCTGGTGGCCCGCAAGGCAAAACCCGGCCAGTTCATCATCCTCAGGGTTGACCCGGAAGGTGAGCGCATCCCCCTGACCATTGCCGGTTCCAATCCTGAAGAAGGCACGGTCAAGATCATCTTCCAGATCGTGGGCGCCACCACCTTCCTGCTCAATCAGAAGAAAGAAGGAGAATCCATCCAGGATTTCGTGGGCCCCCTGGGTGTGCCCACCCATACCGAAGGCATCCGGAATGTATGCGTGGTGGGCGGCGGCGTGGGCTGCGCCATTGCCATGCCTGTGGCAGAAGAATTCCATCGCCTCGGCGCCCGCGTCACCAGCATCATCGGGTTCAGAAGCAAGGACCTGCTGATCCTGGAAGATGAGTTCAAAGCCTGCTCGGATCAGCTGGTGGTCATGACGGACGACGGCTCCTACGGCCGGCACGGCAACGTCACCGTTCCCCTGAAGGAAAAGCTGGAAAAGGGAGAAAACTTTGACTTAATCATCACCATAGGGCCCCTGATCATGATGAAGTTTGTCACGCTGACAGCCAAGCCCTTCGGGGTTCCGGTTACCGCCAGCATGAACCCCATCATGATCGACGGCACCGGCATGTGCGGCGGCTGCCGCATCACCCTCATTGAGGACGGGAAGCGCGTGACGAAATTTGCCTGCGTGGACGGCCCTGATTTCAACGCCTATGAGATTGACTTTGACGAGGCCATGAGCCGGGGCCGCATGTACGCGGACTTTGAACATCACGCCTATGAAGAAGCCTGCAATCTTATGAAGAACGCGTAAGGAGGAACGGAAATGGCTGTCAATCCCAACAAACATCCCATGCCTGCCCAGGCTCCTGAAGTACGCGCCCGCAACTTTCAGGAGGTCGCCCTGGGATATACCGCTGAAATCGCTCAGGCTGAAGCGCAGCGGTGCCTCAACTGCAAGACCCATCCCTGTGTCCAGGGCTGCCCGGTAAACATCAACATTCCGGATTTTATCCAGAAGATCAAGTTTGAGGACTATGAAGGGGCCTATCAGAGCATCTCCCTGTCCTCCTCCCTTCCTGCCGTATGCGGCCGTGTCTGCCCCCAGGAGAGCCAGTGCGAATCCATGTGCACCCTCCTGGTGCGGGCCAAGATGGAACCCGTGGGCATCGGACGTCTTGAACGCTTTGTGGCGGACTGGCACAACAGCCATGCCACCGGAAAAGCCGAACCCCCGGCTCAGAACGGACACCGGGTGGCGGTGGTGGGTGCAGGCCCCTCCGGCCTGACCTGTGCAGGCGACCTGGCCAAGAAGGGGTATGCGGTAACCGTATTTGAAGCACTGCATACCGCCGGCGGCGTGCTGGTCTACGGCATCCCCGAGTTCCGTCTTCCCAAGGCCATTGTGGCAAAGGAAGTGGAAACCCTGAAGGAACTGGGCGTGGATATCCAGACCAACGTGGTCATCGGAAAGACCCTGACGGTGGATGACCTCTTTGAGATGGGCTATGAAGCGGTCTTCATCGGCTCCGGAGCCGGCCTGCCCAACTTCATGAACATCCCCGGCGAGGCTCTCAAGGGTGTCTATTCCGCCAATGAGTTCCTGACCCGTTCCAACCTCATGAAAGCCTACCGGGACAATCCCGTAACGCCCATCATGAAGGGCGGCAGAGTCGCTGTGGTGGGCGGCGGCAACGTGGCCATGGACGCGGCCCGTACAGCCCTGCGTCTTGGCGCCGAAAAGGTCTATATTGTCTACCGCCGTTCCCTGGAAGAACTCCCCGCCAGAAAGGAAGAAGTGGAGCATGCCCAGGAAGAGGGCATCGACTTCCGTCTTCTTTGCAATCCCACGGAAATCCTGGGCTATACCAATCCGGATGATCCCAGAGACCCGAAGAACGGTTTTGTCACCGGCATCCGCTGCATCCGCATGGAACTGGGTGAACCCGATGCCAGCGGCAGGCGCCGTCCCGTGGAAATCCCGGGCAGCGAATTTGAGCTGCCGGTGGATACGGTGATCATGTCCATAGGCACCAGCCCGAACCCCCTGATCAAGTCCACCACGAAAGGACTGGAAGTCAACCGGAAGGGTGGAATCATTGTCAATGAGGAGGGCTTAACCAGCCGGGAGCATGTCTATGCCGGCGGCGACGCCGTAACAGGTGCCGCCACGGTCATCTCCGCCATGGGCGCAGGGAAGGCTGCCGCCAGAGCGATTCACAAGGCACTGTCTGCAAGGTGCGAAGCTTGAAAGCCCGACCCGCCCATGACAGTTGCCGTCTTACTTCATCATTCTGCGCAGCATAATGCAGCATCATCGAACAGAGCTCACGAATCGCTACCTGAAGCGATTCGTGAGCTCTGTTCTGTATTGGTTATGATTTCAATTGAATCATCTCGGGGTTCTGGTGATTTATGGTACTGTTACATTTTTGTTTAT
>CAMOVR010000241.1 GCA_946627565.1 uncultured Clostridia bacterium
GGTCGCCGATGATCTTGATGGAGTTCTTGTTGGCGCCGACGGTGCCGTCAGAGCCAAGGCCATAGAACTTGCAGGAGATGGCGCCGGCGGGAGCAGCATTGAACAGCTCACCCATGGGCAGGGAGGTATGGGACAGGTCGTCGTTGATGCCCACGGTGAAGTGGTTCTTCATCTCGCCGTCCAGGTTGGCGAACACAGCCTTGACGGAAGTGGGGGTGAATTCCTTGCTGCCCAGACCATAACGGCCGCCAACAATAGCCACGTCCTTGCGTCCGGCTTCTGCCATGGCAGCGCAGACGTCCAGGTACAGAGGCTCGCCCAGAGAGCCGGATTCCTTGGTGCGGTCCAGCACGGCGATCTTCTTGACGGTGGCGGGGACTGCAGCGCAGAACATATCCACCGGGAAAGGACGATACAGGTGCACCTTCACGACGCCAACCTTTTCGCCCATCTCTACCATCTTGGTGACGGCTTCGTCGGCCACGTCGCAGCCGGAGCCCATGAGCACGATGACCTTTTCGGCATCGGGAGCGCCCACGTAGTCATAGGGATGATAGGCACGGCCGGTGATCTTCTCCACTTCGCGCATGGTTTCTTCCACGATGGCGGGCAGAGCGGCATAGTAGTTGTTGGCAGCTTCACGGCCCTGGAAATAGATATCAGGGTTCTGGGCAGTGCCGGCCTGATGGGGATGCTCGGGATTCAGAGCGCGGTCACGGAACTCCTTGACCTTGTCCCAGGGCATGACCTTGCGGAGTTCTTCGTAATCAGGCAGATAGACCTTCTGGATTTCGTGGCTGGTCCGGAAACCATCGAAGAAATGCAGGAAGGGCACAGAGGACTTCAGGGTTGCCACATGGGCGACGATCGCCATATCGGCAGCTTCCTGAACAGAGCTGGATGCCAGCATGGCAAAGCCGGTCTGACGGCAGGCCATAACGTCGGAATGATCGCCGAAAATGGAGAGCGCATGATAAGCCAGGGCACGTGCGCTAACATGGAAGACACTGGGCATCAGTTCGCCAGCGATCTTGTACATGTTGGGGATCATCAGAAGAAGACCCTGTGAAGCGGTGAACGTGGTGGTCAGTGCACCAGCTGCAAGAGAACCATGTACCGCACCGGCAGCGCCTGCTTCGGACTGCATTTCCTGAACCTTAACGGTCTGACCGAACAGGTTCAGTGTGTTGTGCGCAGCACTCTCATCCGCTGCTTCCGCCATGGGGGAGGAAGGCGTAATGGGGTAGATGGCTGCCACATCGCTGAACGCATAAGCAACGTGGCTGACAGCAGTATTGCCGTCAACAGTCCTGATTTGGGCCATGTAGGTAACCTCCTTAGGCAAAAATGAAATGGTAAGGTGTTCAGCGGCATACGCCGTCAACTGAACTGACGCTGCCGCATGTTCTGCTTTTTATACATGCAAAAAACGGCAGTCCTTTGAATGCAACGAGCATTATATGACTTTCATTCTTCAAAGTCAATGATGGCGAAAAACTCCGTCCCCATGCCCGTTCTCCACGGTTTGCCCCTTCCCGTCTTTATGTATTCCTACCTATTATATATCATGCATACAGTCCTATATGATCTTCACCCTCTGTTCACTTTTCCCTGTGTCAGGGGCCGATCCTGCTGCAGGGATTCCGACCTTTTTTCATGCTCTTTTCCCATCTTCCGGTGTGACCATAAGTCACACTGCTCCATGGCGTATTCCAGCCCGTCCGCAGGCTCTGCATTCCGCGGAATTCTCCCGTCTTTTGTTGACACTGTCTTTCTGCCTGCTTATAATGAAACGTGGTATCGAGTCCTCTCGGTTGACCGATTTTAAGAAAGGAATCTGATATGACCAGGGAAAAGAAGGTCAACCTGCTGGCCGTCGCTTTTTTGCTTGTTCTGTCCCTGTCTGTCTTCCTGCTGCTGTATCTGCGCAACCCGGTTTCTTCCAATTCCGGCAGTACAGCAGAGGCCATACTGGAAAACACCGTAATCATCTCCGTGGCCGGTGAGGAAAAAATGCGTATTCCCCTCTCCAGGCCCCAGACGGTGACCATCTCCAGGCCCACCGGTGAGGAGAATGTTATTTCAGTGACGGAAAACGGCGTACGGATGGAACACTCCACCTGTAAAAACCAGATCTGTGTGCGCAGCGGGCTGCTTACACCTGACAATGCGGATTACCGGAGCGACGGGCCGTTCATCATATGCCTTCCCAACCAGGTCAGTATCGAATTGGTGGTTGTCCAGCCATGATCCACTGCCTGCACAGCATCCGGCAGAAAAGCCGTTTACGTATACTGCTGCGTTCTCTGTGTCTTCTCATGAGCTGTCTTCTTTTTATGACCTCATGCGCCGCGGCATCCTCCGTGGGCTCCGCCCCTGCTCCCACTGCCTTTGCAGCGGAGCGCACCAGCGGCGTCGGTTTTTACTTTGATACCGTGGTCACCATCGTACTCTACGGCGCGCCTGAGGGACTGATGGATGAGATATGGGCCGACTGCGCCTATTACGAGAACCTCCTGAGCAAGACCATCGAGGGCTCGGATGTGGACCGGATCAATCATGCAGAAGGAAAAACCATTACGGTTCATCCCGAAACCTACGAAATTCTCCGACGCGCCAGGGAAGTGTCCGACGCATCCGGGCACGCGTTTTCAGTGACCGTGGCACCCCTGACTGAACTGTGGGATTTTACCGGCGGTACCGAGCGGATGCCCACGGAAGAGGAACTGCGCACTTCCCTCCCCCTGGTCAATGACGACCTGATGGTCCTGGGCGAAGGAAACACGGTTACACTGCCTGCCGGCATGAAGATCGATCTGGGCGGCATCGCCAAGGGCTATATCGCCGACCAGATTGCAGAGCATATCCGCTCCAGGGTGCTTGGGGGCACGCTGAATTTCGGCGGCAATGTCTACGCCGTGGGCATCAAGCCGGATGCATCCCTTTTCCGTATCGGCATCAGGGACCCGCTGGGTGCGGAAGGTGAATCCATTGCCGTGATCTCCCTGTCCGATCTTTCCATCGTCACCAGCGGGATCTATGAACGGTTCTTTGAGAAGGATGGAATCCGCTATCACCATATACTGAACCCTGAAACCGGCCTCCCTTCTGATTCGGACCTGGCCTCAGCCACCATCGTTTCAGACAGTTCCATGACAGCAGACGCTGTTGCCACCGCCTGCATTGTCATGGGAAAGGACCTGGCCCTGAAATATCTTCAGGAAAACGGCATGAACGGTATCCTCATCACCCGGGACGGAAAGCTCTTCACCACTGAAGGGTTTGAAGACCTCTTTCCGCTGACGGTGCTGACTTCCTACTGATTTCCTGCTTTCCCGAGCCCGGCAGTCATCTGCCCATGACCCGATTCCGATTTGTATTCCATATATCATCAATCTTCTACTATCTACTATCTGATGGAGGGGTTTTTCCATGGAAAACAACGTGACCAAAAAATCCTTGCCGCCCTATGTCATCCTGGGACTGATCGCCCTGATTGCCGGTCTGATCCTGGCCTTCACCAACTCTATTACCGAAGGCCCCATTGCCGAGCATAAGATGGCTGCCCTTCAGGAGACGTTCAGCGCGGTCATGCCTGCCGCTGACTATAAGGAAGTTTCCTATAATCAGTCTGCCTATCCGACCGTGAGCAGTATTTATGAAGCGCTTGATGAAAGCGGTACGGTTATAGGCTACTGCGTCACCGCCAGTCAGCAGGGTTATGCCGGTCCCGTTGCCATGACCCTTGGCGTGGACCCCAGCGGTACCGTTGTCTCTGCCAAGGTGGGCGATACGGACTTCCAGGAAACCACCGGCATCGGTGCGAAAGCCCTCAATCCGGAGTTCGCCGAACAGTTCGTGGGCCTCAATGCCGCCACCGACGGTGCCTTTGAAGCCATCACCGGCGCCACCTTCACCTCCAAGGCCATCCTGGGCGACGTCAATGCCGCTTTCGGTTCCTTTGCTGACGGCATTCTTGGGAAGACCGGCGGCACCATCGTCTTTGGCAAGAATGAATCCAAGGCTGCCGCACCCACGGACGCTTCCGCCATCACCCCCGGCGCCAGCCTGCGGGGTACCGCGGACGGTTTTGGCGGCCCCATCACCGTGGACCTGACCATTGACGATCAGCTGAACATCGGTTCCCTTACCGTCAGCGCTCCTGACGAGACGGAGGGACTGGGCAAGCGTACAGAGGAAGAGGCTTTCACCAGTCAGTTCGTAGGAAAAGCCATTCCCGTCAATGCTGAAGAAATCGAAGCCGTCTCCGGCGCCACCATTTCTTCCACTGCCGTCATTGACGCTGTCAACAGTGCTCAGCCGGCCGTTGCCGAGATTCTCCCCGGCGCCGTTTTGGAAGGAAGCGCCCAGGGCTTTGCAGGCAATGTATCCGTGAAAGTCAAACTGGATGATGCCCTGCAGATTGAATCCCTTACCGTCAATGCCCCGGATGAAACGGAAGGCCTTGGCAAGCGCACCATGGAAGAGGCTTTCACCAGCCAGTTCGTGGGCAAAGCCATCCCCGTGAATATGGAAGAAATCGATGCCGTTTCCGGAGCCACCATCACCAGCACCGCTGTGGTGGACGCCATCAACAGCGCTGTGCCGGTGGATACCGGTGCCCTCACCGTGGAACAGCTCCAGAGCATCACCGAAGGTTCCGTGGGCCTGCAGTCCAACGGTCTGGCCGTGGTGGGCGCCTCTGAGGGCTACTCCGGCAAACTGGTGGGCGAATTCACCTACGAAAACGGTGCCCTGGTGGGCGCAAGCATTGCCACTGCCAAAGAAGAAGCTGAAGCTGCTTCTGAAGCTGCTCCCGAGGCTGCCGCAGACGGCCTGACCCTGACCGTGCCCGGCTTTGGCGAAGCTGACATCACCGTAAGTGTGACCAAGGCTGACGACGGCTCCGTTGCTGCTCTCACCGTGGACGCTGCCACCCAGACCCCGGGTCTTGGCCAGCTGTGCGCTGAGGAAGCCTTCACAAGCCAGTTCGTCGGAAAGACCG